>JABJBP010000027.1 GCA_018665815.1 Rhodospirillaceae bacterium
CGCGAAGTTGCCAATCACATCACGTCGGCGGATCGTGCCATCCAACCGGGCGACGGCGAATCGCGCGTTGCTTCCGTTGTGTTCACCGATATCGAGGCTTTCTCGACAGTGTCCGAGAAACTCTCGCCGAAAGAGTTGGCGCAGACCTTGAACGATTACTTCTGCGCCGTCGGCGAAATCATCAGCGCCAATGGCGGGGGCATCACCCAGTACCAGGGTGACCTGATCTTGATTACCTATAACGCCGTTACTAATGATGACGACCATGCGGCGAACGCCATTAAGACGGCGTTGGCCATTCAAGAATTGTGCGAAAACCGGACTTTCGGCCCTCATGAGAATTGGCTGTTGACCCGTTGCGGCGTGAACACTGGCGAGATTGTTGTCGGCGCGATCGGCACGGAGGAACGCCTCGCATCCACGGTGCACGGCGACGAGGTCAACATCGCGGCGCGGCTTGAGCAACTCAACAAGGAATTCGGCACCTACATCCTGTGTGGTGAGAACACCACGGCGTCGTGCGAAGAGGTCTGTAAGTTTAAACCGATTACCGAGGTGACAGTGCGTGGCCGCAACGCACCGACCCGTGTCTTTCAGCCGATGACCTAAGGGCCCAGCAGAAAATCCACCAATTCGGCGAAGCCGTCGCCGGCGTCATGTTCGGTCACATAGGCGGGCGGCGTGGTCAGTTGATCGGCCAAACCACGCACGTTGGCGACACCGACGGCGTTGGGGAAAAACGCGAAGGCGGGTTGATCGTTCGGTGAGTCACCGCAAAAGACGTAACGCTCTTTATCCGCCTCCAGGTCGATCTCGAACATTTCACTGAATAGGCTTCGGGTCATGGTCAACTTGTCGTAATCACCAAACCAGCCGTTGACGTGGATCGAACTGATCTTTGCCGTCATTCCGGCAGCGTTCATCAATTCGACAATTTGATCTATGGCGCTTTGATCCAGCGACGGGACATCCTCGCGAAAATCTATGGCAAGGTCGGTTTCCCGGTAAGATTGGTCGGCGGAAACCGAACATCCGGGCACCGTCTCGGTGATCTCCGCGCCCAGATCGATGAGCCGTTGCCAATTGGTGGCGCGATTTTCCGCGGTGTCATGGTAGCGCCGGTGCATGCGTTTTTCAGCGTGGTCATAGCGAAAATAAAAGGCACCGTTTTCACCAACGACCGCATCAACCGGCCACATGCGTGCAAAGTGATCACACCAACCGGCGGGCCGTCCGGTGATCGGCACGACCAACAACCCGGCATTTTTAAGACGCTCCATGGCCGCATAGGCGACCGCAGTAAGCCGGCCCTCGGTGGTCAAGGTATCATCAATGTCGAATAAGACGCCCCGCAATTCACGCCGAGCGGAGACCGGGAATGCCGATAGCGGCTTCATCACGTCAGCCGCGCAGCGTGGCGCCGGTGGCCTTGGCGACATTGGCGATGATCTTGTCGGCAACGGCCTCAATCTCGGCGTCGGTCAGGGTTTTGTCCGTGGGTTGCAGGGTGACGGAAAGCGCCATTGATTTCTTGCCCTCCCCAAGACTGGCCCCGGTGAACACGTCAAACACATCAGCGCCTGTAATCAGCGCTTTATCGGCATTGCGCGCCGCGGCGGCTAGGGCCGAGGCCTTGACGCCTTCATCGGCGACAAATGCGAAATCCCTGGAAACCTTTTGATAGGGCGACAGCGTTAAATGCGCGCGCGCGGTGCCTTTCTTGGCCTTGGGCGGCGCCAGATTGTCAATGAATATTTCAAACCCGGCGATGGGCCCCGGGCCGTCCATGGTCTTCAGAACGCGGGGATGAATTTCACCGAACCAGGCCAAGACATTCCTCGGCCCCTGGCGGAGCGCGCCGGAGCGTCCGGGATGAAAGTAATCCGGCGCATCCGTGGTGATTTGCAACCGGTCAACGGCAACACCCAGATCAGCCAAAACGGCCATGGCATCGGCTTTTGCATCGAAGACATCGGTGGGCCTGGGCGCATCAGACCAATGGCGCGGCCCGGTGGCGCCGACGCGAATACCGCTACAGGCCACGGCCTGATCTTCCGGCGCGTCGCCAGTGAATTGCGGGCCGACCTCGAAGAGGGCTGAATCGCTGATGCCTCGGGCCGCATTGCGGCTTGCCGCGTTAATGAGGTTCGGCAGCATTGAAGGTCGCATCACGTCAAGATCGGCGCTGATGGGATTGCCAAGGTGGACCGAGGGTGAAATTTCACCGAACAGGGCTGCGTCCTTGGCGGCCAGGAACGAATAGGTCACCGCCTCGGTCATGCCGCGTGACGCCAATGTGCGCCGCGCCATGGACCGGCGGCGTTGTTCCGCGCTCAGGGCGGCGCTGGGCATTTGGCCGTCCAAATTAACCGAAACCGTCGGGATTTTATCATAACCGAAAATGCGCACCACTTCCTCGACCAAGCAGGCCTCGCCGACAATATCAGGCCGCCATGATGGCACCTGGGCGACATAATCACCGTCGGTCGAAGTTGTCTCAAAACCCAGCACATTCAAAATTCGCACGGTCTCATCGGCATCGACATCAACGCCGCCCAATGTCGCGACGCGCTCACCCCTGAGCGTGATTTCACGCTGCCATGGCGGCGCGGCGCCGGCGATGACAACTTCGGAGGCTTCCCCGCCGCAAAGTTCAATCACCAACCGTGTTGAGATTTCCATGGCGTCTTCCAGAAACGCCGGATCGACGCCGCGCTCAAAACGGTAGCGGGCATCGGACATGAGGTTCAGTTTGCGTCCGGTCATGGCGGTACGAATTGGATCGAAATAGGCGCACTCAATAAATACGTCGGTGGTTTCTTCCGTGCACCCCGAGGCTTCGCCGCCCATGACGCCGCCCAGGCCTTCGGCCTTGGTGTCGTCGGCGATGACGCACATCTCGGCGTCCAATTCGTATGTCCTACCATCAAGCGCCGCCAGTTTTTCACCGGGTTTCGCCAAACGTGGGCGGATGTGCCCCTCGACATGGGCGACATCAAAAACATGTAAGGGCCGGCCAAGATCAAAGGTCACCAGATTGGTGATATCAACCAGCGCCGAGATCGGCCGGAGTCCGATGGCCAACAACTTGTCCTGCAGCCAAGTGGGGCTGGGCCCGTTCTTCACGCCACGCACCATGCGGCCAACGAAATACGGGCACGCGTCCTTTTTGTCGTCGGGGAAATCCAATTCGACCTTGATGGGGCTTTCAAAAGCGCTCGGCACCGGTGTCGAATTCAAAGGTTTGAGGGCGCCGATGCCCGCGGCGGCCAGATCGCGGGCGATACCACGCACGCCCAGGCAATCACCGCGGTTCGGCGTGATCGCGATCTCAATAATCGTATCGTTCAGCCCCATGACCTCGATAGCGACCGCGCCGACCGGCGTATCCTCCGCTAGATCGATAATGCCATCGTGTTCATCGGAAAGGCCCATTTCACGTTCCGACAACAGCATGCCGGAGCTTTCGACCCCTCGAATCTCGGCTTTCTTCAAGGTCAGGTCGATGCCGGGCACGTAGCTGCCCTCACGCGCGAACACGCCTTTCATGCCGGTCCGTGCGTTCGGTGCGCCACAGACAACTTGAAATTCTTCACCGCCGACATCAACTCGGCAAACCCGGAGCCGGTCGGCATCGGGGTGTGGGGAGGCCTCGAGGACATGGCCGATGACGAAACTTTCAAGTCCCTCGGCGCGGTCAGTGACCTTTTCCACCTCAAGGCCGATGATCGTCAGCTTGTCGAGGATATCCTCCAAGGACGCTTCCGTATCCAGATGTTCCTTCAACCAGGATAGAGTGAACTTCATCGGTTCAATCCTCCCACCATGGAGGGCATATCAAGGGCGCTGAAGCCGTAGTGTTTGAGCCAACGCAAATCGGTTTCATAAAACGTTCGCAAATCAGGAATACCATATTTCAGCATGGCCAAGCGCTCGACCCCCATGCCAAAGGCGAAGCCTTGATACTTGACCGGGTCGATGCCGCAGTTTTCCAGAACCTTCGGGTTGACCATGCCGCAACCGAGGATTTCCAGCCAGTCGTCGCCATGGCCGATGCGAAATTGTCCGCCTTCCCGCGTGCAGCCGATATCGACCTCGGCGGAGGGTTCGGTGAATGGGAAATAGCTGGCACGAAACCGCACCGGCAGATCGTCCATGTCAAAGAATGCCCGGCAGAATTCGATCAGGCAGCCCTTCAGGTGACCCATATGGATGGCTTCATCAATTAGCAAGCCCTCAACCTGATGGAACATCGGTGAATGGGTTGCGTCATAGTCACAGCGATAGGTGCGGCCCGGCACGATGATCCGAAACGGCGGCTCGCCGTTCTGCATGGTCCGGATTTGCACCGGTGAGGTATGGGTACGCAGCACCATGCGCTCGCCGTCCTGTTCGCCCGGCAAATAAAAAGTGTCGTGCTCCTGGCGAGCCGGATGATCGGGAGGAATATTCAGCGCCGTGAAATTGTGCCAGTCATCTTCGATGTCAGGCCCTTCGGCGACCGTGAAGCTCATCTCACCCAGGATTGCGGTGATCTCATCAATAGTTTGGCTGATCGGATGAATGCGGCCTTCCGTCTGGGGGCGGACCGGCAAGGTGACGTCAACTGCGTCGGCGTCCAATCCGGCATCCAGTTCGGCGTTCTCAAGGGCGGTCTTCGCCGACTCTATGGCGTCCGCTACTTCGGTCTTCAGGGCGTTCAGCGCCTGGCCCATGGATTTCCGCTCTTCCGGATCCATGGCGCCAAGGCCTTTCATCATCACGCTGAGCCGGCCTTTCTTGCCGAGTGCGGAGATGCGCGCTTCTTCCAGGGCAGCCGTATCTGTAGCCCCGTTGACGGCGGCCATTAGCTCTTCGCGCAATGTGTTCAGGTCATCCATCGGTCGTTATTACCCCAAAAACGGCAAACGGGAGCCGCTGCACAAGCGGGCTCCCGTTTCCAAAACGCATCAAGTTAATCTGCGGTGCGTTAAGCGGCCTTGGCGAGAGCGGCTTGTGCCTGTTCCACCAAGCTCTTAAACGCTTCGGGCTCATTCGTGGCCAATTCCGACAGCACCTTGCGGTCCAAATCGATCTCGGCACGGCTCAGCCCGTTCATGAACTGTGAATAGGTCAGCCCGTGTTCGCGCGCACCGGCGTTGATGCGCTGAATCCAAAGCCGCCGGAACGACCGCTTTTTGACGCGGCGATCGCGATAGGCGTACTGCAGGCCTTTTTCGACCCGCTCAATGGCCAAACGCAGATTGTTTTTTGACCGGCCGCGGTAACCGCTGGCCAAGCTGAGAATTTTTTTGCGCCGCGCGTGACGGGCAACGGCTCTTTTAACTCGTGACATGTCTCGTCCCTCCGATCACTTGGCGTTCGGCAGGCAGGCCTTGACCAGCCGTGCATCGGCGCGGCTCAAGATCATGGTGCCGCGTGTTGAGCGCTTCATTTTCTGGGAACGGCGGCGCAGAAAGTGCTGCTTGCCGGAAGGATTGGCCCGGACTTTGCCCGAGGCCGTAAGACGAAAGCGCTTTTTGGCGCTCGACTTTGTTTTCATTTTGGGCATTTCGCTGTCCTCCGAATAGGGTTTAGAGGTTCACGTTCGGCGCGGCTCGGCATGCCCTTACAGCCTGACCACGCGGAAGAGCGCGGGTTATAGCCCTGCTTTGCGGGCTTGGCAAGCAATCAGAGAAAGTCACGACGGCTAAATTCGGGATATTATATCGCTAAACTGGCGCGCCGCGACGGCACCCTAATTCAAGCCAAGCCTGCGGACCGGCGTGTTGTCGGCCACCGCCGGTTTCCGCAGGCATTCAAAGTGGCCTTTTGAACGTTGTTTAGCGATAAGAATATGTTGATCCAACTGGCTTTTGCAGGCCGGTGGCAAATCAAGCCGCCCCAGGACTTTTCTGTGTGCGTCATTGAGGCGAAACGGCCAAATAATGTCAATTTGATCAATATTGCCGTTCAACATGAGCATCGGCAACTCAGCCAGCGCTCGTTTGTCTCCAAATCGCCAGGTAAATGGCGGCGTATCCAAGATGAACGTCGGTGGACCGGCGCCGAATTCGGTGTCTATTAAATGGTAAAAGACGAGAGACGAATCATCGGAATGACCGTTGTCATTCAAAAAGACAATTCGGTGGCGATGCTCGGGCGCTCGATCGATAATCTTTCGAACAGCCAGCGCGTCCGCCGTTAACTCACGCATCATCGGCATGAGACGATGCAGCGACCGTGTCCGCAAATCTTCGAAACGATAATGGGAAATGTAAATTTGCCACCCGCATAAGGCGGCCATGAGTGACCCGAGAAGGATTTTCATTGCGGTATTTCGAAAACCCAATTCGAAGATCGGCAGCTGACGATCAGCCGTAAATTCAATGAAACGGAATGCAAATAAAAGCAATCCGATGACATGAATGGCGCGAACCCAAACCCTGTTGAACCTTGGCACCGAATTGATGTAACTGCCCCAGAATTCCACCTGATAGAGCACTTGGGCGCCAACATAAGCAGCGATAAACAGGATTATTATAATGACAACAGGCAAATAACGCCGCGACCATGAGGCCCAAACAAGGCCCGCGACACTGACAATTGTGAGCGGGCTTTTATATGTGGATAGCCATGCCCAGAGGGTTTGGAGCCAATCTTTAGTCGTTGTGACCGACGCATCAGAAAACAAATGCATCAATTTTTCCGGTGCAAGCAGCATGCTTGGATTTGCGTGATGGGCGACAATAGGGAGCGGGCCGAGAACCTTCCATAGAATAAGAATGATGACTGTGCCGGCAAAATACCGCCCGGCCATAGATGTGGCTAATCTCAGCCCAGGCGAAATTCCAGCGCGGCGGATTTCGGTCCAGGCGAAAAGGGTAATAAAGGCCAGTAACGCCGGCACAAGGCTGAGCGCGGTCACCTTAATCAGATAAAGCGCCGTCAAAATTATTCCAATGTGGATGGCAATGCGTTGAGCCACGGCGCGGTACATTGATGAAATTAAGCAAAGCAAGATAACGGCTGTCATGCCGTAAACTTGCGGTGGCTCGCTCATCAGGCTGCGGGTCACAACTTGGCCGGATGCTTCCACCATCAGTAGTGACAAAATAAAAACCCACGACAGAACATAGGATCGGGTCTTTGAAAGCCCCGCTTTCTCACGCAAATAAGTGGCCATCATATCGAACAGGATGCCGATCAGGCTGAGATGCATGATCATCGGCAACAATGCCGCCTGTCCGGGGTCGAAGGTGCCGCTGAGGATGCTGGGCGCACCTATTATAAGCGGCCAACCTGGCGTGTAGGCAGGGGTCGTTTGGAAAATTGCCAAAGGTTCAAAAACGCCGAAGGCATGGACCTGTTTCGCAATGCCGGTCCAACGTTTGAAATCATCGCTCAGGTACATGTAATACTCGACACCGCCCTGGGCCGCGGCGATAGCAACAATGATCGCCGAGATGCTGACGATTGGATGCGATATCACCCAAAACTTGTCGTGAGACATTCGGAATTTGTACGCGGCTCTCACAAAGCACGCGGCCCCAATGCCAACGATGGCAAAAACGCTCAATCGAAGCTCAATACCGAATACAAAATGGAAAACGAAAATCAGGATCGGCAACAGCATGAAGCCGCTCAGCAATTGAATACTCGCGCTGGAAAATTCGGGCATTCTGATTTTTGGGGTCAGTGTTCCCAATCCAAAGGAACACATTAATATCGTCAGAAATCCGAACACGTGCCGATGACCTTGGCTAGAGACATTGCCAATTGCCTCAATTCATAAGCTGGCGAGTGTACATAAACGACGTGTTTATGACAGTTAATTCTGATAGCGTCTGGCACGATCAGTGACGCATGTGACAAGCGATTCCGAAACGCATGCAGCATGGATATTTCATTGGACACGACTTGGCCCGTATAGGCATGACGACAACAAACGAGAATGTCGGATTGAACGACGCAATTGATGCGTTGGATTCACTGCACAACTATCGGGATTGGATCCTTGATGAATTTGGCGCAGCAATCAAAGGCCATACAGTCGAGATTGGTGCGGGATCTGGCAACATTAGTGAAAAACTGCTGCAGATCGTCAGTTCCATTGATGCTGTTGAGCCATCGACTGAACTGAGCGACAGGTTGACTGCGCGACTGGGCGACCGTGACAACATCACTATTTACAATGTTTCCGCAGAAGATTGGCTTGATGCGGTGGAACCGGGGTCTTGCGATACCATCATTATGGTTAGCGTTCTTGAACATATTGAAGACGATGTTGGTGCATTGGGGAAAATGCACAGAGCCTTGCGGCCCGGCGGCGCCCTGTTGATTTTCGTGCCGGCCCTGATGTATCTGTTCAGCAAGTTGGATCATGAGCACGGTCATTTTTGCCGCTATGAGAAGCGTGAATTGGCACTAAAGGTTGAAGGCGCCGGGTTTGAGATCGTCCGCAACAAATACATCGATCTGATTGGCATCGTGCCATGGCTGATTTTTAATAAATGGATGCAGAAAACCGAATTCGACGAAGGCATGGTTCGCCTCTATGACCGGTTCGGCATACCGCTAACGCGGTTTATTGAAAAGTTTTCCGGCTCCCCATTGGGCAAGAACGTGTTGTTGATCGGGGAAAAGCCGGCTTCCTAGATTTCTTAATCTATCTGTTGCGCGATGCCGGTAAGTTCATCCGCATCCGTGTCATTTTGTGCTGCCGGCCGCCAAGGCTCGGTCCAATATCCTGAGTTCGCAGCACTATCCGAAATGGGCGCGGGATCGCTCAAAGTTGTAATATGGATAGCCGCGCCGTCATAAACGCATATATGAAGCGGCCCAATAAAGGTTTTGCTTTGGCCGTCGGTCTTGATCGAACAAAGTGCTTTGAACTTTCGTCCATGCCAGGGGCACGGAATGGCGTGTCCGTCACAGGAATCTTGATCGAGAGAACTTCCCATATGGGGGCACAGCCGGGGGAAAATCAGGATCTGATTGTCTTTGAAGCAAACCTGAAGGCCAAAATGATCACTATCACCGATGTGAACTGTCTTGCCGGCAAATTCGGAAATCTTGAAGTGGTTCGAAATTTCTTGTTGCTCACTTTTTGGTGCGATCACATGGTTTTTTGAAATATTCAATGTTTCACGGATATTGACCGGACGGGTCTCATCAAACTGGAAACCTTTTGAACGCAGCAAGCCACGCCGCTGGCGAAGCGGACGATCATCGGCGGTAAATCTGCGCCAGTTTCGTTTCAGGGCGAAACGCAAAATTGGTGACAGCAATCTGATCAAAGGTGTCTTGGAGCCAAGTGAATAACGGGTGGTCGTTCTAGTTAATAATTCGCCGACGGATTCGAACCGAACTTCAACAATTACGATGAACAAAAATAACGACGTGTGTGCAATGAGCGCATTGTCCTCGGTCGTATAAAACGACGTGGATTGTGGAATGTCGAGGCCCAGGACGCGCTGCAAATCAAGCGTCGTGTAACTGTTTTCGCCAATAAACGTAAATTCTCGCGACATGTGCGAATGCACAAAACTGACGTGCACCATGTCCTTGTAATTCCATTCCACATCGATCGGGTCGCAAGGGTCCTCGCACGACAATTCAAAACTTGAGAATTTGTATCCTGACCGTTGTAGGCGGCTGACCAAATTATTGAGGTCAGGTGTCGTGTTTGGTTGGTCATTACTCATGGGCGTCTCGACCTTGGTCTTAATTTGGCTTGGTGATAGATGTGCGTAACATTTCGGCAGCTATTTCTCTTTCAATGAACGGGTCAAATCGTTCTTGTTTTTTACGACGCGGACGAACTCCATAGGTGTGCGATCTTTCAACACTATACGACACGCCGCACCAATCAGCTTGATGAAACTCAAAGGTGATCGGACCAATGCCGAGAATCCAAAAAAAACCAATCCGGCATAATTCATGCGATCACGCACCTTGCGGAATGGCGCCGGGATGGGCTGGCATCCCATAGTCATTGCAAAGGGCACTGGGTAAAACTCACTAACGCCGTGTTCATTCAAGGTTTCAAAATCGTGCAGCAAGGTGCCGTCATAGCCGAAGAAAAATCGCAATTGATAGGTTTGGTCGCGAACGTCCTGCAGGGTTTTGGTTTTGAAGGGCGGCTCGTTGACGGCATCGGCGCGAACGAAAATTAAATTTGTGTCGGTTCCTTCAACAAGTAAGTAGCCGCGGGTGGTGGCCGATTCAACAATCGACAATGCGCTATTGCCGTACATCTTGCCTTTCGGGTTGACGTATCTGGTATCGAAAGGAATGACCGAATTGTATTCGATGACAACGACGGTAGGGCGATAGGCCCCGACCCCTTCCCAAACGCGCAAATCGTCGGAATCAATATCAATGGACAACAGATCGACGGCTTCAATGGCGTGGCGTTGCAGAATGTTGTCGAGGCTGTTGTCACCGCTTTCCTCGACCAACGAATGGATCTTTACAACTTTCTCATCGGGGATGTTTTCACACAGTTGTCGGTAGCGCTCGCCATCGGCTTCGATGAAGCACCCGTGCCAGCCTTTTTCATAGAGATGGTATGAATTGCTCCAATGCTTGCCGTCCCAGGCGCCAAACTCAACGAAATACCCTTGGTCAAGTTTCAGCGCCCGCAGCAATTCAGCGAGGATGCCATCCTCGCCGTTCTGGCTGTATACATTCTTTCGATGCTGAAAAAGATCTATCGCCATCACAATTGATCGATACTGTATTCCGGTTCATCTAGTGCGACGATATATAGCGGTTTGACGGCGCCAGGGCCAAGTCATTCCAGGCCGCCCAGGAACAACTTCGGCGCAGACCCGTCGGCAGAAACGCTAACCTCCTGGTGCCTTGCGCATGTTCTCGGGCAGGTAGGTGGCCAGCTCGGGCACGAAAATCAGCACGAACACCATCACCACCATGATCAGGAACATGGGGATCGCGGCCTTTGAGATATACGCCATGTCATGGCTGGTCATCCCCTGCATGACGAATAAATTAAACCCGATGGGTGGGGTGATTTGGGCCATTTCAACGACGACGACGATAAAAATACCAAACCAGATGACGTCAATGCCAGCGGTTCGGATCATCGGTTCAACCACCGCCATGGTCAGGACCACGGACGAAATGCCGTCCAGGAAACACCCGATGACGATGTAGAAGACCAAAAGCACCATCAGCAACTGGAACTTGCTTAACTCCAAAACGGCGATCCATTCTGCCAGGGCTTTCGGCAGGCCTGTAAAGCCCATGGACAGCGACAGGAACGCTGCGCCAGCCAGGATCAAAGCGATCATCGCTGACGTGCGGGTCGCCCCCATCAGGCTTTCAACGAACGTCGACCATCCCAACGAGCCCTGGCCGGCTGCCAAAAGCAGCGAGCCGATAACGCCAAACGCCGCCGCTTCGGTGGCGGTGGCTACGCCCGCGTACATGGACCCGATAACAACCATAATCAGGCAGATCACCGGAATCAGGAACTTCGAATTGGCAACTTTTTCGGCGAACGTCATTTTCGGCTCGGGGATCGGATTGAACTTGTCCGACACCTTCGAATAGATCGCGACGTAACCCATGAACATGGAGGCCAGGACCAAACCCGGCAGGACGCCAGCGATAAACAGCTTGGAAATCGATTCGTTGATTGTCACCCCGTAGACGATCAGCGTCAGCGACGGCGGGATCATCAGGCCGAGCGTCGCCGCGCCTGTCAGCGTGCCGATAATCATGCTTTCGGGGTATTCACGCTTTCTGAGTTCGGGGATCGACATTTTGCCGACCGTCGTCAATGTCGCGGCGGATGACCCCGACACGGCCGCGAACACCGTGCAGCCGACGATGTTGGTATGCACCAATCCGCCCGGCAATCGGGCCAGCCACGGCGACAGGCCTTTGAACATGTCTTCCGACAATCGCGTGCGGTATAGAATTTCGCCCATCCAGATGAACAGCGGCAGGGCGGTCAGGGTCCACGATGACGAAGCACTCCAGATTGTTGTGATCATGGTGTCGCCGACGGGCCTGGATGTGAAAAGTTCCATGCCGACGAAGGCAACGCCTAACAGTGCCAGGCCGACCCAGATGCCGGTACCCAGCATCAAAAAGAGAACGAAGAGAAAGATGCCGATCAGTTGAAATTCATCCATCTCGCCTACTCCCCATGACTTTCATCAACCACATCGGCCTGGATGCGGTGATCGCCGGTAACAAAGACATGGACTAGGTGGTCGGTGAGCGCGATGGCGAATATAACGCTGCCGATGACCATGGATAACTGCGGAATCCAGAGCGGACTTGCGTCCTGGCCCTGGCTGATGTCGTTGAACTTCCACGACCAATAGGTCGCTTTAATGGCGTAATAGGCGAAGTGCCAGGCCAGCGCCGTGGCGATGGTGAAGCACCAGGCTTCCAGCCAGCGGCGGGACTTTTTACCGACCGCGTTCAATAAAATACTGACGCGGATGTGGGCGCCATGATTGAGCGCGTAAGCGAAGGCGAAAAATGAGGCCGCCGCCATGCAATAGCCGGCGTAATCCGGGGCGCCGGGGAAAACCTCACCGGTCCACCGGGCCACCATCTGAATGACAATAAGTGCGAGAATGGCGATCAGGAATAATGCGGCAACAACACCACTTGCGAAATAAATGCGATCTAAAAATGTTCTAACAGCTGACATGACGGGCCTCGTATCCGCGGCGTTGATCCGGGAGGTCGCCAAAAATTACAGGCTGGCAACCTCCCGGGTTCACGTGACTTCTTACTTCATGGCCTTGTAGGCATCGACAATCGCTTTGCCTTCGGCGCCGGCTTTCTTCAGCCAGTCGGCGGCCATGGTTTCACCGATCTTCTTCAGATCACCCTTCAGCTTGTCGCCGGCCGGGCCGACCTTCATGCCGCCGGCCCGAAGACCGTTCAGCGTGAAACCGGTGTAGTGGATGGACCGGTAAAGTGCCGTGTACTCGGCCAAATTCGCACAGCCGTTGATGACGGCTTTGTTGGCTTTCGAGGTTTTGCCCCAAACGTCCTTGTTGACCATGACGTAGTTGCGCGGCAACCAGGCATCGACTTCATAGAAATGTGTCAGACTTTCCCAAACCTTGCGGTCATAGCCGGTGGAGCCCGATGAAATCATTGCTTCGGCAACGCCGGTGGCGAAGGCCTGTGAGATTTCCGCGGCTTCGATGGTCACCGGCAGCATGCCCGCCAATTCGGCCAAACGGGCCGTCGTCGTGTTGTAGGACCGGAACTTTATGCCCTTCATGTCGGCAACGGAATTGACTTCCTTTTTGAAGTACAAGCCCTGCGGCGGCCATGGCGCGGAATAGAGAAGTACCAGGTTCTGTTTATCCAAAATCTTTGACAATGTCGGCTTCGCTGCCTTCCAAAGTTTCGCTGCGTCTTCGAAAGACGTCGCCAGGAACGGCACAGAATCAACACCGAACACGGCATTTTCATTCTGGTGGCCGGACAACAGCCGCTCACCGATCGGCGCTTGGCCGGTCTGAATGGCGCGCTTGATATCTGCGCCCTTGAACAGCGAGCCGGACGGGTGGGTGACGATCTCAATGGAACCGCCGGTGCCGGTGGTCACGCACTTGGCGAATTCCGCACCGACCGCCGAATGGAAGTTGGTCGCCGAATAGGCCATCGGCATGTCCCATTTCTCGGCTTGCGCCGCGCCCGCCATCAGGCCGAATGTGCCGGCCGCCATGGCCAGGGTCTTGATGGTTTGGTTTTTCATTATTGTCTTCATCGTTGCCTCCTCTGGTGTGTTGATAGTCTATAGTCAAATGTGCTTGTCGTCGTGCTGTCGTCTTTTAATTTTGTTGGTCGATGGCAAAGTGCCGAACCTTGTCTTCGTCGATGTTGATTCCCAATCCTGGAGTCACGGGCACTGTGATTTTGCCGTTCGACACCGGGAACGGTGTTTCCAGCAGATCAGTTTCTAAATAATACGTCGCCTGATAAAATTCGCAGCCCAGCGAAATATTTGGCGCGGTGGCGACAAGATGCACGCCAGCCAAATGTGCCAGGCCGGTTTCGAACATATCGCCGCCGTAGCCGGCGATGCCTGCGGCGGCGGCTATAGAGGCGATTTCCTGACATTTTCGGATGCCGCCGGATTTCATGATCTTGATGCTGAAGGCGTCGGCGATGCCTTCTTTTGCGGCGCGCAACGCATCAGCCGGCGTAAAGATGCTTTCGTCGGCGACCAAGGGTGCGCGGATGGCGGCGCGGATATTTTTCATCGCCTCCCAGTTCTGGGCGCGCACCGGTTGCTCAATGAATCCCGGCTCGAAGGTATCGATATCGGGGACGAATTTCATTGCCTCGATGGGCGTCAGGCCCTGATTGTAATCGATCCGGATTTCGACTTCAGGAAAACGTTTCTTCAAGGTTTCCAGGCGCATCAGATCAAAGGTGTGGCCGGCGACGCCGGTCTTGATTTTGAACAGCCGCACCCCGTCATCGACGATGCGCTCGGCCAATTCAAGATCGGCATCGAAATCAGGATTGGCGATGGAAACGCTGAGCGGCAATTCATCGCGAACCCGGCCGCCCAGCAACTCGCTGACCGATAGATTTGCGGCCTTGCCGATCAAATCATAAAGCGCCATCTCTAGCGCCGCCTTGGCTTCGGGATGACCGACGAGGACAGCGTCGGCTTCAACCATGATTTGCGCCGTTTCCGATATCCGTCGGCCGACAATCAACGGCCGCAGATGCACATCCAGTGCGCCGGCGGCGGCTTCCGCGGTGCCGGTGAAAGCCGCCCACGGCGAAGCCTCGCCCCAGGCCGTCAGGCCATCGGTTTCCAGTTTCACCAAGACATTGTGAATATCGCCGCCGACCGCACCGATGCCGTGATTTCGTGTCGATGTTACCGGCAGAGCAACGGTGGTGACCACCATGCCCTCAATAGTGTCGCCGAGGCCGTGCACGACATTTTTCGCGGCGCCGTCCATCTCAGTCCCCGGTTCCGGTGAACCGCTCAACGGCGTAAGGCGTAAGATCAATATTCGGAGTATTTCCGCAAACCAGATCGGCGATCAACCGACCGGCGCGCGGCCCGGCGGTCAGGCCCACATGATGGTGGCCGAAGGCCAGCACCAGACCCGGATGGTCGGCGATCGGCCCCATCACCGGCAAACTGTCCGAGACCGCCGGGCGGTGGCCCAGCCATTCGGTGTGGTGATCATATTCAATGCCTGGAAAAACGATCTCGGCGCGCTTCAACAGCGTGTTGATGGGCGCGGCACTTGGACCCGCGTCGAGGCCGCCGAATTCGACCAGGCCGGCCAAGCGCATGCGATCGTCCATGGGGGTCGCGACGAACTTGCCGTCGGCGACCATCAAGGCGCGGTTCAGGCGAACCGATGATCCCATCAACTGCACGTGGTACCCGCGCTCGGTTTCCAGCGGCACATGCATGCCAATGGATTTAAGCAATTGCGCCGACCAGGCACCGGCGGCGACGACAACGGTCCCAGCATGAATATTGCCGGCCTCTGTGGTGACGCCGGTAATTTTGCGGTCCGTGCGTAGGAACCCGGTGACCGGCGATTTCACGATGTGTCCGCCGCCGGCGACCAAGGCCTTGGCCAACTCTTTGACGTAATCGCCGGGCAGATCGATGGCGCCGTGCTGTTCGGCCATTTCAACCAGGCATTCATAATTCGGAGACAGGCCGGGCTCGGCATCGCGGACGTCGTTGCCTTCGATCACTGTCCACGGGATGCCATGTTTTTTGCGCAAGCCCCATCCCAAGGTGTCGGCTTCGAACGTCGCGCGGTTCTTGAACACAAAGCCATAAGGAATGCGTTGGATGCGGCGTGCCGCATCCGTGCCTTCGGCCAGCCGGGCATGTTCGTCGAGACTGTTGGCGACCATCGGCGCCATGTTGTCGGCGATATATCGGACCCGGTCGGCGGAGCAATGCTTCAGGTATTTGAACAGCCAGGGCAGCAGTTTCGGAATGTAGCCCCATTTGAGATAGACCGGCCCCAAGGGGTCACTCAACATGGCCGGTACATTTTTGATCAGGCCGGGCACGGTGACGGGGATGATCGAGCTGGTCGCCAGGACGCCGGCGTTGCCAAAAGACGCGCCTTCGCCGGGTTCTTCGCGATCCACCAGGGTCACGTCGCGGCCCAGTCGTTGCAGGTTCAGCGCGGTCGCGACACCGACAATGCCGGCGCCGACCACGCAGACCGTGTCTTGGCTTTCGTCCTCAGCGTTCATGAGCTTTCCTCGGCTCCCCATCCCCGGTTCTCCATCCTTAGCGCCCATATGCGCCCGATTGACCCGCTTTATATTGGTAGTGCGGATCGTGGTCGCGTCAGTCCATTAAGTCAAATTACTCAAGATTCTTTCTATATAAAGTGACTTTATGATAAAATTGCCCGCCTCACGTCTCATTGGAGCGTTGCGCCATGAATCTGCGTCAGATTGAAGCTTTCCGCGCGGTGATGACCGAAGGCTCGGTCACGCAGGCGGCAGTCGCCTTGGGGGTGACCCAGCCGGCGGTGTCGTGCCTGATCGCGAATTTGGAAGAATCCATGGGGTTCTTGCTGTTCAAGCGCCACCGCGGGCGGTTTCAGCCGACCGGTGAAGCGGAGATATTTCTGGAAGATGCTGAACGTCTTTTGGCTAGCCACAGCCGTGCCACCCGGACGGCTCGAGATATCCGCGACTTGAAGTCGGGGTCGCTGCGGGTCGCGGCGCTGCCCGCCGTGTCGATGAACTTCATGCCGAAGCTGATCGCCGGCTTCATCCGTGATCGGCCGCAGATCAAGGTATCGTTGCAGACCCGCTCCAGCGTGCAGATACGCGAATGGATTTCGGCCCAGCTTTTTGATATCGGCTTTGCCGAATTGCCGGCCAATGATCCAGCCATGGATATTGATCCGCTGTCTTTCGATTGTGTGTGCGCGTTGCCCGCCGGCCATCCGTTGGCCTCGAAGCTCCGCCTCGACCCTCATGATCTTAAGGGCGAACCGTTGATCGTGCTCAATCCCGAACATTCTACCCACTATCATTTGAAGGCGGCGTTTGAGGCCGCCGGCGTGCCGTGGGCGCCGCATGCCGAATGCTATCTTTTTCAGCCGAGTTGCCGGATGGCCGCCGAAGGCGTCGGGATCGCTGTTGTTGATCCGTTTGCGGCGCATGATTTCGAAGGCCAGGGCGTGGTGTTTCGGCCCTTCGTGCCGCGAATTCCCTATGAACTGGGGTTGATTTACCCCGCACTCCGTCCGCGCTCGCGCCTGACCGCTGAATTTGCTACGGCGCTTAAAGCCGCGCTCAAGGAAATGCTGCAGGACAAACATCAACCGGGCGCTCCTTAAGCCACCCACTCGCTGACCGGCGCGCGGGCGTCCTGCAGCGGCTGCGTGATGACATCGACCAATGTCGGGCCGTCATGTTTGACGGCCTCCGCTAGCACGAATTTCAATTGCCCTGGATCATCAACCGTCCACGATTTAATTCCGAACGCTTCGGCGACGGCGGCATGATCCGTGCGGTTGAAGTCGACCGAAAAGTAACGTTCATCGAAGCCCGATTTCTGGCCGGCCTTGATCCAACCGTATACTGAGTTGGAAACCACGATGTAGGTGATCGGCAATCCCAGGCGGGTAACGGTCTCAAACTCGCCGACGGCCATGCCGAAACTGCCGTCTCCCATCATCGCGACAATCTTCGCGTCCGGTCTGCCGATTTGCGCGCCGATGGCCGCCGATAGCGAATAGCCCAGTGCCCCGTGGGCGCGGTTTGAAATGAAATGCCGGCCCGGCCGATCAACGCGGTAATAGGCGGAAATGTAAGGACACGGCGTTCCCGGATCGGCAATCAGCACGGCGTCGTCCGGCAAAACGTCGTTCAAATCCGCGATCAGGCGTTCCGGGCGGATCGGCGTCTCGTTGCTTGTCGATAATTCCTCAAAAGCCGCGAATTTGGTTTCACGGGCCTTGGTAATGCGCGTCGCGCCACCAAAATCCACGCCATCAACGCCGTCGGCTTCCAAGGCAACGTTGATTGCCGCTAGCGTGAGCCGCGCGTCCCCGATCAGTGGAATGTCCGTGTGGTAGTTCGCCGACACCGCCATGGGATCGCTGTCGATGTGGGCGATCTTTGAGCCCATTGCTGGGAACCGCCAGCGTTCAGTGGTCACCGATCCGGCCCGACACCCGACAAAAATAATCAAGTCGGCTTCTTCGACAACCGCGCGGGTCTCCACCACGCCGCCGTTCGAGCCGACGACGCCAAGGCAATTCGGATGCAAATCCGACAATGACCCTTGGCCGCTGACCGTCGTTGCCACAGCAATGTTGAGCCCTTCGGCCAGCCGTTGCAGTTCCGCCTCGCCTCCAGCCAGGACCACGCCGCCACCGCAAATGATCAACGGGTTTTTCGCCGCCGTCAGGGCTTTGACGAAACCGTCAACGGCGTCATCGCTCGGCGCCGCCGGCCATGCGGGGTAGGTTTCAAAATCAGATTGCGCCCAAATTTCGGATTCTGTCACCGGCGCGGTTTGTACGTCATAGGGCAGCGCCAGATGCGCTGAACCCGGGCGGCCCGTAGTCATGGCGCGGAACGCCGCGCGGACCATCGAGGGCAATTCCCCGGCTAGGTTGATCACGTTGTTGTACTTGGTCAGCGGTCGGAATAAATCCTTCTGGCTCAATTCCGTCAGCGGATAATGCCCGTTTGACGCGACCGAGACGTCTGATGTGATACCCAGCACCGGCACGGACGATTCACCCGCTTCCACAAGCCCTGGCAGAATGTAGGTGGCGCCGCCACCGCTCGGTCCTTCACAGATGCCCGGCTTGTGGGTGACCCGCGCATAGGCATCGGCCATATACCCGGCGTGGCGTTCATCGCGGGTCAGGATATGGGTCATGCCGTGATTGAGGCGTTGCAGGGCGTCGTAGAAGGGCAGCGTGGTGTCGCCGCAAAGCCCAAAGATGTGTTTCGCCCCGTGCGCCTCGAGCATGCGCACCATGGCTTCGGCCCCGTTCAGTTGATTGCTTCCGGCATCAGGCATTGATCATCATTCCAAATTATTGAATATCGAAATGTATACAATATTGTTGCGAGTTGAATTCAGAGTCAAGCCAAAGACTCTAGATTAGTGTGCGTTTAAAACAATTTATGATGAATTTGTTGCGATAGCGACGCCGATGAGATACCCCATAAGGACACTGCATTGTATACAGATTGGAAATTTCAATATGCCTGACATCGCTGACAAGCGCTTGAGCAGCGTTGACCGGGCCTACGGTGCAATCAAGGATATGGTGATCGCCTACCGGTTCAAACCCGGCGAGCGCATCAACGAGGTCGAATTAGCGAAGCGTTTGGAGGTCAGCCGGACCCCGCTCCGTGAAGCCTTGAACAGGTTGGTCTCGGAGGGGTTCTTGAGCTTCATTGGCGGGCGCGGGTTTTTCTGCCGGGAGTTCAAGCCGCGGGAAATTTATGAACTTTACCAACTGCGCGCCGTCCTCGAAGTTGCCGCTGCCAGGATGGCCAGCGAGCAGGCGACGGATGAGGAAGTTGATGAGTTGGAGCGCTTTTTGGATGAAACCGGACCCGATGACGGCCAACGCACCAGCGAGGAAATGGTCGCCCTGGATGAAGCCTTCCACAACCACATTATGCGGTTCGCCAGAAACGCCGAGATGCGCAATCTGTTGAACAACCTGAATGACCGCATTCGGTTTTTCCGATGGATCGATATGGACAGCCGGCGCCAACGGACCCAGAATGAACACCGCAATATACTAGACGCCATCCGGTGCCGGGAACCGGAACGGGCGGCAGCGCTCATGCAGGGACATATTGGGCGCCGCTTGGACGAGATTACCAGCGGTATCAAGGAAGGGTACTCGCGCATTTATCTAAGTTCAGCCGGCATCGACTAGGCGCGGCTGAGTAGCAGGAGAAAAAAAGCCATGGCACATGAAAAGATCACCGGATCGTTCGTCGCCTTGATCACACCGTTCAACAACGACGGGTCCATCGACTTCGAAGGGTTCCGCACTCTGTTGAAATTTCACCACGACAACGGCACCCGGGCGGTCCTGATCATGGGGTCGACCGGCGAGGTTTCCATGTTGTCCGTCGAAGAGCGCAAGAAGATCATTTCAGAGACCGCGAAAATGAAGACGCCGGGCGTGAAATTGTTTTACGGCTGCACCGGCAACAATACGCAGACCACCATCGAGTATCTGCAGTATGCGGAAAAAGAAGGCGCCGACGGTGCCATTCTTGCCGCGCCGGCCTACATCTGCGCCGATGAGGACGACATCGAAGCATTCTTTTTGAAGGTCGCCGACAGTGTCGATTTGGCGCTTGGCATTTACAACAATCCGCCTCGGGTGAAATCGGATTTGGGTCATGCCGCGTTGTTGCGTCTGTTCGAACACCCGAACTATGTGGTGCACAAGGAATCCACCGCGCGGGTCGGACAGGTGGCACAAGTCTTGGCTGCCAAACCCGATGCTTCGGTCATGTGCTGTGATTCCCCGAATTTAGGCCTAGTTGTGCCGACCATGTCCCTGGGCGGACACGGGACCGCCAACATGACGGGCAATATTGCACCTCGGGAACTAGCGGCCATTTCCGAGCCCTGGCACGAAGGCGGTTCGGCGGAAAAATTCCGTGAGGCGTATCTCACGAACCTGTCGCTGTTGCATTACACCTACTCAGCCATCAATCCGGTTGCTGTGAAATCCTTGATGGCGGCTGTCGGCTTGCCCGCCGGCCCCTTGCGCGAACCGTTGCGCGGACTGACCGGCGAAGCGCTGCAAAACGGTGTCGACATCGTCCGCGAGCTGGGTCTTGATCAGGCCTATGGTTTCTCCATGCAAGGTGAAATACGTTCCGTCGCTTGAACGCGCCGGAGTGGAGAAAAATTATGGTGAAGGCAAAAGGCGGTAAGAACGTTTACGGCGCCGCCGTCGGCATTTTGATGCTGGAATCGCAATTTCCACGCATCCCGGGCGATGTCGGCCATGCCGGGACTTGGCCTTTTCCGGTGCTCTACAAAGTCGTCAATGGCGCCAGTCCGGACCGCGTTGTTAATCGCAACGCCGAAGGGCTATTGGATGAATTTGTTCGGGCGGCCCGCGAATTGGTCGCGACAGGCGCCGATGGCATCACCACGAATTGCGGGTTCCTGTCGTTGTTTCAAGCCGAGCTTTCCGAAGCCATCGGCGTTCCCGTCGCCGCGTCGGGTCTCATGCAGGTGCCCTGGGTCCAAGCGTTGTTAGGCCCTGGGAAACGGGTCGGCGTGCTGTCGGTGTCGAAATCGACGTTAACGGCGGATCATTTAGCGGCGGCAGGCGTTGGCATCGATACGCCCGTCGGCGGTACCGACGGCGGACGCGAGTTCAGCCGCGCCATTTTGGGCAATGAGCTGGAACTGGACGTTGATTTGGCACGCGCAGATCTTGTGGAGGCAGGGGAACGGTTGTTGGCGGATCATCCCGATATCGGTGCGTTGGTCTTGGAATGCACCAACATGGTGCCCTATTCGGCGGATTTGGCCGAGGCCCTGGGCATTCCGGTATATGACTTTTACAGTTTCGTCACCTGGTTCCAGGCAGGGCTGTGCCCCAGACGGTTTGTTTAGACGGTTTGATTGGGCATTCGCGGGCCGAACGCTGAGCTGGCGGGCAGCCGCATCCGCCCGCTGAAACCCGGTAACATAGGCACCTTGCACGGCGTTAGATTATTTAGGCGCGACCACCATCGTCATCAGGCGGCCTTCGGTCCTCGGGAATTGTTCGACCTTCACTTCCTCGTCCAAATCCTCGCGGACACGGTCAAGCACCCGAAGCCCAAGCTCCTGATGGGCCATTTCACGGCCACGGAAACGAATGGTCATTTTGACCTTGTCGCCATTGCCGATGAATTTCCGAACACTGCGCATTTTCACCTGGTAATCGTGCTCTTCGATTCCGGGCCGCATCTTGATCTCTTTGACCTCGATGATTTTTTGCTTTTTGCGCGCCTCGTTGGCCTTTTTTTGCGCCTCGTACTTGTACTTCCCGTAGTCCAGGACCTTGCATACAGGAGGGTCCGCGTGTGGTGAAATCTCGACCAGGTCGAGTCCCGCCTCATCGGCCATCTCTTGTGCTTCTGCTATGGAAACCACGCCGACTTGTGATCCATCGGCATCTATCAAGCGGACATTGTCCACATCGATATCTTCGTTCACCCGCGGCCCTTCCTTGGCTGGCGGCTGATTAAACGGACGTCTAGCTATCTAACTCGCTCCTCGTCGATTGTTACAAAACGTATCGATTTCTTACGGTGTAAATCAATACCCCGGAAGCCAAACTGTTCAACTTTTTATGATTTTCCAGCCGGGCTCTGCGCTTCTTCTTTTAGTCTAGCGAGCGCATCTTGCAGTGCAAGAACTTCCTGTTGCTTGCCGCCGAGGCGCCGCATGGCGACGCTTTCGTCTTCGGCTTCGCGTGCGCCGACCACCAAAATGACCGGCACCTTGGCGTGGCTATGTTCGCGGACCTTGTAGTTGATCTTCTCGTTGCGCAGATCAAGCTCGGCGCGGAGCCCGGCGGCATTGGCCTGAGCTTGGACTTGGCGGGCGTAGTCATCGGAATCATTGGTGATCGTGGCGACGACAATCTGCACCGGCGCCAACCACAAGGGAAAGCGCCCGGCATAGTTTTCAATCAATATTCCGATGAACCGCTCGAACGAACCCAAGATAGCCCGGTGCAGCATGACCGGGCGGTGTTTGTCGCCGTCTTCGCCCACATAGGACGCGTCCAAACGCTCGGGCAAAACGAAATCAACCTGATGAGTGCCACATTGCCAATCGCGGCCGATGGCGTCGCGCAACACGAACTCCAGTTTCGGGCCGTAGAACGCACCTTCGCCGGGGTTCATGACTAATTCCACGCCGGCGGCGCGGCTGGCATCCAAAAGCGCCTTTTCGGCCCGGTCCCAAGTTTCATCGGAACCTGCGCGAACTTCCGGCCGATCAGCAAATTTGATCACAAAGTCTTCGAAACCGAAATCCTTGTAGATTGAGGCAAGCAAGTCGATGAAGCGTTTGGTCTCTTCCTCGATTTGATCTTCGGTACAGAAAATGTGGGCGTCGTCTTGCACAAAGGCGCGAACCCGCATCAACCCGTGCAGGGCGCCCGACGGCTCATTGCGCGCGCAAGCGCCGAACTCCGCCATGCGCAAAGGTAAATCGCGGTAGCTGGTCTGACCCTGCTTGAAGATTTGCACATGACACGGGCAGTTCATGGGTTTGATCGCCAGCATCCGGTCTTCGGACTCGGCAATGAACATGTGCTCGCGAAACTTCTCCCAATGGCCGGAGTCTTCCCACAAGGACCGGTCAACCATCTGCGGCGTGTTGACCTCGACATAACCACCGGCTTCCAGGCGCAGGCGCATGTAATTCTGGATCGCCCGGTAAAAGGTCCAGCCTTTCGGATGCCAGAAGACCGATCCCGTCGCCTGCTCTTGCTGATGGAACAAACCCATTTCGCGGCCCAGGCGGCGGTGATCGCGTTTTTCGGCTTCCTCTAACATGTGTAGATAGGCGCGGAGCTCTCTCGGTGTACGCCAGGCGGTGCCGTAAATTCGTTGCAGCATTTCATTGTCGGAGTCGCCGCGCCAATAGGCGCCGGCGACCTTCATCAGCTTGAACGCCTTGCCGACACGGCCCGTCGACGGCAGATGCGGGCCACGGCAGAGATCGAACCAGTCGCCCTGGCGATAAATTCGGACATCCTCGCCGGCCGGGATGGCCTCAATAAGTTCCGCCTTGTAGGCTTCGCCCATGTCACGGAAGGTCTGCACCGCTTTGTCGCGGTCCCAAACCTCCTTGGTGAAAGTGTCGTTGCGCTCGATCACGTCGAGCATCTTCTTTTCTATGGTTTCAAGGTCTTCCGGCGTGAACGGTTCTTCGCGCGCGAAATCATAATAGAAACCGTTCTCAATATTGGGGCCAATGGTCACCTGGGTGCCTGGCCACAGTTCCTGTACCGCTTCCGCTAGCACGTGGGCGGCGTCATGGCGGATCAGATCAAGGGCTTCTTCGTCCTTGTCGGTGATGACCGCAACGTCACTGTCCGCGTCGATGACCGTGGAGAGATCATCGAGCGCACCGTTCAGCCGAATAGCCAACGCCGCCTTGGCGAGGCCGGGGCCAATATCGGCGGCGAGTTCCGCGCCACTGACCGGGTTGTCGAAACTTCTGACGCTGCCGTCAGGGAGCGTGATGGCGACCATGTTTTGGGCTCTATCTGCTAATCCGCTAAACGCCTGGAATGTAGAGCCAAAGTACCCTCTGTCAAGGTTGTCAGGCCGCGCCGGCCAGCAAGCCCTTCGCCGCCGTGATGACGGTCTCGGGCGTCAACGCGCCAAGATCAGCGACACGGATAATTTCGACGCGAGCACCGCGCTGTGCACAAAGCGCCGGATCGGAATCGTCGGAATAAAGAACCAGGCAAGGGCAACCGGCGACAGCAAGCAAGTGCATCGGCCCCGTGTCATTGCCGACAGCGAGGGTGGCGGTGCGTCCCATGGCGGCCAATTCAAGCAGCGACGTCTGCCCCGCCAGATTTCGAGCATCTGGAACTCCAGCGGCAATCTCGCCCAAAAGTCCCGCTTCATCGCCCCCGCCAATGAACACAGGCTGGATAGAATCCGCGGAAAGCTGGGTGGCGAGTTTAATGAATGCGTCGGCCGGCCAGCGCTTACGCGGGCGGTGGCGGGCACCGCCCGGCGCCAACAGCGCGAACTGCGGGGCCAGATTTAGTTCTTGCAACCCGGCGTCGACCCAACCCAGATCAGGGGCGGGCGAACCATCAATGCCGGCCATTTGCAGCTGCTCGCGCTGGCGATCAATCGTGTGCATGAAGTCACGCTCGGGATTGGCGTGTGGATGAGTGCAGCCGGGCGCGATGCCTGACCATTCGGGCTTTTGACGGGGCCAGAAAAGCCGGTGGTAGAATGAACTGCGATCCGAAGTTTGTAGATCATAAACCCGGCTGAACCCGCCGCCCAAGAGCTGGCGACGCAAAGCAAGCCAGGTACCGATCTGAAGCCCGTGAGGCCTGCTATCAATCCAAATGTCATCGAACAAATTGGATGCGCGAGCGAAATTCGCATAGGGCTCGGTAGTCAGTAACACCAACGGCGCATCGGCATGGGCGTCGCGAATCGCCCGCATGGGGCCGAGGGCTTGGACGAAATCGCCAAGTGCGCCGAGTTTGATGACAAGCACGCTTGGGGTCATCAGCGGCACCCCTTACGCATCAGCCGCCGATTGCAGCACCTCGTTGTAGACGTCCAGGGTTTTCATGCACATCGACTGCTTGGAGAAATGTTCGGTGACGTTGGCAATGGCGGCGTCCGATAATTCCGTGCGGGCTTTTTCATCCATCGCTATAACTTTCGCCAGGGCGGCGGACAAGGCTTCCGCATCGCCGGGCTCGACTAGCCAGCCAGTCTTATCGACAAGCACGGTTTCGCGCGCGCCGCCGTGATCAGTGGCGACCACCGGGCGGCCCAAGGCCTGCGCCTCAACGACGACGCGACCGAAGGCTTCCGGGTCCGTTGACGCAGAGATGACAACGTCAGAAAGCATGTAGGCGGCTGGCATATCCGCGCAATGATCGACAATCCGGACGACCTCGCCCAGGTCATGGCGTGCAACCATTGTCTCCAGCTCCCGCCGGTAATCCTGCCGGCCTTGATCACCGCCGACGATCAGGCATCGGATGTCGCGGCGTTGCAGTCTGGCGACCGCATCAATAAATATCGTCTGGCCCTTCCAGCGGGTCAGTCGGCCCGGCAACATGATGACCGGGCAGCCATCCGTCAGCCGCCAATCGTTGGCTAATTGCACGACGCGCTCGGCAGATACTTTCTTCGGGTCAAACCGGTATAGATCAACGCCACGGTGGATGATCCGAAGCCGGCTTGCCGGCACGCCATAGACACGCCGTACGTGTTCGGCAATAAATTGCGAAATTGAAATGACCCTGGCGCCTTTTGTCATCACCGAGTTGTAATAGCGTTTCAAAAAGTTGCCGATATTGTAAGTCCCGTGAAAGGTCGTCACGAACGGTGTCTTGGTTCTCCTCGCCGCGAAGTAGGCACTCCAACCAGGCGCGCGCGAACGGGCGTGGATCAAATCGACATTTTGTTCACGGATGATCTCAGCCAAGCGGGTAATGTTGGCGTACATGGTCAACGGATTTTTTGAATCGACCGGAAGCGTGATGTGTTCGGCGCCGGCGCGAGTCAGATCATGGACTTGTGGCCCGCCGGCGGAAACCACGAGCGCACGGCCGCCGGCTTCGGTGATCGCTTCGGCAATCTCAACCGTGCCGCGCTCAACCCCGCCGCCCGACCCCAGTGCCGGGATAACTTGTAAGATCGTGGCCAACCGCCCGTTACCGGCCTGCCCAGCCAATCCGTCCGACACGGGCGCCTCTACTGCTGCAGGAGTTTTGGACATGTCCGCCTGTTCGTTCATAATCGTGATGGGTCCCGGCAGACAAGGTAACAGAAAAAATGGATGAAGCGTACCCAGAGGCAGGTATTCTAACGCGCGATAGTGGCGCGACTATCGCCTACCACCAAAGCCCTGGCAAGCATCCCGGGGTTTGTTTCCTGACCGGTTTCAAATCTGACATGAACGGCGGCAAGGCCATGGAAATGGAAGCCCTGTGCCGCGAACGGGGCCACGCCTTTTTGCGGTTTGACTACCAGGGTCACGGGCAATCGTCCGGCGCGTTCGATGATGGGACCATCGGCTTGTGGGCTGAAGATGCCATCGCCACCCTCGACGCGCTCACCGAAGGCCCGCAGATTTTGGTCGGCTCCTCCATGGGAGGCTGGATTATGCTGCTGGTCGCATTGGCGCGGCCCGACCGCATCGCCGGTCTTGTCGGATTGGCCGCGGCGCCCGATTTTACCGAAGACCTAATTCCCGACGTATTGGATGACGATCAAAAAGCCACCCTGCAACGCGATGGGTTTGTCGATATTCCCCATTGCTATGACGATGAAGAACCCTACCGGATCAACAAGAAGCTCTTGGATGAAGGCAGAAACCAGTTGTTGCTGCGGGCCGAGATCGGCATCGATTGTCCGGTGCGGTTGATTCACGGCATCAAGGATGCGGACGTACCTTGGCAGACAGCCCATAAGATCATGGAGCAGGTGCGTGCCACGGATGT
This sequence comes from Rhodospirillaceae bacterium, assembly GCA_018665815.1. Lineage (GTDB taxonomy): Bacteria > Pseudomonadota > Alphaproteobacteria > Rhodospirillales > Casp-alpha2 > UBA3470. The sequence goes on from JABJBP010000027.1 coordinate 27,234, forward strand.
CGAGGTGCAATTTGTCAAGAAAGGCGAGCACCGGCTATCGGAACCGAGCGATCTGTTGCGGCTCAGGCGCACAGTTAGCGCACTCCTTGATCAATTGAGTTGATTGGCGACGTTAGGACATATCCTTCGCTAAGGCGGCGAGGCCTTCGCGGTAGGTTGGATATTCCAGCGTCACGCCAAGTTGGTTCTTGATCAGGCCGTTGTCGACCTGCCGGTTGTCCCGCCAAAACGATAGCCCCATCGGGGACATGCCCTGCGAGGCCTCTTCGAAGGATTTGACGGCCGGCGGTTCCATGCCCAGCAATTCGCAGGCGTATTCAACGACGCGCGCTGGTTCCGCCGGCTCATCATCACAAACATTATAGATGGCGCCGGGACATGGTCGATTGATGGATGCCAGCAGCACGCCGGCGATATCATCAACGTGGATGCGGCTGAATTTATGGCCCGGTTTGTCAATCCGTCGCGCCTTGCCGGCCTTGACTGTTTCCAACTGATTGCGGCCCGGCCCATAAATGCCCGCGAGGCGGAATATGTGCAGCGGTAGATTATGGATCTCGGCGAGTTCTTGCCACCCGGCCTCAGCGTTAACCCGGTCCCGGCTGCGCGGAACATCGGCGTTCAATGGTGCGGTTTCATCAACGCGCGCGCCATTCGTGTTGCCGTAGACGCCGGTAGTTGAAAGATAACCGAGCCATTTCAGCGTGGCGCAGTTCGCCAACGCATCACCGAGGTGAGCCAACACGGGGTCGGCGCCGTCTTTCGGCGGCACCGACAACAAGACATGTGTCGCGCCGTCAAGCCAGGCGTCGGTATCTTCGGAAGGCGCTGAGCCGTTAAACAAATGCGCTGTAATGCCAGCAGCTTGATGGCGCGTTTGCGTATCAGCATCGCGGCAAGTGCCGGCAATGCTGTATCCCGCTGTCGCCAGGCGTCCAGCCAGCTGTTTTGCACTGAAGCCTAATCCAAAGCAAAACAGCCGCGCCGGATTATCACTCTCAACATCATTCATTAATCATCACCTTGCCAATTGCCTTACAGGCCCGCAGATTATTGTGCAATGCCTGGACACTTCACCTCATCGACGTTGAGCTTTTGTTTGTTGCTTGCAGCCACTGGCACTGCGGTCGCCGGGAATGCAGATCTGCCGCCATCGGCGCGCTATACGGCGTGTATTGAACAGGCGCGGATAGATCCTAAGAACGCCTTCGAAGATGCTATTGCGTGGCAAGACATGGGAGGCGGCGCGCCGGCTGAGCACTGTGCGGCGTCGGCCTTGATTACGCTGGGGCTTTTCAAAGACGCCGCAGCACGTCTTGAAGATATAGCGCAACGCGTGAACAAGTCACCCGCTTTCAAAGCGCAACTTCTTGGTCAGGCGGCGCAAGGCTGGCTGCTTGGCGATTTGCCGGCGCGCGCCGAAGCGGTGGCATCGGCGGCATTAAAATTGACGCCAGGCGACGTCGAGCTACTTATAGACCGGGCTCAGGCGCGGGCGGCGATGGCGGACTATAAGGGCGCACTTCAGGATCTTAACGGCGCGTTGATTGGCAACCCCAGGCGCGCTGACGCGCTGACTTTCCGGGCTGCGGCGAAGCGGTTCTTGGATGATCCTGATGGGGCACTGATAGATGTGAAGGCGGCCTTAGAGATCGATCTCAACCATTCTGACGCCTTGTTGGAGCGCGGTATCCTACGGCGCCTCAAGGGCGATGACGCCGGCGCTCGCGCCGATTGGCTGATGGTCCTGTCGCTGGCGCCGGATGGGCCGGCCAGCGATGCCGCCAGAACCAATCTGGAAAAAATGGATGTGAAAGTGCGTTAAAGGCGCCCGCTCGGGAATTGCTTTTAGCGCTGAAAATGCGTCGTCGCGGATGTGGCCATCCGCTTGGGATCGGCATTAGAAATCCAAATTCGCGTAATGTGCGGCGGGGGCGGCGCCTGGAATGTGGTCTTCTAGCAAGGTCCTGAAGCAAGGCCGGGATTTGACCCGCACGTACCAATCCTTGGCCGCGGTGTGCTCGGTCCAGGGGACATCACCCAGATAATCGACGCATGAGAGGTGCGCCGCGGCAGTAAAGTCGGCTAGTGACATATCGTCCCCGGCCAACCATTTCCGCCGGTCTGTCAGAAAACTGATGTATTCCAGATGTTGATGCATATTGGCGTGCCCCGCCCGGATGACGTTGGAATCTGGTTCACCCAGGCCCAAGAACCGCTTCATGATTTTTTCGGAAACCAGGTTTTGCGTGACCTCGATATTGAACTTTCGATCGAACCAATAGATTAAGCGGCGAACCTCGGCGCGCTGCAGTGAATGGCGGCCATAGAGGCCGGGTTCCGGATGGACCTCATCAAGGAATTCGCAAATCGCATCACTGCCGGAAAGCGCCGTGCCATCGGCCTCGACAAGGACGGGCACCTCGCCGGTGGGGTTCAATGTGAGGAAATCCTGGCGCCGTTCCCAGACGGCTTCGGTTTTCATTTGATGCTCCAGTTTTTTCTCCTGGAGCACCAATCTGACCTTGCGGCAAAACGGTGAAAGCCACAGATGATAAAGTGTGCGCATGCGCGATTTATAGCCCGGTCCATCGGTGGCGACAATCAATGTCGCGCCAGGCGGGGCGATAAAGTCTCAGCGCGAGGGCAACTGTCCTGACACCCTAGAAATCACTCATATATCGCAAAATTGTGATATAAGCGTGGGCAGTTAGGGCCTTACCTTTCGGGCTGATGCCGCCTATTTTCGAAGCGTTCCCATCGTCACGCACCAGGAGCAACCATGCTTATCCAGGCCCGTAAGAAATCCGACGTTCTGTCCTCCGAGATCACGCTGCATTCCGTTTTCATGCGCCGACGCGAATTTTTGCGTGCCGCTGCCGCGACCAGCGCCGCCGCTGCCATCGGGCCGTTCATGCTTTCTGACCCGGCGATGGCCGGCATGAAACTGCCGAATGTCCAGAAAACCAAATGGACGCGCGAAAGCCTGGGTAAGGACGATGATCTGACGCCGCTCAAAGACGTGACGACTTATAACAATTTCTATGAGTTCGGCACCGGCAAGGGTGACCCGGCGCGCAAATCGAAAGATTTCAAAACCAAGCCTTGGACCGTGGTCGTCGATGGCGAATGCGATAAACCCGGTCGCTATTCTTTCGAAGACCTTATCAAGCCGCATGAATTACAGGAACGCGTCTATCGCTTCCGCTGCGTCGAAGCCTGGTCAATGGTCATTCCGTGGGTCGGCGTTCCTCTGGCCGATATCATCAAGCGTTTGGGGCCGACGGGAAATGCCAAGTATGTGGCGTTTGAGACGCTGGTTGATCCGGCGCAAATGCCCGGCCAAAAATATGCCATTTTGAAATGGCCTTACCGCGAAGGCCTGCGCATGGATGAAGCCATGAACCCGCTGACCTTGATGGCCGTCGGGCTCTATGGCGAGGAACTGCCGAACCAGAACGGCGCGCCGATCCGACTTGTGACACCGTGGAAGTATGGTTTCAAATCAATCAAATCCATCGTCCGCATCAGTTTCACCGAAAAGCAGCCACCTACGTCATGGAACATGTCGGCATCGCGCGAATACGGCTTTTATTCGAACGTTAATCCCTTGGTCAATCATCCACGCTGGAGCCAGGCCAAGGAACGCCGCCTGGGCGGGCCGACCAATGTCTTCGGTTTCGTGCCGAAACGTCCGACCTTAATGTTTAATGGTTATGAAGAAGAAGTCGCGGCCATGTACAAGGGCATGAACCTGGCGCGTAACTATTAGAAAACGCTAAACTATCCTGCCATGACGCCGAACAACCGCATTCGCTGGATCGCCAAACCTGCCGTTTGGGTGCTTTGCCTGGCTCCGCTGGGGGTACTGGTGTGGCGGATCGTCAACCAGGACCTGACCGCTAATCCAGCGGAATTCATGAACCGGTACCTGGGCGAATGGGCGCTGCGGATCTTATGGCTGGCGCTGGCGGTGACGCCACTGCGGATCATTACGAGTTGGAATCAGGCAATCAGATTTCGCCGCCTGCTGGGTCTCTTCGCCTTTTTTTATGTCACCTTGCACGTCTCCAGCTATGTCGTCGCTGATCAGTGCTTCGATTGGTTGGCGATTTGGAACGATATCATCAAGCGCACCTACATCACGCTCGGCATGGGGGCTTTGGTGATTTTGGTCGCGCTGGCGCTCACATCATGGGGCGCCATGGTCAAGAGGCTCGGCGGAAAAAATTGGATACGGCTGCACCGCGGCGTTTACATCGCCGGCGTCTGCGCGGCCATTCATTTCATCATGATGCGCAAGGGGTTTCAGATCGAGCCGCTGATTTACGCCGGTATCCTGGCAGCCTTGTTGGCAACCCGCCTGGGGCCGATATTAAAGAAGCGCCAAGCTCAGAAGTTGCGCACCTAGCCGACGCGGCGCCCTGTTCCTGGCTCAATCACCATGGCGATCTGCTCGCCTTCGGCGCGCACCGATTTGGCGCCGCCGCGCGGTATAGGGATTCCGGTTGAGCGGCAATAACCGATCAACGCATCGTTGACCTGGCGGCGGTCGAAGCTGAGTTCATCGGCACCAATACCGGTGCCGAACCGCAAGCGGACGGCGGCGGCGGGATCCGTGCCGACGGTCACCGCACCGGCGGCGCCTTCCGGCACCGTGATGCCATGGCGGTGGCAATGATCAAGGGCGGCGGTCTGCAGTTCACCGGCACTGAATAAAAGTTTACGGGTTTCGTGGGGCATGATGGTCGGTCCTCCATTCTGGACGACGGTTATGATCCGTATTGAAGGCGAAAGTATGGCGCCAGGAGGGTTAATTTTGGGTTACGTGGGGCGCATCAAGAATGGCGGGCCACACTAGGGTCTATGTGAGCTTTCCAACAGATTGTCCGAGGCTGCCAATACTGCGCCCGCGGCGATATAGAAGGTGCCGATTGATCGATTGAACGTCAGGCGTCGACGGACTGTCCCGAGGAGCCGACCGACACCGGTGCCTACCGCGCAGAATCCAATAAATACGACCGCCGTAATCGCCAGTGCGGTCGGAACAAGCACCATTAATTGGCCGGCTAAGGGAATATCCTGGCTAATAAACTGTGATAAAATGGCGAGATACGAAAAATCGCTTTCGGATTGCTCATGGAAATAACAATGGCCCGGCGGGCTATTTGAAAGCGTGATGCCGGGGCTCGTTCTGAGGACTGAGGTAATTCGCCGCCCTCGCGCCACAAAGAAATCCCCATCCAAATGAGATAGGCCGCGCCGCAGAACTTGAGCACATAAAACAGTTCGGCGTTAGCCAAAAGTATTGTCGCCGCGCCAAATATAACGGCCGTCTTGTGGCACAGAGCCGCACCCAGGATGCCGGCGACGGACCATAGTGACCGGGTAAACCCGATGCGTGCGGACACCGCGATGCAATTGAGTGCGTTTGGCCCTAGCGGCAAACCTGCCAATGTCCAGATCGCCACAAAGATAAGCCACTGATCGAACGCCATCGTATTTCCGCCTAAATCCTTGGAGAACCAGTCACGCTGTCGTGTATCACCGACCTTCGCTTGCTACCACAAAATGACCGCATTGTAACCGCAATGCCGCCACGCAGAGCTGCCATGCTCCGGATCGTAAACGCCATAATCTATCGGAGGAAACGACCCATGTTTGCCATGCTTCTAGCCCCTTTTGCGGCCTTTTGGGCTGCTGACAATCAAAGCTTTTTCGACAAGATGACCGATGCGGAATGGGAATACGTCGGTTATCAGGCTCGGCCGGCCGAAGCGGCCGATGGTGCAAAAGCCATGACTTTGGAGGTCGATGGTCAAGCCTACATTCTGTTCAAACAAAAGCCCTTGGGCCAGCAACCCATTGCCGATCTGGCCGACAACACCAATCTTCGCTAATCATCTCTTCGCCAATCATCGAGTGTCGGCAGCTCATCAACGCCCACCGACCATACCGGGTCCGTGTGCTTGGCCCAATAACGTTCGGTCAACCTTTGGGTCAACGGGCCCGGTGCGTCGGCGCTGGGTGCGACGCCGTCAATGCGCCCGACGGGCATGACGCCGCCGGCGGTCGATGTGATGAACACTTCATCGGCGGCCTTCAGTGCAGCGATCGACAATGGCGCTGTTTTCGCCTTCACCTGCAGCTCAGCCAAAAGCTCCAGCGCGGTGCGCCGGGTCACACCCTCCAGGACCCCACGATCAGGTGTCGTGACCTGATCGTCGTTTACGGCAAAGACATTGAATCCCGGGCCCTCGGCCAAATTGCCGTCGCCGTCCACCAGCAGAACGTTCTCGGCGCCCGCGTCATAGGCTTCATAAAGGCCGGCGACCAAATCGAGCCAGTGATAATTTTTTACGGTGGGATCGACCGAGTCCGGGCCAATGCGGGGAATGGATGAGACATGCAGATTGACTCCGCGGGTCATTTGATCGGCGTTGGCGACCGAGCCGAAGGGAATGGCGAAGGCGATGAAGGTGTTGATCGCGTCACGCGGGTCGCGGCTGAATGTGGGTGAGGTGCCGCGCGTCAAAATCATTTCGACGTAAGCGTCGTTGAGCTCCGCGCGCCGCACGCACTCCGCCAAAATCGCCTGCAACCGTTCAGGCCCAAACGGCAGTTCCATGCGGAGTTTGGCGATCCCGTTCAGGAATCTCTCAATATGGACATCGAGGCGAAAGAACCGACCTTTCCAAACATGAACCACATCGTAGGTCGCATCCGAGCGCAGGAACCCCCAATCGAGGACGGAAATTTTGGCCTCTGACATGGGTACGAATTGACTGCCGATATAGGCGCAACCCGGCGGAAAAGTGAGGCCGGCCTCAGGTCTTAATTGCGGGCCTGGGCCGTCCGCCATCAATGCGCCTCGTCCCAATTCATCCCCGTGCCCGCATCGACCACCAAAGGCACGTCCAAATGCGCGGCACCTTCCATGGTGGCGCGGACCACGCCGATGAGATCATCGACCTCGGCCTCGGGCACTTCGAAAATTAATTCATCGTGGACCTGCAACAGCATCTTTGACGCCAGCTTTGCGTCGGCCAAGGCATCCGGCAGGCGCACCATGGCGCGCTTGATGATGTCGGCGGCGCCACCCTGGATCGGCGCGTTGATGGCGGCGCGCTCGGCGAAGCCCCGCATATTTGGATTGCGGTCATTGATGCCACGGGTGTGGCATTTGCGCCCGAACATGGTGGTCACGAACCCCTCTTCACGGGCCTGGGTCTTGGTGCGTTCCATGTAATCCTTGATGCCGGGGTATTTGTCGAAATAGGCGTCGATGTAATCCTTCGCCTCGCCGTTTCCAATGCCCAATTGCCGCGCCAGCCCGAAGGCCGAGATGCCATAGATGATTCCGAAGTTGATGGCCTTGGCATTGCGTCGGGTCATCGGGTCCATGCCCTCGATGGGCTCCCCGAAAACCTGATTGGCGGTGATCGCGTGAATATCCTGGCCGTCATGGAACGCCTGTTTCAAGACATCGATACCGGCGACATGGGCGAGAATGCGAAGCTCGATCTGCGAATAGTCGGCGCTGACCAAGATATGGCCTTTTTCGGGGATAAAGGCCTTGCGAATTTTTCGCCCTTCTTCCGTCCGCACCGGAATGTTTTGCAAGTTCGGATCCGAGGATGCCAGCCGGCCCGTGGACGCCGCGCCTTGGCTGTACGAGGTGTGGACACGCCCCGTGCCCGGGTTAATGGCCGCCGTCAGCGCATCCGTGTAGGTGCTTTTCAGTTTCGAAAGCTGGCGCCAGTCCAGCACCCGCGCCGGCAGGTCATGGCCTTCCGCGGCCAGGCCTTCCAAGACATCGGCGCCGGTGGCATAGGCGCCGGTCTTGCCTTTTTTGCCGCCCTGCAGGCCCATTTCATCGAACAGAATTTCGCCCAACTGTTTTGGCGAGCCGACGTTAAATTCGCGCCCCGCCAGTTTGTGAACCTCGGCCTCCAAATCAACCATCCGCTTGGCGAAATCAGTCGACAGGCGTTTCAGTTCCGTCGCATCGACCTTAATGCCATTGCGCTCCATCATCTCTAGCACCGGGATCAACGGCCGTTCCAACGTCTCATAAACCGTGACCATGTGTTCTTCGGCGAGGCGCCTTTTAAACGCGCGATGCAGGCGCAATGTGATGTCGGCGTCCTCGGCGGCGTAATCCAGGGCCTTATCCAATCCGACCAGATCAAATGTGATCTGCGACTTACCAGTGCCGACGACCTCTTTGAACTTGATCGTCTCCATGCCCAATTGATCGCGTGCCAACTCATCCATGCCATGACCATGCAGCCCGCCTTCCAAGACGTAGCTGAGCAGCATGGTATCGTCGATGGGGCTAATGCCGATGCCGTAGCGGGTCAGCACTTTCATGTCGTATTTGATGTTCTGGCCGATTTTCAGAACGCCGGGGTCACTCAGCATTGGCTTCAGAATTTCCAATGCCCGGTCCATGGGAATTTGCTCGGGCGGCGCCGCGGCTGGTGCCGCGTCCAGCAGATCACCCGTGGTGCCGGCGCCCGGCGCCTTGTGGCCCAGCGGGATGTAACACGCCCGGCCCGGCGTCACCGCAAGCGACACGCCGACCAATTCCGCCTGCATGGAATCAAGGCCGGTGGTTTCCGTATCCACGGCGACCGCGCCCGCGCGAGTCGCTTCATCGACCCAGGCCCTCAGCGCGTCCTCGGTCTGTACCAGTTCATAGCTCGCTTCGCCGGGCTCGGGCGCCTCGGCGCCGCCCGATTCCGCCGCGCCCTCAACGCCTAGGCGCGCACGCATGGTGACAACCAATGATTTGAAGCTTTGCTCTTCCAGGAACGGGATCAGCACATCGGCGTCCAATTCCCTGACCGCGAAGTCGTCCAGCGGCACGGTGATCGGCACATCGTCCTTCAGCGTCACCAGCTCACGGCTGACCCGCGCCATCTCGGCCTGCTCGATCAAGCGCTCGCGGCGTTTCGGCTGTTTGATTTCTTCCGCCCGGCTGAGCAGCGTATCCAGATCACCGTATTCGTTAATCAGCAGTGCCGCCGTCTTCACGCCGATGCCCTCGATGCCCGGCACATTGTCGGCGCTGTCGCCGGCCAGAGCCTGGACATCGATGACTTTCTCCGGCGGCACGCCGAATTTTTCCACCACCTGATCAAAGCCGATGACCTTGTTCTTCATGGCGTCCAGCATGGTGATCTTGTCATCGACCAGCTGCATCAAATCCTTGTCCGACGACACAATCGTGACCTCCGCGCCCTGGGCGGCGGCTTGGCGGGCATAGGTGGCGATCAGATCGTCGGCCTCATAGCCCTCCATATCGACGGATGAGACGTTCATGGCCACGGTGGCGTCACGGACCAACTGGAACTGCGGGATCATTTCATCGGGTGGCGGTGGCCGGTGCGCCTTGTAGTCGGCATAAATATCGGAGCGGAAGGTTTTCCGCGCCCGGTCGAAAATCACCGCGATGTGGTCGGCGTCGGTGTCCTCGATCAGCTTCATGATCATTTTCGTGAACCCGAAGACGGCGTTCACCGGCGTGCCGTCGCCGCGTGTCATTGGCGGCAGGGCGTGGAACGCCCGGAACAGAAAGCCCGAACCGTCGATCAGAAATACATGTTTGGGGGTTTCGGCCATGGGTGCTCCGTCGGTTGTCGATTTTTAGTGATCGGCATGGGGTGATTTAAGGTGCTCAATTTAACCCGGTCGTGGCCCTGAGTCGAAGCCCCATTGGACGTCAAAATATCTTTTTGGCGCCTTTGAGCATCAGCACCACGGCAGCCATGGCCAACAACAGTTGAAGGGCGGCGTAAAAGCGCTCCGGCGTCGCGGTCCGGAAAAATCGGGTGCCGGCCCAGATGCCGAGTGCGACGGCGGGCAACAAAAGCAGGGTTTCGATGAACAAGTTCGGCGTTAGCAACCCCAGCAATGCGATAAAGACAATGCGGCCCATCATGAACAACCCCGAGAGCACCAGATTGGTGCCGCGCAGCGCCGTCGGTGTCGGGCAGACGAGTTTCAGATACGGCGCCATGAAATAAATCCCGCCGCCGCCACTGACCGAGCCCAAAACCCCGGACGTCAGTGCCAGCGACGCTGTTACCGGCCGGGCCCGCAGATTGATCCGCTCCGATAGGCGCTCCAACAAATGATAACGGTCGATGATGACGATCATCGTAATCAGCCCGCCCATCGTCAGCGTCAGCCATTCCGCATCCAGGCGCGACAACATCCAGGTGCCGCATGCGGTGCCGATCAACATGCCGATGAACATCGGCCGCGCAATCCCCCAATCGGCGGTCTTCACGCCGGCTGGAAACAGGTGAACCTGGGCGACGGCAGCCGTCACCGCGACCAGAAAAATCGCGTGATGCGGCCCCAGAACCCATGTGGTGAGGAGCACGATGGGCATGTTGGATCCAAACCCGAAGGCGCCGCGAATGAAAAATCCCGCCGCGTAAATCAGAAACACAAAGCCGGTCTCCCACGGCCCGATGGCGGTGTAGGGCAACCAGGCGGCGGGCAGCGTGAAGGCGTCCATGATTGAGGCTCCGTCGCGGCGTCACGATGAAGCGCACGAGAGTGATATCGATATCATGATCCCACGCGGGGTGCGGCCTGTCCATCAGCCGGCCCGTGAACTGATCCACAGGCCGCCCCTTGACCTGATCTGTGAACCGCGATCGGCGCGGCGGGTTCGCGGCGCCGGATGATCGGTGGCTCACTGTGGTCCCGGCGCCCAGCGTTCCGGCCAACTGCGCCTGCAGGGCGACGGCGCGCACACAGGCGTGCATTTGATAATGCTCGAAGGCCCGCAGATAGACCGCTTCCAGCTTACCGATGAGGACATCCGCATCAATGGCATGGCGCCTCGCCAGTTCGACCCGGAGGTCGTGGATGCGGTTCTGAATGTCAACATTTGTCAACAGGCGGCTGCCTTGCGAGCGCGCCGACGGTGCCGCGTACCCGGCCGTCCCGGCGGCTCGGGTGGCGTTCGGGTCGAGCACATAGGCGCGGCAAAAGGCTTCGCGGCGGAGGCTTAGGCCGGCGACGTTCTCTGGTTCTTCGCATGTCGCCGGCAGAATTTCGATGCTTGGCGATGCGCGGCCCGGCTCATCGCTGTGGTCGTTACTGTGGTTGGGCGGGGTCGGTTTTGAAAGGGGCATGGCGGCTCTCCGGTATCCAGTCTATGCGGCTGCGCTGGGCGCGATGCCGATTCGCATAATCACGACGGTATCGGCGCGCATTGGGCGCAATACTAGGTAAATATAAACGGAATAAGGAAAATAATTAAGTTAATTATTATTATTCTTATTTATGTCTCTATTAACCTATTTCCCATGTGAGCGATTGTTGAATAGGGATTTCCACGGGCTTCCACGCCGCGATGGCACAAACGCCAACGATCCCCTGTGGCGCCCACGCCTCCATCCTCGGCCAACTCGCCGAACGCTATCACGAGGCCCCCGCCAACATGAGGCTCGCGCATTCCGGCGGTATCGTCGAAATCCTGACATCCGAAACCGGGTCCTGGACCATCGTCCTCACCCACCCCAACGGCATCTCATGCCTGCTCCGCGCCGGCGAACACTGGGAACCGGTGAAGCAAAAGAAAAAGAAGGCGAGGTATATGCCGTCTTAGTGTGGCGGCTACCCATTTCAAATCAAACGCAACGGCAAACCACAATTCACCACCCATGATTGCTGCCCACAATTCCCCATGCCAGCCTTTGTTTAACGAGTATTCGAAGAACGAATACCAGCAATGAGAAACGGGGACATGGCAAGGGCGGATCATGCGAATTTTCAAACTGGCGACTGTTCTTACGATGATGCTCGGTGCGAGCGGCTGTCAGACGACGTATTATGACACGGGGAACGGGCCAATCACGCTCTCACCTTCTGCGGCACGGGCATTCGCGCGATACCTTGAATATCAATATCCCTTGGATTTCGCGATTTCCGAGGATGGCCGCACTTATCACATTTATCACTGTACGGGGTTCAATTGTAATCCTGGCGACGCGATGGCTGTCAGCCGGTGCAATGAACGGGCAAGCAAACGCGGTCAGGTTTGCAAAACATTTGCTATCGAACGCGACATCGTGCGGAAGGGCAAGGTTAGCGGCCTAGATTCAGACGCGCCAAAAAAATTACCGGAAAGCACTGCGCCGGCATCATTCAGCGCCGTAAAATTATGCGGCCAAGCGCTCGACAAGGATGATTCTTCCCGATGGGATTCGAATTACACCATCCGCGCGGTCGTCGATGAAGCCAAACGGCGGGGGTTTGATCCGAAGAAATGTCGGGAGTTTTTGAATTAGGCAGACGAAGTGCGAGAATCTAATGCCCCGCTGCGGCCACCGCGCCCTCTTTCAGCACGTAGTGCCGTGAGCAGTACGGACACGTAATTTCGGATTTTTCGCCCATTTCCAGATAGACCTTGGGGTGGCCAAGCGCGCCGCCGCCGCCGCCGCAGGCGACCTGTTTGCTGTCTGTTTCGATGACCTCGTAATGGTCCATGGCGATCCCCGTCGTGAAAAGTCGAACTTCACAGAAAAAAATGCGCTTTGGCCGATGATAGCGCACCGGGGCTGAGGATCAAGGCGGTGTTGCGGGCGCGCCATCTTGACAAGCCTTGCCGCCTCGGGCCTCCTCAGCCTTGAGGACATGTCACGCCCATGAGCTATTTTACCCAGACCCGCACGCCCGACGCCGCCATTGAGACAACCGGCCTTGAGAAAACCTACGCGGCGTCCAAGCGCACGGCACCCATGCATGCCTTGAAGGGGGTTGATCTTAAAGTGCCGCGGGGGTCGTTCTTTGCGCTTTTGGGTCCGAACGGTGCCGGGAAATCGACGCTGATTAATATCCTGGCCGGCCTTGTGGTGAAGTCGGCGGGTTCGGCCACGGTCTGGGGCTATGACATTGAGGCTGAGATGCGCGGTGCGCGGCGGTCCATTGGCGTCGTGCCGCAAGAACTCAACATCGATCCATTTTTCACACCGCGCGAAATGCTCGATACCCAAGCCGGGCTTTATGGGATTCCGACGTCACACCGAAAAACCCAGGAGGTATTGGAAGCCGTTGGGCTGGAAGACAAGGCGAATGCCTATGCCCGGTCTTTGTCCGGCGGCATGCGCAGGCGGCTGTTGGTCGGCAAGGCGATGGTTCACAGCCCGCCGGTGTTGATCTTGGATGAGCCGTCGGCGGGCGTTGATGTCGATCTGCGCCGCCAACTTTGGACCCATGTGAAATCCATGAACGCGGCCGGGACCACGGTCTTGTTGACGACGCATTATTTGGAAGAGGCGGAGGCGCTGTGTGACACCATCGCCATCATCAACCATGGCCGGTTGATTGCCTGTGAGCCGACGGCGCAATTGCTTGGCCAATTGGATTCAAAACAAATGCTGATCACCGTTGACCGGGACTTGGCAGATGTGCCGTCTGAAATGGCGGCCTTTGCGACCGAGCTTGAGGGCACGCGGCGGTTGTGTATCTCGTTCCCGCCCAGCCGGGTGCACGCCGGCCAAGTGCTGACGGCGGTGGGTGATGCGGGGCTTGGGATTACCGACGTGATCACCCGCGAGGCGGATCTGGAAGATATCTTCCTGAAACTGACGGGCGGGGCGAAAGAGGCGGCGGAATGAGTTTTCGCCGCGTTTTTTTAAACGCCCCTGAAGCGTCGGCCGTTCGCGTTGCTCTCTTGGCTCACGGGCCGCTAGGCCCGGCGCGCGGTCGCGCTTGCCAAGGCTCGTCGGGCAGTGCCCGCCGTGCCTTGGTTTGTGTTTTCATGGCTGCATTGTTTCTCGCCGCGTGTGCGCCGGCGGTGCGGGGGCCGGGGCCGGCGATGGGAACACCGGAGCTGACGGGTGAGGCGTTCATTGCCGCCGACGGGGCAGTGTTGCCGCTTAGGGTTTGGAAGCCGGAGGGGACGCCCAGGGCCGTGCTGTTGGCGTTGCATGGGTTTAATGATTACGCCAATTTTTTTGATGATCCGGGGGATTTTTTAGCGCTCAGGGGCGTTCAGTCCTACGCTTTCGACCAGCGCGGTTTCGGCGCCGCACCGGCGCCGGGCACCTGGGCTGGGGTTGATGCCTACGTCGCCGATGCGCGAAGCGTGTTGGCTGAAATCAAGGCGCACCATCCGGGTGTGCCGCTCTATTTGCAGGGCTCGTCCATGGGCGGCGCGGTGGCGATGCTGGCGGCCAGTGGCGCCGGTGCGCCGGCGGTCGATGGCGTGATCCTGGCCGCACCAGCGGTCTGGGGCCGCGTCATCATGCCCTGGTATCAGCGGCTGGCGCTATGGGTCGGTGCGCATACGGTGCCCTGGATGACATTGACCGGGCGCGGACTTGGGATCGTGCCTTCGGATAATTATGAGATGCTGGTGGCTTTGGCTGCGGACCCGTTGATTATCAAAGAGACCCGCGTCGGCGCCATTTACGGCTTGGTCAATTTGATGGATGCGGCGCTGGACGCGGCACCGGACTTTCGCGCCACCGCTCTTATCCTCTATGGTGAAAAGGATGAGATTATCCCAAAGGGGCCGACCCGGATGATGCTTGAAGCCCTGCCCGAAGCGGCGCGTGCCCGCCAGCGCATCGCACTATATGAAGGCGGCTTTCATATGCTGTTGCGGGATTTGCAAGCCGCCACGGTCTGGAAAGACATGGCGGCGTGGATGGTGGATCCGGTCGGCCCGCTGCCGTCGAAGGCCGACCGGCGCGGCCTTGAGCCCTTAGGCATTTCGGAAGCCAGAAAGTGAGCAGACAATGACAAACCCTACGGATTTCAAGGAAACACCTTATTGGTGGGAAGCGGCACCTCGGCCTGAATTGCCCGAGACGCCGGTGGCCGCTACCTGCGACGTCGCCGTCATTGGCGCGGGTTTCGCGGGGCTGACCGCCGCCTTGGTGATGGCCCGGGCCGGGCGTGACGTCATGGTCTTCGATAAAGACCGGCCCGGCGAAGGCGCGTCGTCGCGAAACGGCGGCATCGCCAGCGGCAACATCAAGATGAAGTTCGCGGACATGATGGACCAACTGGGCGAAGACCGAGCGCGGAGCATTTATGCCGAAGGCGTGGCGGCGCGTGAGGATGTTGGGCGATTTGTCGAAGCCGAGAACATCGATTGCCATTTCAGGCTCACTGGCCGGTTCACCGGCGCCTACCGGGCGAAACACTATGAAAGCCAAGCCCGCGAAGCCGAGTTCTTGAACAAGCATCTGGACTTGGGCGCCGAGATCGTGCCGAAGGCCGAGCAGCACCGCGAGATCGGCAGCGATCTTTATCACGGCGGTTTGGTCCGCCCTGATATCGGTGGCTTGCACCCTGGCTTATTCCACCAAGGCATTTTGGACCGCGCCTTGGAAGCCGGCGTCACCGTGCATGCAAAGACCAGCGTCGACGGTATCCAGCGCGAGACGGACGGTTTCGACGTGACGACGTCCCGTGGCCGAGTGAAGGCCCGTGACGTGCTGGTCTGCACCAATGGCTATACCGGTTCGGTGACGCCTTTCTTGCGCAAACGCATCGTGCCGATCCCCAGCCAAATCATTGCCACCGAAAAACTGCCGCCGGAAACCATGGCGCGCCTGATGCCGAAGGGCCGGATGCTGGGCGAGACCCGCAACACGTATCACTATTTTCGCCCCTCGCCGGACGGCACGGGCATCGTCTTCGGCGGTCGCGCCGGCGCGGGCACCGACGACCCAAATGTCAAGTTTCGGCACCTCAAACAGGGCCTGGTCGAGGTTTTTCCGGAACTCCGCGATGTTGGCATCACCCATTCGTGGTGGGGCTATACAGCCTATACCTTCGACTTCCTACCGAAATCCGTGGTCAACGATGGTATCCATTATGCTTCCGGGTTCTGCGGTTCCGGCGTCGTCTGGGCGCGCTGGTTCGCGATGAAGTCGGCACATCGTATTTTGGGTAATGAGGCGGAAGCCAAATCCGCCTTCGACGGCTTCGATTTCCAAACCCGCCCTCTATATACCGGCAACCCCTGGTTCCTCCCCATGGTGATTTCTTGGTACGGTTGGAAAGACCGGTTGGGGCTCTAGCGCTTCAACCCGCCGCCGGAATAAGTTTTTCCATCAGCGCGAAGGAATGCGTGCAGACGATTTCCAGGTTGGATTTCAAATCATCCGAGGCGTTTTCATCCGCCGTGTCTGACAACCCCCGAATGATCACGCAGGGCAGGTCGGAGAGTTGGCAGGTGTAGCCGACGGCGGCGCCTTCCATTTCGGTGGCGAGTGCGGCGAATTCCCGCTGCAGCCATTTTAATGTATCTGAATCCTTGACAAATTTATCGCCGGAAACAACAGTGCCGATCATCAAATTAGGTTTGGTCTCGCCTTCCCAGGTGCCGCCGTCAAAATCCTCGTCGAAGGCCGCCGTGGCTTTTTGTACTAAATCCGGGTCCGATTGGATCATCCGGTCGCGATCTGGCAGTTCGCCATGGCGGCGCCCAAACGCTGTCAGGTCGACATCGAACTGGATCAGGTGCGAGGCGACGATCAAATCGCCGACCTGCATATTTGCCATTAATCCCCCAGCGACCCCGCTGAAAATCAACTTGGTCGGGAAGTAGAGGTCAATGAGCATCTGCGTGCAGATAGCGGCATTCACTTTGCCGATGCCGCACTGTGCCAGCACGATATCAGCGGCGTCAAAGTCCCCTCGGTATACGGTGATCCCCGCATGCACCGCCTCGCTCGAAATCGCCATGCGATCGCGAATCAAAGTTACTTCTTCTTCCATGGCACCGACAACGGCCAGCATGGCATTTCCCCTTTTCAGCGGCGTTCTGCGAAAAACGCCTTCAATAAATCACCGGATTCGATCTCCATAACCCCACCGACAACTTCCGGTGCGTGGTGACAGGTCGGTTGATTAAAGAACCGCCCCCCGTGCTCGACACCGCCACCTTTTGCATCGTAAGCGCCAAAGCTCAGCCTGCGCAACCGCACCATGGAAATCGCCCCGGCACACATGGCACACGGCTCGAGCGTCACGTAAAGATCACAATCTGGAAGGCGCGGCTCGTCACGTATTTCCGCTGCGGCGCGGATGGCCAGAATTTCCGCGTGCGCCGTTGGATCACCAAGTTCTTCGACCCGGTTGCCCGCACGGCTCAGCACATCGCCTGAGCCGGAATCGACAATGATGGCGCCGACGGGCACTTCGCCACGGTCGGCAGCGGCGCGGGCCTCATCAATGGCCAATGTCATGTAGTCACCGGGCGTCATGGCGCCAACCTGAGACGCGAGCCGCCCGGCGTCAAGCGTGGGTCGAAGCGCGGCTTGTTATGGCCCGATGCGCTGTTAGAGTGCGCGCATGTCAGAAAAGACCTCCCAAATGAAGGGCGAGCGCATCGCCAAGGTGGTGGCGCGTGCCGGGCTGTGTTCGAGGCGCGAGGCCGAGCGCTGGATTGCTGATGGACGGATTGCCGTCAACGGCAAGGTATTGGAAACGCCGGCGGTGACAGTTACCGATGTCGATATGGTCATGGTTGATGGCAACCCGTTGCCGGGCGCGGAAAAGATCCGGCTCTGGCGTTACCACAAACCGCCCGGTCTGATGACCACCAACAGTGACCCGGAAGGCCGCCCGACGATATTTGAGAGACTGCCCCGCGAATTGCCCCGTGTGATCACCGTCGGGCGCTTGGATATGATGTCCGAAGGGTTGCTGTTGCTGACCAACGACGGCGGCCTGGCCCGGCGTTTGGAATTGCCGGAGACCGGTTGGACCCGGCGCTACCGGGCCCGCGTTCACGGCCATGTGGACGAAGCCCGCCTGGCCAATCTGGCGAAAGGTGTCACCGTCGAAGGCGTGCGTTATGGGCCGATCACGGCGGAATTGGAATCCCAACAGCGCTCCAACGCTTGGCTGGGGATTCGGCTGAACGAAGGCAAGAACCGGGAAATCCGCCGTGTGCTGGCGCATCTCGGCCTCGACGTCACACGCTTGATCCGCACCGCCTACGGGCCGTTTCAGATGGGCAATATGCGGCGCGGCGATGTCGATGAGATCAAGGGCAAGGTCTTGAAGGAACAACTCGCCATCGACACCGGGGGCATCAAGGGCCAGCGGAAATGAGGCTGTTGTCTTGAGAATTGTTTCGGGCATCTATAAGGGCCGTAAGTTGCAGGCGCCCAGCGGGCCTGACGTGCGTCCGACGTCTGACCGGGCGCGCGAATCCATCTTTAACGTGATTGCGCATGGCCTGGCGAATTGGTCGGGGGAATTGGACGGCGCGTCGGTGGTCGATGTGTTTTGCGGCACCGGCGCCATGGGGCTGGAGGCGTTGTCGCGGGGCGCCGCACACGCGACATTGATCGATAGTTCCCGACCTGCGTTGGCGGTGGCGAAAAAGAATATCGCACCGGCCTGGCGCGATACGATGCTCCTGAAAATGGACGCCACCCATTTGGCACCGCCGCCGCTGGCCGCCCAGGCGCCATGCGGCGTGGCTTTTGTTGACGCCCCTTACGCCAAGGGATTGACCCTGCCGTCGTTAATTGGGTTAAAAAACAAGGGATGGTTGGCGCCCGGCGGGCTGGCCGTCGTGGAAATTGGCGCTGAGGAGGAATTGGCGTTGCCACTGAGTTTCGAGTTGCTGGATGAACGCGCCTATGGCGCCGCCAAGGTGGTGTTTCTGCAAATTCGCGATTGAGGCGCGCGCGCCAAATCCGGAATGCCGAGGATCCGAAGTTTGACGTCGACATCGTTGTCGATTTCCGGCCGCGGCGCGATGTCCCACCACCATTCGTGGCCCTCGTTCAGAATTTGCGCACCAAACAACGCGTCGATCTTGCGGACCGGCGTGCCGGCGTCGTGAACAAGGCGCAGGACCTCGGCGATAAGCGCGACCCGGCTTTCGGGATTGTCCGTCGCGAAATTCTGTAACAACGCTAGATGATGATCGACAACGGACCGTGCAAATGCGTCTTTCGCGTCGTCCTCGGCCCAAGGGCAATGGGCCTCAATCCAGCCCATTAAAAGCAACGGCAGTTGGCTCACAAGATTGGCCGAGACGACCAGATTAGCACCGTCCAGCAACGCCGGATCGGGCGCGGGAACCGGCAGATCAATGAGCGCCGACGGGTTCGCCAAAGTATCTTCGACGGTGGCCGCGATATAGGCGTGTGACGTGGCTTTCATGCCGATGGGCGGCGCCGGGCGGTCGCCATCGGGTTCCGCCGTCATCGACAGGCTATAAACCGAACGTGCCGCGCCGCTGATGTCGGCTTCGATGATGTTGACGTTGCCGAACGCCTTGGCCTGGCGGCGGACGTGGCGGGTGTGGACCAGATCAATCAAATCAATCCGTTCAAAACGCGCCGCCAGCTCACCCAGTGGGATATCGAGAAGAAGTCCGGAACCCAAAATCACCGCATGATCTGTTTTCACGCAGCTCTCGGCGGCCTCTGTAATCAGCGCCCGCGCGGCTTCCAGATGCGGCGCCCAGGCCTCGCGGCAGCGTTCATGGCGGGCCTGCATGGATACGACCTCGCGGCCGAACCCCATAGCTTTAACCCACCGGGGCACCGGCAAGCTCAGGTGCTGAATGTATTCGACGATCATGAGGATGCCCGTTTCCCGGTCCGTGCGATTGATTGTCTCCTATCGTGGGCCATGCCATCATTAATGGGAAGTATCGATCTGTAACAGGTTCGGATTTATGGGTTTTTTGCGCAATTGGCTTGGCCGAGCGGTTCTAGGCATTTTCCTCGGCGCGTTTGCAACGGCGCCGGCGCTCGCCGCCGGGAAAAACTCGGAAGTGCTGTTCGTGTATCCGCCCGAGGGCTGGCGGCTGGGGTTTCACACGGAAATCGGCGATATCCGTTTTTTTGAATACGTACCCGCCGGCCAGACCGTCGATGAATGGTCCGATATGATTTCCGTGCAGATCATCAAGAATAAGCAGGATCTCAGTCCGGGCGATGTGGCGCGCGGCTTGCGCACGCGTTTTATCGCGGCCTGCGGCAGCGTTCAGCACCGGGGCCCCGAACGGCTCAAAATCGGTGGTTATCTGGGCGCCCGGCTGTACCTGGAATGCGCCAACCCGGTGATCACCAAGCGCCCCGGCGGCGCCCGGTTCCGCCGCTTCGAGGTCGCAGCTTTTCAGATCATCCAGGGCCAAAACGACATTTATGTCATTGAACGTGCCTGGCACGGAGATCGCCGCGGCGATCCCGGCGCGCCCTACGGCCGCGACGATCTTTGGGGATGGGATGCGTTTCTATACAACATTGAAGTCTGTGATGCCGAGCGCCGTCATCAGGCCTGTTTGGGCCTAGGGTTATTGACGCCTGAGAAAGCCGACATTTTCGCCAGCAAAATCGACCCGGTGCTGCCATATGGCTGCGATTACTTTCGCATGATGACTTTGCTACCCGATTTATCACGCCCGGCGAAACCAACTTTGGTGGTGCCGGTGAAGCTGGCGCGCACACCGTTCGGCAAAACCAAACAGGAGCTTGCCTTCGTTGAGGACCTGCTTACGGCCTACAACGAAAACCGTCCGGCGACGGTCATCCTGACCGTCGGCAAAAAGGCTTTGGCCGGTCAGTACCGCACTGATTATGCGAAAGCCACCCGTGACGCCTACACGCTTCGCGCCCTACTGACCGCATCTGGTGTCGCCGGCGAACGCATCCATGAAGTCGTCAACCCAAGTTGCTCGCAGTCTTAGCGCCGGCCGAACAATTTCTCGATGTCATGAAGTTTTAATTCCACGTAAGTCGGGCGCCCGTGGCTGCATTGGCCGGAATGCGGGGTGGCTTCCATTTCGCGCAACAGGGCGTTCATTTCTTCGCCGTTGAGCCGCCTTCCGGCGCGGACACTGCCGTGGCACGCCATGGTCGCGCAAACATCACCGATGCGGTCGCGCAAGGCGATGGCGTCGTCAAGCTCGGCCAAGTCATCGGCCATGTCCTGGACCAAACCCTGGATATCGATTTCACCCAACAGGGCCGGTGTTTCGCGGACAACGACGGCGCCGTTGCCGAAGGCTTCGACGACGAGACCCATTTCCGCTAGTTCCGGTGCGCGGGCCAAAAGCCGTTCCGCCCCTGCGTCTTCAAGTTCCACGACCTCGGGAATGAGCATGCCTTGGCGGGCGACACCATCGGCGGCCAGCCCGCGCTTGATCCGTTCCTCGACCAGCCGTTCGTGGGCCGCGTGTTGATCGACGATGACAATGCCATCGGCGGTTTGGGCGACGATATAGGTGGCATGTAATTGGCCGCGTGCGACACCCAAGGGGTATTCGCCTGGATCATCAATGCTTTCGGCCTCGTCCACCGGCGCCCAATCATTCGTCGCCATGGGTGCCGCGGGCGCGGCGGCGAGGCCGGGCAACGGGGCACCGAACTGAGCGGCGGCATCCGACAGACCGGGCGATATTGACGGATTGGAGGATGGAAAACGGCCATATCGGCCGGCGCCGCGCGACATAGGCAGCGCCTGACCCCCGGTTCGGACCGCGCCCAACGCCGCGTCGGCCACTGTCGTCGCTGCTCGGTGGCCGGCTTCGGCCAGGGCGTGTTTGACGGTGCCGACAATCAGGCCCCGGACCAAAGCCGCATCGCGGAACCGAACCTCGGTCTTTGCCGGATGGACATTGACGTCAACCAATTCCGACGGCGCGGTGACGAACAGCGCGACCACCGGGTATCGGTCGGACGCCAGGAAATCGCGGTAGGCGCCCCTGAGCGCGCCGTAAAGCATTCGATCATTGACCGGGCGGCCATTGACGAACAGGAACTGCAAGGCCGCGTTGCCCCGATTGAAGGTTGGTAGGCCGGCATAGCCGGTGAGCCGGATGCTTTCGCGCTCGGCGTCGATCAACAACGCGTTGTCGGCGAAATCACGGCCCATGATGGTGCCCAAGCGGCCCAATCGGGCCTCGAACAACTCGCCCTGTTCCGGCGCCAGGTCAAGACGGCGACGGGTGCCGTCGGACAAGGTAAACCCGATAGCGGGGTGTGCCATGGCCAGGCGTTTCATGGTTTCGGTGACGTGGTTCATTTCCGTGCGCGGTGTCTTCAGAAACTTAAGGCGCGCCGGTGTCGCAAAGAACAAATCTCTGATCTCAACCCGTGTGCCCTTGGGGTGTGCCGCCGGTTGAGGGTCGCTCACACGGCCTCCTTCAACATTTAGACACCACGCCTCATTGGCGCCTTCGGTCCGGCTGGTGATCGACAGCCGGCTGACCGCGCCGATGGAGGGTAGCGCTTCGCCGCGAAAGCCCAGGTGGCGGATATCGATCAAATCATCATCAGGAAGTTTCGACGTGGCGTGACGTTCGATACAAAGAGACAAATCCTCAGGCGCCATGCCGATGCCGTCGTCACTGACGGTGATCGAAGTTTGGCCGCCGTCGATGACGGTGACGTCGATGCGCGTGGCATCGGCATCGATGGCGTTTTCAACCAGTTCCTTGACGGCGGACGCCGGGCGTTCGACGACTTCACCGGCGGCAATCTGGTTGACCAGGGTTTCCGGTAGTCGTCTGAGCTGCATCACTCTTTATCCCGCCATGCGCGGTAACGGCGCAACAACCCGACGGTTGATGCGTCATAGTTTTGGGAAATTTCCGCGGCGGTCATGTCTCCGGTCAGCCGTGCCGCCAGGCGCTTGCCAAGCTCGACACCGAATTGGTCGAAACTGTTGATGCCCCACACGACACCTTGGACGAACACTTTGTGTTCATACAGCGAAACCAGCTTGCCAAGCCGATCAGGCGTCAAGCCATCCATAAGGATTGTCGTGCTCGGCCTATTGCCGGGACAGGCGCGGTGCGGGTCGCCATTCCCATCGGCGCCGAAAGCCAGGGCTTCCGCCTGAGCCAGCATGTTGGCGATCAAAGCGTCTTGGCGGTCGGGTAGGTCGTGGCCGGTCCGGGCGATGCCGATAAATTCGGCTGGCACCGGTTGTGGGCCCTGGTGCAGCATTTGGTGGAAGGAATGTTGGGTAATCGTACCAGGTCCGCCGAAGACGACCGGCGATGAAGCCGGAACCGGCCGGCCGTCGAGGTCCACACCCTTTCCGTTGCTTTCCATTTCCAGCTGCTGAAGATAGGCCGGTAAATCCGTTAGACGATGATCATAGGGCAGGACGGCACGAGCGTCATACCCTAGAAAACTGACGTTCCAGAGATCGGCAAGACCCAGGAGCACCGGCAAATTCCTCGATGACGGTTGCTGCGTGAAGTGCTGATCCATGGCATGGGCGCCGTTGTTCATTTCGTCGAACGCCGTCCAGCCCAAAGGCAATGCCGCCGACAGGCCGACAGCCGACCACAAGGAGTATCGTCCGCCAACCCAATCCCAAATAGGAAAGGTCCGCGCGGCGGGGATGCCGAACCGCTCGACCGCACCGATGTCCGCGGAAACGCCGACGAAATGCGAGGCCACGCCATCAGCGCCTAAATTTTTCGTAATCCAGTCGCGGGCGGTCTCTGCATTCTTCACCGTTTCCGCCGTGGTGAAGGTTTTGGAGATCACCACGACCATGGTTGTCGCCGGATCGAGTTTGCCGAGCGTTTCCGAAATATCGATGCCATCCATGTTGGCGACGAAATGAACGGCGGGGTCGGCTTGATCGCCATGGCGCAAGGCGCGGGCCACCATCATCGGGCCCAAGTGTGAACCACCGATCCCGATGCTGAGGACGTCGGTGAATTTCTGGCTGGTGGCGCCGGATTCCTGACCGTCGCGAACCGCATCGACAAAGGCCTTTTGGCGGGCGGCTTCCTGGGCGGCGTTCGCCGATACCCCGCCTCCAGTCAACTCCGATCGGTCACGAAGTGCCGGATGCAGGGCCTGGCGGGCCTCGGTTTCGTTGATGTTATCGCCGGCGAACAACGAGTCCCGCCGCGCTTCTAGCCCGGCGGCATCGGCCAGCGCGACAAGCAATTCGACGGTCTTCGCGTTCAGGCGATTCTTTGAAAGGTCCAGCACCAAGCCGTCGACTTCAAAGGACAGGGTTTCAAACCGGCCTGCGTCCGCGTTGAAATGATCGCTTAACGTGAGCGGCTCGATCTCATCGCGGTGCGCGAGGAGCATTTTCCATTCTGGAGTTTCGGTAATTGGCGCCATCTGATCCTGCGATCCGGGAGAATGCCCGGAGATTACCAGAGCCCGCCGCCGACAACCAGTGGTCAACTTGTCCTGCCGATCGCGTCTCTTAGGGCGTCGATTTGACGCCGGCCGGTTTACCGACGACGACCATGGTCAAGCGCTTCGGATCGAGAAGATTTTTTGCCACCCGGGCCACATCGGCTTGGGTGACCGCGTCAATCAGGCTGTTGCGGCGGTCCAGATAATCGATGCCGAGCCGGGCGATCTGCATGCCGACCAGAATTCCAGCAATCCGGCTGGAGGCGGAAAACCTCAGCGGAAAGGCACCGGTTAGGTATGTCTTGGCATCGTTGAGCTCTTTCTCGGTGGCGCCGCCTGAGGCCATGCGGGTCCATTCGGCGCGAAGAATATCGAGGGTTTCCTTGACCCGGGCGTTAGCCGTCCCCGCGCCGCCGGCGAGATAGGCGCTGGCATCCATGGGGCTCAGCCCGGTGGAGACGGAGTACGCCAAGCCGCGCTTTTCGCGAATTTCACTATACAGCCTGGATGTGAACCCACCGCCGCCCAGGATGTAATTCATCACGTAGGCGGCGTAAAAATCCGGGTGCTCGCGCTTCAAGCCCTTATCGGCGAACATGATGGCGCTTTGCGGATAATTTTTCTCGACGACCATGGTGCGGCCATCGGTCGCGGGCGAAAGCTCATCAAGCTTCCATGGCCCGGCTTTCGCCGGCAGTTTACCAAATGTTTCGTCAAGCAGCGGGCCGAGCGCCTCGGCGGAAATATCGCCGACAATGCCGATCACCAAGTTGTCGCGGGCAATGCGCGCCCAAACAAATTCGGCCAAATCATCACGGGAAATCGCTTGCACGCTGGCTTGAGTGCCATCGACGGGCCGGCCATAGGGATGAGCGCCGAACAGCGCACGGCGCAGCGTGCGGCCGGCAATGGTGTGCGGGCTTTCCTCGTCGCGCCGGAGGCCGACTAAAATCTGCATGCGAATGCGTTCAACCGGCTCTTCGTCGAAGCGCGGCTCGGTCAGAGCCAGGCGGAGCAATCGAAAGGCCAGCGCCTTGTGTTTGACCAATGTCTGCAATCGCCCGCCGAACGTATCCAACCCGGCATCAAACCGAAGCCGGATTGATTTGTCTTCAAGGGTCCGCTGAAAGGTTTGGCTGTCAAGATTTCCGGCCCCCTCATCCATTGTTGAAGATACCAGATTGGCCAAGCCCTCCTTGCCATTGGGCTCCAGCCCGGCGCCGCCCCGAAAGGCAAACCGCATTGAAATTATCGGATTGGTGTGATCCTCGACCAGCCAGGCTTCGATGCCGCCTGGGCTGGTGACCTTTTCGACTTCAATGGCGTGGGCCGAGCGTTCAATCGCCACCAATGCGGCAACGGCGACGGCGACCAAAAGCGCCGGGTGACTAATCCATCGCAACGTCATCATGGCGTCAGCTTCCTTTTTTCGGCAACAGCATGCCGGTCACCGAACGGTTGGTGTCGAATACGGCCTTCGCGGCGGCCTGGATTTGATCGGGGGTGACGGCGGCGATGCGTTCCGGCCAGCTTTCGACATCATCAATACCAAGCCCCGCCGCCAGGGCGCCGCCGAGCGAGCGGGCGCCACCGGACAACGAATCGCGGGCGAACACGGCCTCTGCCTGCATGCGCTCGATGGCTCGGCTGACCTCATCGATGGTGACACCGGCGGTGATAATCTCGGCGATTTCCGTTTCCATGGCTTTTTCCAATGCCTCCATGGAGACGCCGGTGCGGGGGCTGGCGCTGAAGACAAACCGGCCGGGGCCCCGGTCATCACCGGAATAAAAAGCGCCGGCAGAAACGGCGAGTTTCTTTTCGATGACCAGGTGCCGGTACAGGCGTCCGGACGCGCCGCCGCCGATAATATCGGACAGCACCTCCAAGGGATAAGCGTGCTGCTTGGCCCCCCATTGTAGGCCCGGTGCCAGGAATGAACGCTGCCATGATGCCTGACGGACCCGTTTGTCGCGGAGAACGACACGCCTCTCGGCTTTCTGCGGCGGCTCCTTGGCACGGTTGCGTGTTACGGGGGGCTGCGCCGGAATGGCGCCGTAGTATTTTTCCGCCAGAGGTTTGAGTTTTTCCATAGTGATATCGCCGGCGACCACCAGAATGGCGTTGTTGGGTGCATACCAGCGCTTGTAAAAGGCGAGGATGCGTTTGATGTCGAGCGCCCGGATATCGTGTTCCCAACCGATCACCGGGTTGCGATAGGGGTGGTTGAGGAACAACGCACCACTGACGTGTTCCGACAGGATCGAGCCCGGATTGTTGTCGACGCGTGAACGGCGCTCTTCCAAAACGACTTGCCGTTCCGGCTCAACTTCTTTGTCGGTGATCACCAGATTGGTCATCCGGTCGGCTTCCATCTCCATGACCAGTTCCAGCCGGTCAACGGCGAGGGTTTGGTAGTACGCGGTGTGGTCGGTGGATGTGAAGGCGTTTTCCTGGCCGCCGTTGCGGGCAACGATGGCGGAAAACTCGCCGGGCTTGCGCTTTTTCGTGCCCTTGAACATGAGGTGTTCAAGGAAATGCGCGATCCCCGTCTCACCCGGCCCCTCGTCGGCCGAGCCGACCCGGTACCAGACCATGTGGGTGACCACGGGGACGCGGTGATTTTCGACGACGACGACCTGCATGCCGTTCTTCAAGGTAATGGTCTGCGGGTTAAAGACCCCGGCGGCAACGGACGTGGCGCTGAGAATGCTGACGATCACCCCGGCAACAATGGATTTTAATGGAAACATGCGACCTCTGAGGAAACGGGTTTTAAGGGCGTCAAACGTAGTCGGGCGAAACGTCGCCTTACAATATGGCACGAGGATGGCAACATTCATTTGAAATAGGCGTGAAGTTGTCGCGAGCGCCTAGAAATCAAGCAAGCCCTTGCGCTCTTTCTTGCGCACGATCTGCGGCGTTTCGCCTTCGTTGATGGGCTTGCCCAAGGCTTCGTTCTGCATGATCCGCTGGCGTTCCTTTTTCGGATCAACAACGGTGCCCTTCGCCGATTTGTCATCGACCCAGAAGATCAGTTTGTTGACGAACAATTGATCTTCTTCCGCCAGCACGGAGGATTCCTGGTTGATCGTCTTGCGAATGCCCGGCTCGGCGGTATTGGCACCGGTGTTTTTCAGCAATGTTTGCAGGCCCGGGCTCGACGGTGCCGGCGGGGTGCGGTTAAGTGCGCTTGCCGGTTGGCGGCCCAGCATCGCGGATTTTGCGACGTTGGTTGTATTGGTCAATGCCGGCGGTTGGGCGTTGGCATCGGGCGGGCGTAGACCGAAGCTTGGCGGCAAACTCAATGGCGGGCGCTTGTAGACAACAAATTCATCAGGCGCGCGCTTGCCGCCGCCGAAGGCTTTTTTGGCAGATTCGCATCCCGCGACCGCCGCCGAAAAGGCTGCGATGCAAAGACACAATCCAACTTGTTTTATCAATTTTCTACTCACAGAAAAGAATCTACGCCTGGGATCGCAAAATTTCAACCGTTCACGCATCATCGGCACTGGTGACAAATGAATCCCAGATCAATATGGCGGCGCCGCAGAAGATCGCGGAGTCGGCGATATTGAATGCCGGCCAATGGTATCCGGCAGCATGAAAGTCGAGAAAATCAACGACCGCGCCGACAAACACCCGATCCCAAAGGTTGCCCACGGCGCCGCCGATGATCAACCCCAAGGCGCCGGCGATCCAGGGTTTTTCGGCCCGCCACATCCAGACAATCAGCGCGATGGTAATCGTCGCGGCAAGTCCCGCCAAAAGCCAGCGCCCCGTATCACCATGCATGTTGAACATGCCGAAGCTGACGCCGCGGTTGTAGCCAAGAACCAGATTGAAAAACGGCGTCACTTCAATCACTTGGGGCGGGCGCATGACCTCGGTGACGATCCACCACTTGGTCAATTGATCAAGGGCCGCCGCCAACAGAGCCAGGCCAAGGCCAATGCGTAGGTTCACGGATCTACTCACCAAGCGGTTTGAAATGATCCGCCGCGTCGGCACAACGCCCACACGCGCTTGGATGCGCATCAATGCTGCCGACATCATCAAGCACTTGATAACAGCGCTCACATTTTTCACCGGACGCCATCAACGGCACGACGGCAACGTCGGCAATGTCGTCCACGGTGAAGGCGTCGGCGGGGGCAGTGTCGGCGGAGAATTGTGCGTCTGATGTGATGAACAGTTCGGCAGCATCAATGCCGTCGAACAATGTGGCGGTATCAGGCGTGGTGTGAACCACCGCCGCGGCCTGTAGGCTCGATCCAATACGCTTCTCGGCGCGTTCTTTTTCCAAGGCGCCGGTAACGACCCTGCGCACTGCGCGGATGCCTTGCCATTTCTCCATCAATGCATCGTCACGCCAGGCGTCCGGAATATCGGGGAAGGTCAGCAGGTGGATGCTGTTTTCCGGCGACATATCGCCGCTGCGGGCCAGCCAGGCCTCTTCCGCGGTGAAACAGATGAACGGCGCCAGCCATTTCGTCAGGCAGTTAAACAGTTCGTCCAGCACAGTCCGCGCGGCGCGGCGTTTGGCGTTGTCCAGCCGGTCGCAATACAGGCTGTCCTTGCGGATATCCAAATAGAACGCCGACAGATCGACGGTGCAGAAATTGTGCAGCTCACTGAAGAAGGTATGGAATTGAAAATCGTTGCAGGCCTCACGCAACCGCTTGCCCATGCGCCACAATCGGTCGAGAACCCAGCGCTCGAGCTCCGGCATGTCAGATTGTGCAACGCGTTCGTCATCGGAAAACCCATGCAGGTTGCCCAACAGGAACCGCAGTGTATTGCGAAGCCGGCGGTAAACATCGGAATTCTGTTTGACGATATCCTGTCCGACGCGGAGGTCTTCCGCATAATCCGAGCTGATCACCCAAAGCCTGAGGATATCCGCACCCTGTTGATTGTAGATGTCTTGTGGCGAGACAATGTTGCCCAGCGATTTCGACATCTTCTGGCCGTCCTCGGCCATGACGAACCCATGCGTCAGCACGGCATCATAAGGGGCCCGGCCCCGGGTGCCGCAGGATTCCAAAAGGCTGGAATGGAACCAGCCGCGATGCTGGTCGGTGCCTTCCAGATAGAGCGACGCGGGCCAGCTAAGCTCCGGGCGGTCCTCCAGAACGAACGTGTGGGTGGAGCCGGAATCAAACCAGACGTCCAAAATGTCAGTGACCTGCTCGTAATCGTCGGCGTCATAGTCCTCACCTAGGAACCGTGACGGTGGAGACGCGAACCAAGCGTCGGCGCCTTCGTCATTGAAGGCTTGGATGACGCGTTCCATGACGGCGGGATCGCGGAGCGGCTCATCGGTTTCCTTGTTGACGAAAACCGTGATCGGCACGCCCCAGGCGCGTTGTCTGGAAATCACCCAGTCGGGTCGGTCAGCGATCATGCCGCGCAGCCGGCGTTGACCGGATTCCGGAACGAACCGTGTTTCATCAATCGCCTTCAAGGCAATTTCGCGAAGCCCGTTGGTCTCCATGGAAATGAACCATTGCGGGGTGTTGCGGAAGATTAACGGCTGCTTCGAGCGCCAGCTGTGCGGATAGCGATGTACGAGTTTGCCTTTACCCAGCAGGCCACCGGCCGCATTGATGGTTTCGGCGACGTCGTCATTGCACTTATAGACGTGCTGGCCTGCGAACAGCGGGACGTGGTCGAAATACTTACCGTCTTCGCCGACCGTCTGTGGCACTTCGATGTCGTTCGACATGCCCAGCACCCAGTCATCGGCGCCGTGTCCCGGCGCGATGTGCACGACACCTGTGCCTTCTTCGGTCGTCGCGAAATCGGCGGCCAGGGCGGGTACGTCATAATCGTAGCCTTGACCGCGGAGCGGATGCGCACAGATCGTCCCGGCGAGCGCGTTGCCTTTTAACGTGGCTTGAACCGTATGTCCGGTGATCCCGCATTCGGTTGTCATGGAATCCAGCAACGCCTCGGCGACGACCAGCCTATCACCGACTTGGGCACGGCTGTCGTCCGAGACCGCAGTGATTTCAAATACCACATAGTCAAAGTTGGCACCGTAGGCCACGGCGCGGTTGCCGGGCATGGTCCACGGCGTTGTTGTCCAGATCACAATGGCCGCGCCGTCGAGCGCCGGGTCAGAGGGCGTGATGATGGGGAAGCGGACGAAAATCGTCGTCGAAGTGTGGTCGTGGTATTCGACCTCAGCCTCCGCCAGAGCGGTTTTTTCCACCGGCGACCACATCACCGGTTTTGATCCCCGGTACAAGGATCCATCCATCAGAAACTTGCCCAGCTCGCCGGCGATCCGCGCCTCGGCGGCGAAGCTCATGGTCGTGTAGGGATTGTCCCAATCACCAATGACGCCCATGCGCTTGAATTCTTCGCGCTGCACGTCGATCCATTCTTCCGCGAACTCTCGGCATTCTTGGCGAAACTCGACAACGGGTACAGCGTCCTTGTCTTTTTTCTTTTTGCGGTACTTTTCTTCGATCTTCCATTCGATGGGCAAACCGTGGCAATCCCAGCCGGGAACGTAATTGGAATCCTTGCCCAACATCTGATGGGTGCGGACGACGACGTCCTTGAGAATCTTGTTCAGTGCATGGCCGATGTGCAGATGCCCGTTGGCGTAGGGCGGGCCGTCATGAAGGATGAATTTCTCGCGGCCTGCTGAGGCTTCGCGCTGGCGCTGGTAAAGGTTCGTGTCTGCCCAACGCTTCAGCATCTCGGGCTCGCGCCTCGGCAGGCCGGCTTTCATGGGAAAATCGGTCTTCGGCAGATAGACGGTTGATTTGTAGTCCTGGGTCATGGCGGATCTTTGCGGTCTCGGCTGAAAGTAGGTTTAAGCGGGCTCGGCGGCCAGAATAGTGCGGGCTTCCTCAGTGTCGGCGGCGATTTGTGCCCTCAATGCATCCAATCCGTCAAACTTCTTTTCGGCACGGATGTGTTCGATCAAATTGACGACGATCAGTTGCCCGTAAAGATCATCATCAAAATCCATCAAATGGGCCTCTAAAATAACGTCTTCACCACCGAAGGTCGGACGCTTGCCGACATTGGCCACGCCATCGCGCCACACGAGTTCCGGGTTTTTGCACTCGCCGTCAGCAAGGCCGACCCTTACGGCATAAACGCCGCGCTTCGGGCGAACGACGCTGCCCAAGTGCAGGTTGAGCGTGGGAAAACCGATGGTTCGTCCACGCTGGTCGCCGGTCGCGACGCGACCCTCAATGGCGAAGGGGCGGCCGAGGATTGCGGCCGCGCCACGCACGTTACCTTCGGCAAGGCAGGCGCGAATACCTGTCGACGAATAAATCTCGCCGCCCTCGCTCTCAACGGCGCTGACGGCGGTGAAGCCAAAACCCAATTTTTGACCCATACCCAGCAGCATTTCACAGTTGCCGCCACGGTTGTGGCCGAAGACAAAATCGTAGCCGGCAACGACATGGCGCGCGCCGAAGCCGTCCACCAGGACTTCGGCGACAAAATCTTCCGCCGGACGTTGGGAAAACTCGCGGTTGAAACGCTGGACGATCATCGTATCGACGCCCATGGCTTCCAGGGCCCGGGCCTTGGCTCGGAAAGGGGTCAGGCGAAATGGCGGCTGATCGGGCTGGAAGACCCGCCTGGGGTGCGGCTCGAAGGTTAGCACGGCCCATGGAATGCCGGCCCCTTCGGCAATCCGACCGGCTTCGCCGATCACTGCTTGATGGCCCAGGTGCACACCGTCGAAGTTTCCCACCGCGATGGCGGCGCCGCGGGCCTCTTCAGGCAAGGTTTTGTAATGTCTGTAGATACGCATGGCGGCACAAGGTGCCCGCCAAATGCCCAAAAAACAAGGGCGCCCGCGTGACGGGCGCCCCTGCGAATTGGGAGGGTCTTTAAATTCAGGGGAGGCGCGTCGGCACCATGATCGTGGCCTCGCCATCGACCACCGGTTTACCGGCAACGGTGCAAACGGTTTTCAGTTCAATAAAACGTTTTTCCGGGATCAACTTGGTGACCGTGCAGGTCGCGGTCACCGTGTCGCCGGAGCGTACCGGCGCTTTGAAACGCAAATTCTGGCTGACATAAATGCAGCCCGGTCCAGGCATTTTGGTGCCGATGACCGTGGAAATGAAGCTGGCGGTCAGCATGCCGTGAGCGATCCGGCCCTCGAAAATGGTTTCGGCAGCGAACTCATGGTTCAAATGGACCGGATTGGTGTCACCGGAAATACCAGCGAAGGTGATGATGTCCGCGTCGGTAATGGTTTTCGCGAAGACATCAACCATGCCTTCTTCCAAATCTTCAAAATAATAGCCGTGCAGCATATCATTTGAGTTCACGACCTGATCCATGTCGGTGTCCTTTATAATAATTATTCGTGCGTCAGTATTGCGGCGCAACAAGATTATTGCAATGCAATATATAAAAGGAAGCCAAGGGGGCAGCAATAGAGCTGATGAAAACTTTATTGCACTGCCAGAAACCCCCGACAGATTTCGTGAAGACGCCGCCTCGTGAAATTGCTATGTCATCTAATATGGTTCGATTTTCTAGCTACCCATGCCGCTTCAATAGGTTTTTGAAGAAAACCAGTGGAGCCCTTGTGTCCGCGGTATTTTTGTTTGCCGCCACGAGCGAAGGAAGCGAGCCGGCACCATTGAGGCTTGGGCTTCCCATAGATTGCCGTTTGGGCACGGATTGCTGGTTGGTCAACCTGGTTGATTTGGATCCGTCAAAAGGCGTCAAGGATTACCTTTGTCAGCGACATAGTTATAATGGCCACAAGGGAATTGATATCGCGATTCGCGACCTCCGGGCGATGGAAGACGGCATGCCCGTGATCGCGGCGGCATCCGGCACCGTGAAAGCCTTTCGCGACGGCATGGCCGACCAACCACCGACGCCTGAGTTTCGCAAGACCGGCCGTAAGCGTTATTGCGGCAATGGCGTGGTTGTTGATCATCCGGGGGGCTGGCAAACGCAATATTGCCATTTGCGAAAAGGTTCCATCGCCTTGACCAAAGGACAGGCCGTCAGGGCTGGCGATCGGTTGGGGTATGTCGGCCATTCGGGCATGGCTGAGTTTCCACATGTCCATTTATCTGTGCGCCATCAAGGTAAGGTGGTTGACCCGTTTCTGGGTTTGGAAAAGACATCTGCCTGTGGCTTAGGCGCCGCTGCACTTTGGACGGCACCGGTCCTTCAGCAACTGACAGCGCCTCTGAGCGCCATCTACAATGCCGGCTTCGCGCCGACCAAGCCGAAAGTTTCCGCGGTCCGCAAAGGTCTTTATAAGGCGCCGGCATTGTCACGGCGGTCACCGGCATTGGTTTTTTGGGCGGATATTTTTTGGGTCCGTGCCGGCGATCGTTTGACCATGACAATCACCGGGCCGGACGCCGCAAAGATCACCGAACGCGCCAATGTCTTGCCGAAAAGCCAAGCGCGTCGCATCATCTTCGCGGGTCGAAAGAAGAAGGGATTATTCTGGCCCGCCGGGACGTATACAGGCCACGTGGTCTTGGAGCGGCATGATCCAAACCGGCCCACCAGCCGTTTCGAATTGACCCGCAAAGTCGTGTTGAAGGATTAATTGAGGCGCGCATGAACGATAAGACCAATAGCAACGATGCCGGCTTCGACGCCAAGCTCGATCAGCTCCGCCAGGCCTTCGCAGACGAGTTGGTCAAGCGCCTCGGCGCGCTGGCCGAAGGAATGGCTGAATTTGATGCCGCAGATGCTGAATTTGATGCCGCAGATATCGACGCTGATCGGGCGGCTGCTTTGAGCACGCTGGAAGAACGTGCCCATGTCCTAGCGGGTTCCCGTGCTTTGTTTGGTTATCCGGAAATTGGCGCTGCGGCGGGGGCGTTGGAAGAAGCCAGTGGCAATGGTGTCGGCGCGCCGAGTGCGCCGAATACGGAATCGTCCGTGCGCGGATCTTGGGCACGCCTCAGAGCGGCGGCCGACGACATCAAAAATTAATTACGCATGAAAAATCAATGGCCACGCCGCAAATGTCTCAACGTTTCAATTTACGGCGCGAGACCAGTCGAGGTTGAGCGCTAAGGCCCCCTGGACCTGACGCTTTGCGCTTCGTTGCGAGTGTTTTCTGGACCTTCGGTTTGGCGGCCTTTCGGTTTGCCTTTGGTTTTTCGTCGTCCAGAAAATCATCATCCTCAAACAGTTTGGAACTGCTTTTAGCGGCCTCGGCCTTGGCATCGATCATCGCCAGTGTGCGCTCAACCAAGGGATGGCGTTCAAGGCGTTTGCGAGTTTTCCCTTCATGAATCTGGGCGATACCGGCAACCAACTTCCGGATTGCCGCCGGTCGATGGGTGCTTTCACTCCAGCGCGCGAATGCCGCGACCGTCCACGGGTTTGCCGGCACCGGGTTCAGGCCTCTCGACTGGCACCACTCGACGAACTGTTCCCAGGCCTTGTTGGTCACGGCGCGCGGACGATGTTTCGCTGGCCGCCGGCGTTTGGGTGGTCGGTCTTGAAATTGTCGGTTCATGAAATTACGCAAAACCGGTTGATGATCAGCCGATAAGCCTAACAATCACAGCTCAACCATGAAACCCCCCATGCGCACGCCAAGTCTTGTCAGCCGGCTTGATCCGGGTCACATATGACGGCTCTTGATATCGGTAGGGAAAGTTTGATGACCCAAGACGGTGCATGGGAAGGCTATCGGGCCTTCGTCGTCGATCGAAAAGAACCGGAAAGCGATACGGTCACGTCGTTTTATCTGGTGCCTCAGGACGGCGGCGCCATTGCGCCGCACCACGCCGGGCAGTATCTCGGGTTTTCGCTGCAGGTGCCTGGCCGGATGACGCCGGTTATTCGGACCTACACGATCTCCGAAGCCGCCGCCGACCAAGATCATTATCGGCTATCGATCAGACGCGAATTGGCACCGCCCGATGCGCCCGACGCGCTGCCGGGCGTGTCATCGAATTTTTTCCATGACCATGTTGAGGTCGGCACTGAATTGCAGGTGCGCGCGCCCGCCGGAGATTTCGTTGTCCGCCCGGAAGGCAAGGGTTCGGTGGTGCTGTTGTCCGGGGGCATCGGCTGCACGCCGATGTTTTCCATGCTGCAAGCCATCGCCGCCGCCGACACAACCCGCGACGTTTGGTATGTGCACGGCGTGCGCAGCGGCGCTGAACATGCATTCGGGCCGGAAATTCGGGTTATTGCCGCCGCCCACGACAATATCCGCGCCCATGTCTGCTACAGCCAACCCGGCGCCGGCGATGTGGCGGGTACGGACTACGACACGGAAGGTCATGTCACATCTGATCTGTTGAAAGAATTGCTGCCCGATACCCGGCCGATGTTTTATTTGTGCGGCTCAACGCCGTTCATGAAATCCATGTACAACGGCCTGATCGAATGGGGCGTCGACGAGCTGCAAATTTTCTACGAGTTCTTCGGTACCGCATGTGAGTTGAAAGAAAAGCCACCGGTGACCGCGGAAAGCGCCGCTGCCGACATGGGCCTCGCTGCCGATACCAGTTTTCAGGTCGAATTTCGCCAATCAGGTGTGAGCGCCACCTGGACACCGGCGTCGGGCACCATTTTGGATTTGGCCGAGGCCAATGGCGTTGATCAGGATTTCATCTGCCGGGCTGGCATGTGCCACACCTGCTTGTCGACGGTCTTGGAAGGCGAGACCGCTTATCTGCACGATGACGTGGTGCCGCCGCCAGGCGACGACGAGGTGTTGATCTGCTCGGCACGGCCGAAGACTGATGTTGTCATTGATGTTTGATCGAAGCTGTCGGCGGATGAATTTTCGGAGCGATCTCGGAAAATTGACGGCGATTTGATTTCGCTTTTATTAATAACTTCTGTAGAGCCTATGCGGATACATTAAGCCCGTAGGAGTCTCCCGAATTGAAATTCAAGTTTACGCTCGTTCTGCCACTCATCGCGCTCGGTCTGCTTTGTGCCGCGCCCTTAGTGGCAACCGCCCGTGCCGGCGCGACCTGGATGGCGTTTGATGTGCCCGGCACGGCGCCGACGCGTTTCGAAGTCAAAGGCAATGAGATTTCCGTCGATAGCGATATGGGTGCATCGTTCCTGTTTCGCGAACTCTCGGGCCCCGAAAGCCGGGCCAGGACGCTGACTTGGCGTTGGCGGGTCGATATGGGGATTCCGGCGACCGATCTCAGAACCCGTGGCGCCGATGACCGCGATCTTGCCTTGCATATTTGGTTTCCAAGCTCCGAAGGTCCAGTGAATTTGTTGAAGAATTTGAAAAACGCCGTGATTTCGGCGCTGGGGTTCCCGGCGACCGGGCGGACGTTGACCTACGTCTGGGGCGGTCTCGGCAAACGGTTTGAGACCTTTGCTAATCCGCACAATGACCCTGATGGACACATGATCATCCTGCGCCCCGGAGGATCGGATACTGGGCGCTGGTTTTCTGAACACATCGACATCGCCGGCGACTACCAGCGTCTGTTCGGCGATCCCCCGCCGCCGGCCCGCTATATCGCGGTCTCGTCTGATACCGATGACACAGGGACAGCGTGCCAGGGGCGGCTCGCTGATTTACGGTTCGGTGCATGACCGGGCCCGTTAATCACATGAGCAAGTCCAGCCTCCAGCCTGATACTCGCGACCGCTTCAACGATTTGGCGGTGAAGGGCGAAATTCAAAGGTGGCAACCGGCCACGCTTATTGGCGGAGGTGAGGACATCACCGTTCCCCGGCTCATGCCGAAGCGCCTATACGCGGCGATCATCAGCCAATTTCTGCACGGTGAGCGGGCGACCGCCAAGCTTTGCCGCCGTTTGATCGGCGCCATCGATGATCCTGTGGTGCATCGTTTCTTGGTCACCCAAATCGCTGATGAAACCCGTCACGCCGAGGCGTACGCGCGATACCTTGATCACCTTGGCGGCGCGCGTGCCGTGGACGCCAACTTTGGCCAAGCCCTTAATCAAGCGCTCGAATGGAGCGGCCCGCCACAAGCTTGGATGCTGGGTTTTCATGTCTTGCTGGAAGGCGAGGCGCTGAGGACCTTGGCCGATTTCCAGGAATTTTGGCCGTGCCCGGTGTTCCGGCGCATGAACGCGCTGATCAGCCGCGATGAGGCCCGGCACGTGGCTTTCGGCAAACTCTTTCTGCGCGATACCCTGCCCCGAATGGCAGCAGCGGAACGCCGGGCAATCTATCACCAACTTGACGTATTTTGGCGCGACGTTGGCGGCGGGTTGCTGGCCGATACCTGGGTGCCGGGTATCTTCACACGCGGTCTGCGCCAGCGTTGGTTGGATGATGGCTGGCGGCACCATTGCCGGGCGTTTGCTGATGTGGGTTTGCTTCCGAGCCGTCAGATTTCTGAAGGTGCCGCCGCATGATTTTGTCGGTAATTATCCCGACCCTCAACGAAGCCCGGCGCTTGCCGGCGCTGATTGCCCGTTTGCGGGGCGAGGCGTCGGATGCCGAAATTATCATTGTTGATGGCGGCAGTACGGATGCGACGGTAGCGACCGCCGGCGACTTAGGCCTGCAGGTCATTGAGACGGCACCCGGGCGGGGCGGCCAATTGTGTGCTGGCGCCGATGCGGCATTGGGTGACGTGTTATTTTTCCTGCACGCCGACACGGATTTCCCGGCGGGCGGACTAGCGGCAATCGCCACAGCGCTTGATGAGAATGGAGACGCTGTCGGCGGGAATTTCCGGTTGTTGTTTGATGGCGACAATGAAATCAGTGAATGGCTCAATGGGTTTTATGCACGGATTAGAAGGCGTGGCGTTTATTACGGTGATTCCGGCATCTTCGTACGCCGCCGGATATACGAGACGCTGGGCGGAATCCGCCCTATCGCGCTGATGGAAAATTATGGCAACACGATCTGTATTGATCAGCCGGCGCTGACATCGTCGTCCAGGCGGTTCGCGGGGCGGCGAAAATGGGCCATCATTGCGGGGTGGATGATGATCCATGTGCTGTTTTATTTAGGCGTGCCGCCGGGTTGGCTGGCCAATTGTACGATTCACACCGCCGCCGCCAGCGGGCCCATGCGGCGCCTGAACGCACCGTCGCTCAAGGTGCGTCGTTCAAGGTCCAGTCGTAGTCGTAACCGTCAATATCGACCGCCTGCATGATTTTGACTTCCGTATCCGAACTGGCGTGGGTCGCCAGATGATCAAGGACCATGGCTTCCGAGCCGCCGAAATCTTGTTTGAACCAGGTGTAGATCTTCGATAGCACGATGCCGTCTTCGGTGATTTTCACGCCGCGTGGGCTGTTGATGTAGTCCTTCGCTTGCTTGCGCAGCATGTCGTCGAGAGTCCGGGCTGCGTAGGGCACTTTCGCTAGGTTCGGACAGCCCACCGAAGCGCAATTGACCGCATAATGAATGCGTGGGTCTTCCCAGATCGGACGTAAAATTCGATGCTCGATATCGTTCAGGCTGATCATTTCGCCGGAAATCTTGATCAGCTTCTTGTCCCAAGGCCCGGAACCTAACAGGCCGCTGCTCAAATCAATATCCTGGATGCTTTTGACAGGATAGAAATCGACAACCAAACGTATCGTCAGCGCGTTATATAGATTGATCCAATAGGCCATCTGTTCGTCGCGGTTCAGCCCATCCACCAAAACCTTCCGCATGGCGGACAAGTAATCGTGCAGCGTGTGCTTGTCGGCGTCCGTCACTTTGCCATAGGCTACCCGGTTGACGCCGGCGGCGTCGGTCGAGACATATTTTTTCAAGAACGCACCCCAGGCACCATGATCGACCTTGGTCGTCGAGGCCGGATTATTCGTCTGCCATCGCCCCCAAAGATCAGCCCCCGGCGCGAACAAGCTTTCCAATGCGGCGAAACCGGTTAGCGGCACAACCAGCATGGCGGCGAAAACGGTCTTCAAGGCACGGCGTCGGAACTGGGCCACGTTGGCTCTCCTTAAATCTCTAGTATCCGCGAAGGATATAGTCTCACGTTGGTCAGCATAAAAGACACACAAGTTCACTATGGCGTTAGAGCGCCGGCACCGGCAGCGCCGTCCGATACGCCACCTGTTTTAACGAAAACGATGACTTGATCGAGGCGACGCCGTCGAGGCGCGTGAGTTTGTCCATTAAGAATCGTTCGTAGCCGGCCAAATCCGCGGTGACAACACGGAGGTGGTAGTCGGCGTCGCCGGTCATCAGGTAGCATTCCATCACCTCGGGCCAGCTTTGGATGGCGTTTTCGAAGGCGTCCAGTGCGGGCTCGATTTGTTTTTCCAGCGTCACTTGAATGAACACGCTAACCGGTAGGCCGACGGCTTTCTGATCGACCAATGTCGCGTAACCGGAAATGATTCCGGCATCT
Organism: Rhodospirillaceae bacterium; assembly: GCA_018665815.1. Lineage (GTDB taxonomy): Bacteria > Pseudomonadota > Alphaproteobacteria > Rhodospirillales > Casp-alpha2 > UBA3470. Next base: position 66,678 of record JABJBP010000027.1, read on the forward strand.
TCCAGGCGCCGGACGCGCCGTAGACACGGCGACGCGGAAAGGCCGATTTCTTCGGCAAGCTCGACATTGCGCAAGCGCGCGTTCGCTTGCATGGCGGCGAGGATTTTCCGATCTATCTCGTCGAGTTCTATTTCAGCCATAAACTGCTAATAAATTTCTCATAAGTTATATTTAATTGCGCAATTTGATCTCATATTAGATCAATTCGCAAGCACCTGCGGCATGATGTTTGATAATATTGAGGACCCTATACGTTTCATACCGAGCCCCGCTGCTGGAGTAATGTCATGGCGCCCCGCGACGAACCTGATTTGACCGACACGATCCCCGAAGCCATTCCGCACGGCATTGATGCCGGCAGTTTGGCGTGTCTGCGCGATTTGGAAAGCAACGTCCGCTGGCTGTCGAGTTGGACAATCCATCACGCCAATCATATTCGCGACAAGAAGGACGGCTTGAAGGTCGGTGGACATCAGGCGTCGTGCGCGTCGGCGATCACCATGATGACAGCGCTCTATTTCCATGCGCTGAGGTCTGAGGACCGGGTGGCCGTGAAGCCGCATGCGAGTCCGGTGTTCCACGCGATCCAGTATCTGTTCGGCAATCAGACCCGCGAGCAACTGGAAAACTTCCGTGCGCTGGGCGGTGCGCAAAGCTATCCGTCCCGGACCAAGGATGCCGATGATGTGGATTTTTCCACGGGCTCGGTCGGCCTCGGCCCGGCCATGGCCTTGTTTTCATCAATGGCGCAAGACTACCTGCGGCGCCATCATGAGGACGTGCGCGCCAAAGATGCCGGGCGGATGATCGCCGTCATCGGCGACGCGGAAATGGACGAAGGCAATGTCTATGAGGCGCTCTGGGAAGGCTGGAAACACGATCTCAGGAATTGCTGGTGGATTGTCGACTACAACCGCCAAAGCTTGGACGGGGTGGTCTCCGATCATCTGTTCCGGCTGATCGACCGGGTGTTCCGGACGACTGGTTGGCGGGTGCTGACGATCAAATACGGCAAGAGGATGCGTGAAGCCTTTGCTAAGCCTGGCGGCAAAAAGCTGAAGAAATGGATCAATGATTGCCCGAACGAAATGTATTCGGCATTGACGTTTCAAGGCGGCGCGGCGTGGCGCACCCACATTCTGGCCGATATCGGCACCGACGCCGAGGCGGCCGCCTTGATCGAAGAGCATTCGGACGACGCCCTTCAAGGGTTGATGACGAACTTGGGCGGACATTGTCTGGAAACCATGCTGGAGGCCTTTGCTACGGCATCTCAGGATGACACACCGACCTGCTTCCTGGCCTACACGGTGAAGGGCTGGGGATTGCCGTTGCAAGGTCACAAGGACAATCACGCAGGCATCATGACGCCGGACCAGATGGCCGGCTATCAGGCGTCGTTGAATATTCCCGAAGGCGATGAATGGGCGCCGTTCGCCGGGATGGAAGATCGTGCTGAGACCCTTCGGGCATTCCTTGATCTCGTGCCCTTCAACGCTTCAATGGCGCCCCGACGCCACAGCGTCGCGGCGATCGAGGTTCCCAAAACCTTGCCGGTGCCGGCCATCGATGTCCAAAGCACCCAAGAAGCGTTCGGCAAAATTCTCTATGACATCGCGGGGTCGCGCACTGACCTGGCTGATGCCATCGTGACCACGGCGCCGGACGTCACCCAATCGACGAACTTGGGTGGCTGGGTCAACCGGCGGGGCATTTTTGCACGTGATGAAAAGGAAGATGTGTTCCGCGCCGAGCACGTGCCCTCGGCACAGAAATGGGCGTTCTCGGACACCGGCCAACACATTGAGCTGGGTATCGCCGAGAACAATTTGTTCATATTGTTAGGTGCATTGGGGCTCAGCCATCAACTGTTCGGCAAACGCCTGTTTCCCATCGGCACGCTTTATGATCCGTTCATCGCACGCGGCTTGGATGCACTGAACTACGCATGTTACCAGGACGCCCGGTTCATGGTTGTTGCCACGCCGTCGGGCATTACCTTGGCGCCGGAAGGGGGTGCGCATCAATCTGTGTCCTCGCCGCTGATCGGTATGGGCCAACCGGGCCTCGCCAGTTTCGACCCGGCGTTTGCGGACGAAGTGGCGGCGATCATGCGTTGGAGTTTCGAACACATGCAGGCCGACGACGGCGGCTCGGTGTATCTCCGCCTGTCGACGCGGCCCCTGGCGCAGCCGAAGCGCGAGATGGAGGAAAAACTCAACGGCGGTGTTCTCGACGGTGCCTACTGGCGAGTGAAACCCACTGATCCCCAGGCTGGCGCCATTGTCTACGCCGGCGCCATTGCGCCGGAGGCGGAAGCGGCGCACGCCAGGGTGGCCAAAACCCGTCCCGGCGTCGGATTGCTGGCGGTGACGTCAGCCGACCGGCTTTATCAGGATTGGCGCCAAGGCGGCGATGCGTCAAACATCGCGGGCTTGCTGTCTGAAATGGCGTCGGGGACCCGCATGGTCACGGTCTTGGACGGCCACCCGGCGACGCTATCTTGGTTAGGTGGTGTGCGCGGGCATCGGATTGTGCCCTTGGGCGTCGAGGCCTTCGGTCAATGTGGGGATATTCCCGATCTGTACAGAACATATGGGATCGACGCGGATTCTATCGTCGCCGCCATGGTGGCGTCTTAAACAGGTTCGCCAAATAGATCGTAATCATCGGCGCTGTTGATCTTGACGGATACGTTGTCGCCGGGCCGCAAATCATGTGAGCCCGGAATATTGACTCGGCCATCAATTTCCGGCGCGTCCGCATAGGTCCGGCCCCAAGCGCCGTCGTCAACATCGGCATCGTCGATGATCACTTCAAAGGTTTGGCCAATTTTCGCCGCCGTCTTTTTGGCGCTGATCCGGCGCTGGGTTTCCATCAATCGTTCCCAGCGCTCGTCCTTGACTTCTTCGTCGACGTGGCTGGCCAGCGCGTTGGAACGCGCGCCCTCGACGTCTTCGTATTTAAAGCATCCGACCCGGTCCAGTTCCGCCGCCTCCAGCCATTGCAATAGGTGGGAGAAATCGTCTTCGGTCTCGCCCGGAAAGCCGACGATGAAGGTCGAACGGATGGCGATATCAGGGGCGACGGTGCGCCAGCGTTGCAGCCGGTCCAACGTTTTTTCCTGATGCGCCGGGCGCCGCATGGCTTTCAAAATATCATGGCTGGCGTGCTGAAAGGGGATGTCCAGATACGGCAGGATCAAGCCTTCAGCCATCAACGGAATCAGATCGTCGATATGCGGGTAGGGGTAGATGTAATGTAGCCGGATCCACACCCCCATCTCGCCCAGCGCCCGGCAAAGATCAGTGATCCGGGCGGCGTAGCTTTGGCCCTTGTAGGCGCTTTCGGCATACTTGAGGTCACTGCCGTAGGCGCCAGTGTCCTGGGAGATCACCAACAGTTCACGAACCCCGGCGTTGACCAACCGCTCGGCCTCGGCGACCACTTCATTGGCCGGGCGGCTGCGCAACTTGCCGCGCATGGACGGAATGATACAGAACGCGCAGGTCTGATTGCAGCCTTCGGAAATTTTCAGATACGCATAGTGCCGCGGCGTCAGGCGAATGCCTTCGGGGGGCACCAAATCGGCATAAGGATCATGGGCCGGCGGCAAGTGGTCGTGGACGGCTTCCATCACCGCTTCGTATTGATGCGGACCCGAGACGGCGAGGACGTCCGGGTGAGCGGCGCGGATAATCTCTTCATCGGCGCCCAGACATCCGGTCACGATGACCCGACCGTTTTCGTCGAGCGCTTCACCGATGGCCTCCAGGCTTTCTTTCTTGGCGCTGTCCAAGAATCCGCAGGTGTTGACAATCACCGCATCCGCGCCGGCGTACGTGCCGGAAATCTCATAGCCCTCGGCGCGCAGCTTGGTCAGGATACGTTCGCTGTCCACCAGGGCTTTTGGGCAGCCGAGGCTGACGATACCGATCTTTGGGGCGCTTTCGAGAGGTGTGTCAGAAGGGCGTTCAGGCAAGAGCTGAAACTAGTTCTGGTTCTGCCAGCTGGCGGAATCGTGCATCGCCGACAGCTCAGCCAATCGTTCTTCCCACATATTCAAATCGTCTTCGTCGGCGTCCTCATCCTTATCGGCGATGAGCTGGCCGTGGAATTTGACCTGACCGCGGACACATTTCAGTAGTTCCTGGAAGTGCGCTTCGCTCAGCGCGTTGATCGCGATCTTGCCGTCAAACAGCATGTCGGCGCGTTCCATCAAACCTAGACTTTCGAGGCGCTCATCCATGGCTTTCCATTGTTCATACCACGCGGCGTAGATGCTTTCGTCCGGCGCCTTCATGCGGCCGCCGAAGCCCTCATCCAGGTTGCCCATGATGGTCATGAACTCGTGCACACTCAGTTCGATCTTTTGCATTATGCTCTCCTTGGCGAGCCGTTAGGGACGGCCTCTTTAGCTTTGCGCGGCGGCGCGTTTGGGTTCTTGGCTCCGGGCATCTTTCAACGTTTCGGCTAAAAGGAACGCCAGTTCCAACGACTGCGTGGCATTCAGGCGCGGATCGCAATGGGTGTGATAACGTGCCGACAAATCATCGTCGGTGATGGCGCGGGCACCGCCGGTGCATTCGGTGACGTCCTGGCCGGTCATCTCAAAATGGACGCCGCCGGCATGCGTGCCTTCGGCGCGGTGCACGTCGAAGAAGCCTTTGACCTCACGCAGGATCGAATCGAATGGGCGCGTCTTGTAGCCCGACGAGCTTTTGATCGTATTGCCGTGCATGGGATCGCAGACCCAAACCACGCGGCGGCCTTCGTCGCGGACCCGGCGCACCAAGGGCGGCAACTTTTCCGTGACCGCGTCGGCGCTCATGCGAGACACCAACGTCAAACGGCCGGGCTCGTTTTCGGGATTGAGGATATCGATCAAGCGGATGAGTTCATCGGGATCCATGCTGGGGCCGGTTTTCATGCCGATGGGGTTGGCAATGCCGCGCATGAATTCCACGTGCGCACCGTCGGGTTGGCGGGTGCGGTCGCCGATCCATACCATATGGGCCGATGTATCGTACCAGTCGCCCGACGTGGAATCGACACGTGTCAGGGCTTCTTCATAAGTCAGCAGAAGGCCTTCATGGCAGGTGTAGAAATCCGTCTCGCGAAGCTGCGGGGTGGTTTCCGAATTGATCCCGCAGGCCGCCATGAAGCCCAGAGTTTCGTCCAGCCGGTCGGCCAGATCACGGTAACGTTCACCCAGCGGGCTGTCGGCGACAAACCCAAGATTCCATTGATGGACCTTATGCAGGTCCGCATAGCCGCCTTGGGCGAAGGCCCTGAGCAGGTTCAGCGTTGCTGCGGATTGGTTATAAACACGGACAAGGCGTTCCGGGTCGGGGACCCGCTCGGCTTCCGTGAACGCCATGCCGTTGACCATATCACCGCGGTAGGCATCCAGTGTGACGTCATCAATGGTCTCGAAATTCGACGAGCGTGGTTTCGCGAACTGGCCGGCGAGGCGGCCCAGTTTGACCACCGGTAGCCCGGCGCCGAAGGTCAGCACGACTGCCATCTGCAGCAGCACGCGGAAAGTGTCGCGGATATTGTCGGCGTGAAATTCGGCAAAACTCTCGGCGCAATCACCGCCCTGCAATACGAAGGCTTCGCCATCGGCGGCTTTCGCCAGCGCGCGCTTCAAATTGCGGGCCTCGCCCGCGAACACCAACGGTGGCGAGGCGCGAAGTTGGCTCTCCACGGCTTCTAATTTCGCCGCGTCCGGATATTCCGGCACTTGAATGATCGGTTTACTGCGCCAGCTATTCGGCGCCCATTTCTCGGCCATGATGGATCTCTATTCGTATGTTGTTCTGATTGCCCAGGTTATTTTCGTAGGTATTTCCGTGCCCGATATACGCCGGATTGCCGAAATTATCCAGAAAAAGCGCGATGCCCACTTTTTCCGCCGGAATAGTGCAGCCATCACGTAATCGCGAGACCGAATATGAATTACTCGCGGTGACGCATATACTGCCGCCACATATGATTTTTCTTGAATGGGAGGATAACCACATGAAGCGAGGATTTTGGGCCGCTCTGGCCGTCATGGCCGGGGTGATGTTCGCCGCCGCCGTGCCGGTGCAAGCCGCCGATATGGTGCACAGGGTTGTTATTCACGTCGATGACAACGATAAAAAACGTATCGGCATGGCGCTCAACAATGCGCAGAACATCGACAAATATTACAAATCAAAAGGCGAGAAGGTGGAGATTGAAGTCGTCGCTTACGGCCCCGGCCTGCATATGCTGCGCGAAGACACCTCGCCGGTGAAACAACGCATCGCCTCGATGGGCCTTGCCATGGACAATCTGCGGTTCTCGGCCTGCGGCAATACGCACAAGAAAATGAGTGCGAAAAAGAAAGTCGAGTTGGTTTCCGAAGCCAAGATGGTGCCATCCGGCGTCATCCGTCTGATGGAACTTCAGGAAAAAGGCTGGAGTTATATTCGTCCCTGATCGACGGTATTTGATACCTAGTTGAAAACCCCGCCATCCCAGGCGGGGTTTTTCATTTGGTGGCCCAAAATCACGTGGTTGCCGTATTCACGCCTTCCCGCAGACACAAATTCGGGTTATTCAGATGGCATGTATCTCCTGAAGGCGATCACCACGGTTGGCGGCTACACCATGTTGAGCCGGGTGCTCGGCTTTGTCCGTGACATTTTGATCGCGTCGATTCTGGGTGCCGGCACCGTGGCCGATTGCTTCTTCGTCGCCTTCCGGTTTCCGAACTTGTTTCGCCGGTTGTTTGCGGAAGGCGCGTTTGCAGCCGCCTTTGTGCCGATCTTCTCCAATCTGTTGGAAGCCGAAGGGCGCGACAAGGCGAAGGCATTCGCCGATCAGGCGTTTTCGGTGCTGTTTGTGATCTTAGCGTTCTTCGTCGCGCTGATGGAAATCATCATGCCGTGGGCGATGGTGGTCCTGGCGCCCGGGTTCGAGGCCGTCGCCGGCAAGATGGAACTGGCGACGGAGCTATCGCGCATAGCCTTTCCATATTTGCTGTTCATCTCTTTGGTGTCTTTGCAGTCGGGTGTGCTGAATTCACTGCACCGGTTCGCCGCCGCGGCCGCCGCACCGGTGTTACTGAATATCGTGTTGATCGCCGCAATGCTTGGGTTTGCGGACGGCCATGGCGAGGCCACCAACGCCGGGCATGTATTGGCGTGGGGCGTGTTCGCGGCTGGTATCGTGCAGTTTCTATGGCTGATTTATCATTGCCGTCGTGAAGGCCTGCCAGTGTGGTTTGCCCGGCCCCGGTTGTCCGACAAGGTGCGGTTGCTGGGCCGGCGTATTCTGCCCGTAGTGTTCGGTGCCAGCCTGTATCAAATCAATCTGCTGATCGGGACAATCTTGGCATCATTGGTGGCCGAAGGCGCGGTCTCTTATCTTTATTACGCCGATCGGGTCACGCAATTGCCCTTAGGCGTGGTTGGTGTCGCGGTTGGCACGGCCCTGTTGCCGACGCTATCGCGGCAGTTGGCGGGCGGTGATGGTGCCGCCGCTACCCATAGCCAAAATAGGGGACTTGAATTTGCCTTGTTGCTGACGCTGCCGGCGGCGGTGGCTTTGTTGGTCATTGCAGAGCCTATCGTGGCCGTATTGTTTCAGCGCGGTGCGTTCGGCCCAATGGAATCGCTCGCCACCGCACAAGCGCTCATGGCGTATGCCACCGGGTTGCCTGCCTATGTGTTGATCCGGGTGCTGACGCCTGGCTTTTTCGCCCGCGAGGACACCAAGACACCGGTCAAGATCGCCGCATGGTCGATGCTCGCCAACATCATCCTGAATCTAATTCTTATGCAAATTTGGGGGCACGTGGGCATTGCGTTGGCATCGTCGCTGGCCGCCTGGATGAATGCCGCCGGATTGGCAATCGCGCTACGCCGCCGGGGCCACCTGGAATTTGATCAGCGATTTTCGCGGCGCGGGCCGAGAATCGTCCTGGCCAGCTTCGGCATGGGCATCGGTCTCTATGTCTGTTTCCAGGCTCTTGCGCCTTACTTGGCCGGCGCTGAAAGCATGCGGGCCATGGCTCTTGCGGGACTGGTTGCTGGCGGCTTGTTGATCTTTGCGTTTCTCGCCCAAATTCTCGGCGCCGCCGGTTGGCAGGATTTTAAGGGCATGCTTAAACGTCCAGCCAATCCCCCCGGCGATGCTTGACCCCCACCAGCGGAGCCGCCATAAAACGGCGCTTGAGAATTCAATGTTACCGAGGAGCCGAACCCGCAAGGGATCGGTTCTGAGGCAAGCGCAAACGCGCGCCGCCGCTTATGCGGCGTAAGCTAAGGGCGCGCCGCGCCCACCCGGCGCCTAAGGGGCCTTAATATGAAACGCATCTTTTCCGGCGTTCAGCCGACCGGCAATCTGCATCTGGGAAATTATCTCGGCGCGATCCGAAACTGGGTGCGCCTGCAGGCGGATTTTGACGACTGCCTGTTCTGCGTTGTTGATCTGCACGCCATCACCGTTTGGCAAGAACCCGACGCCTTGCGCGCCAACACGCGGGAGACGGCGGCGGCGATGATCGCCGCCGGAGTCGATTCGGCACGCAACATAATCTTCAACCAAAGCCAGGTGACGGCGCATGCGGAGCTCGCATGGATTTTTAATTGCGTGGCGCGTTTGGGTTGGCTTGAGCGGATGACGCAGTTCAAGGAAAAGGCCGGCAAGGACAAGGCGCGTGCCTCCGTCGGGCTTTATGCGTACCCGAACCTCATGGCTGCCGATATCTTGGCTTATAAAGGCACACACGTGCCAGTGGGCGAAGACCAGAAACAGCATTTGGAACTGGCCCGCGATATTGCGGCTAAGTTCAATCATGATTATGGCACCGAATTTTTCCCCATCGTCGAGCCGCTGATTTTCGGCGCGGCGACGCGAGTCATGTCGTTGAAGGACGGCGCCAAGAAAATGTCAAAGTCGGATCCTTCGGACAATTCACGTATCAACATGACTGACAGCATTGATGATATCGCAAAGAAAATCCGCAAAGCCCGGACCGATCCCGAGCCTCTGCCCGGTGACATCAAGGGATTGGAAGACCGGCCCGAGGCGGCCAATCTGGTCGGTATATATGCGGCGCTGGAAGACACCACGGCGGATGAGGTTCTTGAGCGCTTCGATGGCGAAGGTTTCGGCGCGTTCAAGCCGGCGTTGGCCGATTTGGCGGTCGAGAAACTGAGCCCCATTCAAGATGAAATGCGCCGCCTGATGGATGCCCCTGACCATATTGATCAAGTGCTACGGACAGGCGCCGAAAAGGCCGCGGCTCTGGCGGCACCGGTGATGGCCGAAGTGCAAGAATTGGTCGGGTTTTTGAAACCTTAAGTGCGCCGCCGCGAAGACCCTGGAATTATCGGCTGCGGTGAGCGTCCGATTTGGTTATAATAATACCTATCGCGAGGGTATAGCCCTTGACCGGGATTGCCCTCGACCCCATTTATCGGGCAGACCGTATTGTTTTCGCGGCCCAGACACTAGAAGGTTCAAACAAGGAGCCACCATGTTCATCCAGACTGAAAGCACTCCGAACCCGGCGACGTTGAAGTTTCTGCCGGGCCAAGCCGTCATGGAACAAGGCACCGCGAATTTCGCCGCGCCCGATGAGGCCGGGCCCTCCCCGTTGGCGGGCTCGCTATTCACAACGGAAGGCGTGATCGGGGTTTTCCTGGGCGCTGATTTCATTACCGTGACGAAATCCGCCGATAAGGAATGGGAAGTCATGAAGCCCCTAATTTTGGGCGCTATCATGGAACACTTCCAGTCCGGTCGACCAGCCATGGAAGGCGCGGTTGATGAGGCCACGCCGAGCGACGGAGATGAAGGTGAAATCGTCGGGCAGATCCGCGAACTTATTGATACGCGCGTGCGTCCGGCGGTTGCTCAGGACGGTGGCGATATTGTTTACAAAGGATTCGAAGATGGCATTGTCTATCTTCATATGCAGGGCGCCTGCGCCGGATGCCCTAGTTCGACGGCGACACTGAAACACGGCATCGAGAACATGCTGAAATATTATGTGCCAGAAGTGCAGGAGGTTCGGGCGGTCGAATAAGCTTTGCAACTTGACAAAATGGTGCAGTGCAATATATTTGCTGCAGTGCATTATTTTATATCGATTGTTACCGATAAGGAAATAACTTGATGAAATCCGGGCGTGGGTGTGTTAAACGCGTTTGCCATACGTAGCCGGCCAATAGGTTCCGATTCGTTCCGACATATGGAGAAGAGAACGAACGGTCCAATTCCCAGGGAAGACAGAACGTTCGTGCGACGGTGAACGCCGTCGCGATGGGCTTTGTGTAACAGGTAGCGAGCCGGAAAAGAATATGACAGGACGATTTGAACGCGGCATTTTGATTGCCGCCGGGGGATTGGTCTCAGGATTGTCGGCGCTGGCGGTGATTAATCCGCCGCGCGCGGAAATTGGCGTGCCGAAAGCCGTGCTGGAATTCCCGGAGGTGGCATTTGACACCGCGTCGGGACCGGTATTGCCGGCTGGACTGGTTCGCATCAAGGCAGCCGGCACCCATGCTGAATCGCTGGTCGGCGCCGATGTCGGTGTTCTTGACCGTGGCCACCGGGCCGTCAACTTGCACACTGCCGACGCACTTTGGAAAACCTTTCAGCGCATGGGCTACGATCTGGATGCCGTGAAGACCGGTGACACCGAAGTGCCGCGGCTGTTTTTGGCCAGCTTGCCGGCTGATTTGGCGAAGGTTCGCGAATCCAAGCAGCGCAAGGCAATCTTCTTCAAGACCGTGCTGCCGCTGATCTTGCAGGTCAACGAAGAGGTCTCCACCGACCGACGGCGTCTGTGGGAACTCAATATTCGTCTTAAGAAAGGCGAGCGGTTGGCTGCTGTTGACCGGTTATGGTTGATCGTTTTGGCAGAACGCTACCGTGTCAAACGAGGCGATGTAGCGGGGCTGATGAGCCGTGTCGATATTGTCCCGCCGTCGCTGGCGTTGGCCCAAGCCGCCGAAGAAAGCGGCTGGGGGACATCCCGGTTTTCACGCCAAGGCAATGCCATTTTCGGCCAGTGGACATTCAGCGGCGCCGAGGGTTTGGTGCCGTTACAGCGCGAAGCCGGCAAGACCCACAGAGTTCGCGTCTTCAAAAGTCTCCTACATTCGGTACGCGCCTACTACCGAAATCTGAACTCACACCGAGCTTACCGCGGCTTTCGCAAGCTGCGTGCCGATATGCGCCGCAATGGAGCGCTCATTGAGGGCAGGCGGCTGGTCGATACATTGACCAGCTATTCCGAACGCGGTGGCAAATATGTAAAAACGCTGCGGTCGATCATGGTGGTCAACAAGCTCAATCATCTGGACCGGGCGCGCCTCAGCGGCGAACGGTTCTCTGTTAAACGGCCGCTCATATAAAATTTCTATCTGTGTGAATCGGCTTTAAGGCCGGTAGAATTGGCGCCCATACCAGCGCCAGCGCCCGCTGGCTGTGCGCAAGGTGCAGTTGAGGCGGGTCCGACCTTGCGGGAAGGGCTTGTCAATGCGGACCTCGATGCGGGGCTCCAGGCGTTCGACCCGGGCGCGCCCGGCGTGTGATAGAAAACACGCTAAATTGGACAGCGATCCAATTTGACGGGCAATCGTGAACCCCATGGCCGGCGGATTGTCATCGCCAATTTGGTGGTCCGGCGGCGTTACGTCGGTGACCACCAGCGGCAAGGCGTTGGCGGCCAATCGAAGTCGGGCCAGGTCGCCATAGGTTTCGTTCATGGCAAAACGTGGCAGATAATATTGACCATCGGTATTGCCGACCACACCCGAGTGCTGACCGAAGGCGGCGACGAACCCGGCTTTCTTGACCGTGGCCATGGTCGCCAGATTGGCTTCGCCATAGGGATAGGCGAAAAGACCTGGCCGCTGGCCGATCTTCGCATCGAAGCGTTCAAAGGCGTCATCGATTTCACGGGCCAGGCGTTCCGGTGACGCTTTGACCATGTGAAGATGTGACACCGTGTGATGGCCGATGGTCGCGCCGCCATCGCGCATTTCGCGAACCTGATCCCAGGTCAAATGGCGCGAAGAGCCCTGATCGACATGGCCGGTGGCAACGAACACCGTGATCGGCAGGCCGGCCGATTTGAACTTCGGCCAGGCCACCGTAAAGACCGAGCGATAGGCATCATCGATGGTGATGCCGACGGTGCGGTCAGGCAAGTCCGTACCGGCAGCCAACCTAGTGACGATTTGTGCCACCGGCAAAACCGTATAGCCGCCGGTGGTCAGCTCCTGGATGTGGGTATCGAGTTGCTCAACCGTTGTGTTGGTCGCCGGATAATCCGACTCGCCGAACCGGTGATACATGATGATCACTGCCGATGACGCAGCCTGGACAGCCGTCCCAACGATGCTTCCGGCCACTGACAAAAGCATCGCCAGGATGATCAGATGCGCACGCTTAAATATATCCTGCCAATATCCCATATCGTGATTATTACGATTCAATCAGCAAACACAAGAGGTTAGAGAAAGTACCGGACCGAAAATTATGGCCCGGCACCTGCTCATTGATTGGAATTCAAGCTCAATAGATCTTGAATTTCTGATTGCCGCCCTTGTGACAGGGCCACTGAATGTATTTCTCGCGGTTACCCTTCTTACCGCCCGACACGTCCATGCACTGATTAGAATGGCGGACGACTAGACGGAACCAGCCGCCGCCCTGATTGTCCAGACGCCACTGTTGGTTGGCGCCCTTATGGCAGGGCCACTGATGCACTTTTCTTCCCTTGGATTTCGAATTGCCATCGATATCCAGGCACATGCCGGTACGAATGTTGACGAGGTTAAACCAAGTTCCATCCTTATAGACGATGCGCCATTTCTGATTGTCGTTCTTGCGATTGCAATCGTACTGCCAAGCCTGCGCGCCTTTGCTCTTGGAGCCGGAGTTATCCAAACAACGTTTCGAATGTTCCATCTGGAATTGGACGACGTTGCCAGACAAAAGTTGCCTAATCGGTGTGACGGCCGGCTTCGACGCCTTCAGCTTCGCCGCCTTGTCCCAGGCGTAGATGGCCTGGCCCGCGTTGACAACCCACGGGTTGCCGTTGCGGTCGACGGTGATTTGGCGTGCCTTGCCGGCAACCTTTTTCCAGTCCTTGCCGTTCCAGATGTAAGGTCGATCGTCGGTGCCGATAACCATCACCGCGCCGTTGGCGC
>JABJBP010000005.1 GCA_018665815.1 Rhodospirillaceae bacterium
CGATTTCCCTGCCGACGACACGCTGGCCGCGGGCACGCTGTCCAACCTTTACATCGGCGGTGTGGCTGAAGCCGCGAACGGCGCTTGGCCATCTGCCCTGCCGGGCAGTTACGATGCCGACACGGATGAGATTGCCGCCTATGCCCGTGCCGCCAAGACCACGGATGGTTTTCAGGATTATTTGGCCCGGATCCTCGGTGACGTGCACTCCGACGCCGCCGAATGAATTACCATCCCGACGAATTTCTAATCTGTGTCATTACCCGGCTATTGGAAGCCGATCCGGCAGTTCGACATGTGGCCGTTGGCGCCGCTTCGCCGATACCGGGGTCGGCTGTTCTATTGACTCGTGAAGTCACCGGCGGGCGACCGCGCGCATCGATCATTCACGGCGAGGCCAACAATCCATTCACCGACGGATCACGGGAAATTTTCGATTGTGCCGGGCAAGGGCGGATCGACGTATTCTTTTTAGGCGGTGTACAAATCGACGGCGAAGCCAATGTCAATTTGGTGGGTACCGTTGGTGAGGCTGGGTATCCGGAAATCCAGCGCCGGTTCCCGGGCTCTTTCGGTTCCGCGCACATGTATTTTGTTGTGCCGAAAGTCATTTTGTTCCGCCCTGAACACACACGGCGTGTGTTCGTGCCGAAGGTAGATTTCATCAGCGCGCCGGGCGTGAGCGAGCCCGATGTACGGCGACCCGGCGGACCAAAATTTCTGGTCACTGAGCGATGTTTGATGTCTTTTCACGCCGACCGGCGGAGGTTTAAATTGGAATCCGTGCATCCCGGTCATACGCTGGAAGACGTCCTCGAGAACACCGGGTTTGAATTCGATATCCCCGAAACCGTGCCAATGACCCCGGCGCCGGAACCCGAGCGCTTGGATTTGCTGCGCAGCCGAATTGGCGCCCAGATTGGCGCGACCTACCCGGGCTTTGCAGCGCGGGTATTCGGCATTGAAGCCAATTCAGGAGGGAAAGCGTCATGAAATTAGCTCATCGCTTCGCACCGTGGTTGGTGGGTTTTTTTAATCATCGTCGGCGCAACCGCCGGATGGACGCAATCAGACAACGATGTGGCCGGCAAGGTGACGCGGCTGCAAGGTCGCGCCGTGGCCATGCAGGATGCGCTTCCAAGACCGCTTGGCGTCGGTGATGACGTGCTGGTCGGTGATGTCATTTCAACAGGCAAGGGCGCGCGCCTTGAGATGGCGATGCTTGATGACGCGGTGATGACGCTCGGCGAAAAAACCGTATTTGTCGTCGTCGACTATATTGTTGGCGGTGCTAAACCGAACGCTGCCATGCGGCTCTTGCAAGGCGCCTTCAGCGCCGCCAGCGGAACTCTTATGCAGGTCGCTGACGCGAAGTTCATGGTCAGCACGGAAACCGCAACCATCGGCATTCGCGGAACGACCTTCTGGGGCGGATCGTTGGATGGCGATTTCGAAGTTGCGTTGTTGGATGGCAAGGGTGTTTTCGTCTAAACCAAGGCCGGGCGGGTTGATCTGACCCGGGTTGGTGATGGTACGAAAATCACCGGTGCTGATGAAGCACCTTCGGCGCCGACCATGTGGCCAACCTCGAAAACCGCCCGTGCTGTTGCCACCGTCACATTCAAATAACGTTTAGCTGACGCTAGCGGACTAATTATTCAATCGCATTTGACGAGCTCGAATTTTGGCAGGCCACCGGCTTTTGACGTATGCTAGAACGGACCAAATGTCGGAGTCCGCCAATACGCCACCATAGCTAGGCATAGCGCTTTTGAAGTCTTTCGGTGCCAAGGCCTGCCCGCCTTTTTTGGTGTAATCAAACAATAAGCTATCAGGATGGTGCCAAGTATGTCCGCTGGCGTCGTGTGGCGGCGCGGGCATGGTGCCATCCGGGTTTCGCTGGCGCCAATTGGCTTGGCCTTGCAGATTAGCACCGTGACAACTTGCGCAGTGCTTCGCGTAAATTTCGGCGCCACGGGTCACTTGCTTCGGGTTATTGGGATCTGCGGTTTTGTATCCCAATCGCGTGGACACTAAGCCTTTGATGACATTGCCCAAGGATTCCAGCACGGGACTACCGGTGCCGGCGACGCTTGGGTCGACCGCCTTGCGAATAGCGTTGCCGCCGCCAACTACCATCAGGCAAATCGCGACGAACGCAAATAGGAAGAGTGGACGTCGTTGCATAATATCGGAGTGCCTGAGAAATGCTTATGTGTACACCGTGTCGACGGCAATTCTTGTACCCGCGCGAGGCTTTGTCTAGGGCGCGCCAGTATTGAGGGCGGGCTCTATGTATAATACACAAACCAGTCCGAGAAGCATTCTCTCGCCGATCGCACCGGAGACTTTTTCGATCAGCAATTTTGGCGCTGATCCGTCATGCATTTTGTATTGTGCCTATAACCTTCTAATTTATCGGATAAACGTGTTATAGTGACACATGGTTAATGAAATTGGACCCAGACCAAGTTTTTTCCGGCTGCCGGTGGGGCCACCGCCTGTGGTTGGCGATGACGATGTATCTGATGATGCGCCTTCGGCGCCATCAGCTGACCGCGTCTCTCGCGATACGCTAGAACTTAGCGAACAAGGTCAGAAGATAGTGAATTTGGCGCGCGCCAACGAATTGGCGGCGGCATTGCCCGACGCGGGGACGGACAGACAGGCATTCGATGCGGCCCTGAAACGCGGCGAGGAAGATATTCGACGGATCACCGATATTTTTGCCCAGGTGAGTTTAGCTGTCTCGGGACGCTTTGGAACCGGACAAGATCAGGCCTCGGATACCGGGGCCGATGTGACCCGCCTTTCAGATGATAGCGAGAAAGTGGTGAACCTCAACCAAGCGAGAGTTTTGGCCGAACGCATCCGTGCTGGCAACGAGGCCGACAGTGATGTGGTTCGGGCCCTCGAAAACGCGCGTCACGATATCAAGCGCATAACCGAGTTGTTCACGGAAACGATCAGAGAAGCTGGTCGCCAAGGTTTGGGATAAGTTTTCCTCGGCGTAGTTCTCTAGCGACGGCTCGGTGATTTTCCGCGTGCTTTACCGATCAGGAAGAAGATCAGCCAGATCGGCATGACGATCACCGCGCCCAACAGCACATATTTAACCGACCATTCAATGAACCGTGCGACCAGCGAGAAGATTTTCTGTGCTGTTTCGCCAAAGTTCGCCAATAGCTCCGCCGGATTGATTTCGAAAAACGAAATCAACAACCCAACCACGAAGGAAATCAGGACAAGTTTGACAATGGTATCGCGGACATTGGACGGCATGAAGAAAAACTCCGATTGGGCCTTATTCGGGTCAGCCTACACGATCACCGCCGGGCTTTGAAAGACCCAGCGCTGAAGGTTCATTCCAAGACACCTGATCAACGTGGCCATAAGATCATCTGCGAACACCGAAATAGTGCGATTGTTCGCCCCGTCTCCGTATGCTTGACCTCAGCGTCCCAAACCTGGGTCGTTCGGCCCATGTGTTGGGCCTTGGCTGTGCACGTGATCTCTCCATCGCGCGCGGTGCCCAGGAAATTGCTTTTCAATTCGATGGTCGTGAAACTTTCGGCGCCGTCCGGCATGTGCACCCAGGTCGCGACACCGCAGGCCGTATCCGCCAGCGCGATCACTGACGCTGCGTGCAGAAAGCCGTTGGGTGCCAATTTGTCAGGCTGAACCGGCATCTGGGCGTCTAGTTCACCATCTCGGATTTCAGTGATTTCTATGCCCATCAAACCCGGCAGGGAGCCGGGCAGGCGGGCATTCATAATTTCAGGCGTGATTGAGGTGTCGCGGGAAATTTTCATCTCTTGTCCTCGTGTGCCGCCAAGGCGTCCGGACCTTCCAAGGCGTCCAGGGCGGCCAATTTGATTTTCACTAGTTCCTGCTCGGCTTGGTTGTCAGCAAGATTTTTGTGGAGCTGGCGAACATCGGGATCAATACCGTGATTGATGCCCCCGGCGCGCTCGCCGGCATCGCGATAACGTCGCGCCTGATGTTCGAATTCAGCCCAGGCGGATGTCAACTCTTTAAGCTGAGCCTCCAACCGGACACGCTCATCGCGGCTCGCTGTGTTGCTCAAGAAGCCTTTTTCTTCCGTTTCTTTTTGATCCCCAAATACGGTGCTAGATATTGACCGGTGAAGCTTTCGGCGACACCAGCTACCGTTTCGGGCGGGCCTTCGGCGACGATGCGGCCGCCTTTATTGCCGCCTTCAGGGCCCAGATCGATGATCCAATCGGCGGTCTTGATGACCTCCAGATTGTGCTCGATGACGATCACCGTGTTGCCTTGTTCAACCAGTGCATCGAGCACCTCCAGGAGTTTTTTAACATCCTCGAAATGCAAACCTGTCGTCGGCTCGTCCAGAATATAAAGCGTTTTGCCGGTCGCGCGGCGGCTCAGTTCCTTGGCCAGCTTGACCCGTTGGGCCTCGCCGCCTGATAGCGTCGTCGCTTGCTGGCCTAAGTGAATGTATCCTAACCCGACTCGCTTCAGCGTCACCATTTTGTCGCGGATCGAGGGCACGGCTTTGAAAAAATCGGCGGCCTCTTCAACGGTCATGTCCAGGACATCGGCAATGGATTGGCCGCGAAAGTCGATCTCAAGGGTTTCGCGGTTGTAGCGTTTCCCCTTACAGACGTCGCACTGCACATAGACGTCGGGCAGGAAGTGCATCTCGATCTTGATAACGCCGTCGCCCTGGCAGGCTTCGCAACGGCCACCCTTGACGTTGAATGAAAATCGACCCGGCTTGTACCCACGGGCCCGTGATTCGGGCAGGCCGGCAAACCAGTCGCGAATCGGCGTAAAGGCGCCCGTGTAGGTCGCCGGGTTGGAACGCGGTGTGCGGCCGATAGGGGATTGGTCAATGTCGACCACTTTATCGATGCGTTCGACCCCGGCAATGCCGTCGTTCGCACCCGGATGCAGGCGCGCACCGTTCAGTTTTCGGGCCAGCGCCTTGTAGAGAGTTTCGACGACCAGGCTGGATTTACCACCACCGGACACGCCGGTAATACAGATCATGTTGCCGAGCGGAAATTCAACGTCGAGATTATCCAGATTGTGGGCCCTGGCGCCTTTCAATTTCAGATTATGCCCGCGCTTTTGCGGCCGGCGTTTTGTCGGGATATCAATCATCCGCGTGCCTGTCAGGTATTGTCCGGTTAGACTTTCGGTCGCCTTCATGACTTCGGCGGGCGTGCCGGCGGCAACCAATTGGCCACCGTGGATGCCGGCGCCCGGCCCTATATCGACGACATAGTCGGCGCTGCGGATTGCGTCTTCATCGTGCTCGACGACAACGACCGTATTACCCAAGTCGCGCAATCGCACCAGGGTTTCCAAAAGCCGGGCATTGTCACGCTGGTGTAGGCCGATGGATGGCTCATCGAGAACATAAAGAACACCCGTAAGCCCAGAGCCGA
The DNA here is from genome assembly GCA_018665815.1 of Rhodospirillaceae bacterium. Lineage (GTDB taxonomy): Bacteria > Pseudomonadota > Alphaproteobacteria > Rhodospirillales > Casp-alpha2 > UBA3470. The sequence goes on from JABJBP010000005.1 coordinate 5,436, forward strand.
TCTGAGACGCCAGCCGGATCCGTTGGCTTTCGCCGCCCGACAGCGTCCGTGAGGAGCGGCTAAGTGACAGATATTCAAGCCCGACATTCTTTAGAAAACCCAGACGTTCGTTGATTTCGCGCAATATCCGACGGGCAATTTCGCGCTGTGTGGCGTTCAGCGTCGCCTCAAGTCCGATGAACCACCCGTGCGCCTCATCAATGGACATTTCCGCGACTTCCGAAATGTGGCAGCCATCCAGTTTAACGGCGCGGGCTTCGGGTTTGAGCCTGGCTCCGTCGCACACCGAGCATGTGGTCACCGTTTGGTAGCGCGACAATTCGTCGCGGACCCATGTCGAATCTGTTTCCCGCCAGCGCCTTTCCATATTCGGGACGACGCCCTCGAAGGGCTTGGTGATCTGATAGCTTTTGTTGCCGTCACGATAGGACATGGTGATGTCCTCGCGGCCGGTGCCGAACAGAATAATTTCACGGTTTTTCTTGGTTAACTTATGCCAAGGCATGGTCAACGAAAAGTCGAAGTGCGCGGCCAGCCCTTCCAGCGTCTGCCCGTAATATTTTGATGATGAATTGGCCCACGGCGACAGGGCGCCCTGGTTCAAAGACAGGCTTTCGTCCGGCACCACCAATTCCGGATCGAAATACATTTCCGTTCCCAGGCCGTCACAGGCCGGGCAGGCACCAAAGGGATTGTTGAAGGAAAACAATCGAGGCTCAATCTCATCGATGGTGAAGCCGGAAACCGGACAGGCAAACTTTGCCGAAAATACAGTGCGGCCTTCCGGGACGTGATCTTTGATGCCGCCTTTTTTGGCACCCTTGGTGCTGGCGATAGTCGGTGGCGGCGCGTCGGCATCATCGGCGAAAGCAATACCGTCGGCCAAGTTCAATGCCGTCTCGAAACTATCGGCAAGGCGAGTCTCAATACCTTCGCGGACAACGATGCGGTCGACGACGACTTCAATGTCATGCTTGAATTTTTTGTCCAATGAGGGGGCATCGTCGATATCGACCATGACGCCATCGACGCGCAGCCGCTGAAATCCGCGTTTCGCCAGATCCTGGATTTCCTTTTTAAACTCGCCCTTCTTGCCGCGCGCAATGGGGGCCAGCAAATAGAGCCGCGTCTCATCGGCCATGCCCATGACCCGGTCAACCATTTGGCTGACTGTCTGAGCTTCGATGGGCA
>JABJBP010000028.1 GCA_018665815.1 Rhodospirillaceae bacterium
AGAAACAACGCCCAGACCGCCGGATGGCGCGTGATCCCGACGATACCCGGCCGGTCCGGATCGAAGCCCGCCGCACCCGCACCAAGTGAAAAGGGATTGGGCGTCGTCAGGCCGGCGATCAACAATACGCAAGCCGCCGGCATGATCACGATCGGTATCCATTTGAATGCCGGAACGTAGGGCCAAATCTCGATGTACGGAGCGGCGGCATAGGCGCTACCGAGCCAAACAAGCATGCCCAGACTGACAGCGGAGAATATGGTGATGTACAGACGCTCGCCGAGGCAACGGATACAAACAACGCGGATTGGCCGGACCGCAGCGAGGCCATGGGTCAAAGTAAATAAAGAAATGGCGAGCATGAGCTCAGCCATCGGCGGCCTCAGGTTTCGCCGGGGCCGGAAAGCCGGGCGAATTCCTGACGGCGCACTTCCAGGCCGCTCAAATATTTCTCGCGTCCGAAGGTATGCCCACAAACCATGCAATTGACGTCCTGGGCCGGCAAGCCGTCCGTGCCGAAACCGCCGTTCATGGTATTTTGGCTTTCGCCGCAAACGCCGCACGTGACAGGGTAAAGATTGTTCGGAGTATCCTTATTCACCTTCGGTATCCTTGTTTCCAAAATACATTGATGATTTTAAAGCAGTCCGCCGGTGATGTCAGCGCCTGTCAATTTTGCTGCATTTTATGCTGCATTTTTTGTGCGCAATATAAAGTGCAGCAAAATGTTATTTTTCAACGAGTTAAATTGTTGTTGCCGCTTAAAGCGCTGGGTCATTCAAACCGTTCTGCCGACACGCCGCGACGACTGTATTGCGAAGCAAACACGCGATGGTCATGGGCCCGACACCGCCCGGCACCGGGGTGATCGCACCGGCCACCTGTAGGGCTTCGTCATAAGCTACATCACCGACCAAACGGGTTTTGCCCTCACCTTTTTCTGGCGCGTCGATGCGGTTGATGCCGACGTCGATAACAACTGCTCCCGGTTTTACCCAGTCGCCCCGGATCATCTCGGGCCGGCCAACAGCGGCCACCAGGATATCGGCTTCGCGACAGCGTTCCTCCAGATCGTGGGTTCTGGAATGACAAATGCTGACGGTGCAACTTTCCGCCAGCAACAATGCCGCCATCGGCTTGCCGACAATATTCGACCGTCCGACGATCACCGCGCGCTGGCCAGACAGATCGCCCAATTCTTCCTTCAACATCAAAATGCATCCAAACGGCGTACACGGCACCAAGGCGTCGCCGCCAGTCCAGAGCCGGCCGACGTTCTCCACATGGAAACCGTCGACATCTTTTTCTACATCAATGGCGGCAAGCACCTTTTGCTCGTCAATCTGATCGGGCAGCGGCAGCTGCACGAGAATACCGTTGATGGACGCATCACCATTCAGCTCACCGATCAGGGCCAGCAGATCGGCTTCGTTGGTTTCCATCGGCATTCGATGCTCGATGGATTTCATCCCAGCTTCTTCGGTTTGCTTTGCCTTGTTGCGCACATAGACACTGCTGGCCGGATCCTCGCCGACCAGAACCACGGCCAAGCCGGGCGTGACATCACTTTCCGATTTGATCCGCGCCACCTCGGCGCCGACCCGTTCACGCAGGCCTTCAGCGAAAGCCTTGCCGTCAATGCGTTTGGCATCTGCCATTGTTCTTTCTCCGTTCCAACCGGGCGACGGGTTCAGTTCCGTTCGCCGAGCCAAGTTTCCAAGATTGTTAGGTTCCGGGTGCTGTCGCCATCAATCCCGATGGTCTTGTTACGGTCCTTGGCGCCGGTGATCAAGCGCAAGCCGCGTATACCCACCCCCCATTCCTTCGATAGCAACTTGAGAAGTGCCTTATTGGCCTTGCCCTTCTACGGCACGGCGGTGACCGATACCTTGAGTTGAGCGCCGCCGCCGGCGTCAACGACGATGCCCTCAATGCGGTTTCGGCCCGCCTTTGGCGTGAGGCGGACGCGGACGCGTAAACCATCAGATGTTTTTTGGAACGGCGACGGGAACGGTGGGATCGGTTCAACCAAGCCCGCGGTACAGCTCGACAATCACGCCCTTCACAAACATCAGACCCAGAATGAAGATCAGTGGCGAGATATCGAGACCGCCAAGATTAGGCAAGATACGGCGGATCGGTCCCAACACCGGTTCCGTCGCCCGGTGGCAAAAATCACCGACCATATAGACGAATTTGTTCGACGTGTTGACAACATTGAAGACGACCAGCCAACTCAATACGATGCCGACGATAATCACCCACATATAAAGTTCGATGGCAATCAGCACGACTTGTAGGAGGGGGCCGAGAATAACGCTCATGGCAGGTGTCGCCCGGTTGTTGAAATGCCCGCTAAAACTAATCGCGGTGGCGTGGGCGCGCAAGGCCTGCCGGGCTTTGATGTGAGCCATGAGAAACCAGCGGCAATTTCTTGACACCTGGGGTCGCCGGACACATTATCCGCCGCGTTTCCGGCGCGCCACTTCAGACAGCTGGAAATGATGATGGATACACCCGGTTCGGGGCCGTAGCTCAGTTGGGAGAGCGCCACGTTCGCAACGTGGAGGTCAGGGGTTCGATTCCCCTCGGCTCCACCATCATCCAATATAAAACGCCCCTGATGGGGCGTTTTATATTGGATGATCCTCCCGGAGGGGACTTGGGAATTATCCGTCACTCCCGAACCCCTGAACATATTGAGTTGCGGGCGCCGGCGCCCGACGGTCCGATTCCCCTTCGATACCGAGCTAGGCCCACCCCATCCGGGGCGTTTTCTATTGGTGATCCCCCGGAGGGACCCTCCCAGCAATCTCCGCCCGCCGTACCCCTGAGCAAATAAAGTTGCGAGCGCAGTTATCTCCTCAACGCGCCCGGGTCGCCACGTCAAAAAACGCCTCAACCAGAAACTCGTTTTTCCGCTCGTGCAAACATGCGAGGTAGCGGTTGACCTTCATTTCAGCGTCCGTGAACTGCAACACCTTAAGGCGTGGGTCGGAGGGCAATGCCAACTCGCCGTAAACGCCGATCCCGTGGCCCCGGGCGACGGCTTCGCGGACAGCTTCGCCGCTTTCGATATCCATGACGATGTTGGGCGACACGCCGGCAGCATTGGCAGCACTCTCAAAGGCGCTTCGCGTGTTCGAACCGACTTCACGCATGACCATGGGTTGATCATGTAATTCGGTGATACTAATGCTCTCGCGGGTTGCCCAGGGATGGTCACTGCTGACGATCGCGACGATGAAGTGGCTGTCATGAACCCGTGTATAAAGGCGGTGATCCGGATCATGGTCGGATAGCACGCCGACGTCCGACTCATACGTTAACAGGCGTTGAAGCGACGTCGCGGAATTTCCCGACGACACGGAGATCTTGATCAACGGATAATGTTCACGAAACACCGTCACGATATCGACAATGAAGAACGGCAGCACCGATGAAACCCTGAGGTGCCCGGCCCCGTAATCTCCGGCGGCCCGCAGAAAAGCCTCGGTTTCGCCGACCAGTCCGAAAAGCCTTTGGGTGATCTCAAACAAGGACCGGCCGACGGCTGTCAGTTTGGCTTTACGCTGGGCGCGATTGAAAACCTCAATGCCATAAGTCGCCTCCAATTCGCGGACCTGTTCGGTGACCGTCGGCTGTGAGACGTTCAAGTCTCTGGCGCCGCCGGTGAAGCTGCCGGCCTTGGCAACCGCGTGAAAGGAACGCACCTGTGTATATTTCATCGGTAATTCCTATTCTAACAATAGAAAATAAATATTTTTCCTATGATACGAGAATGTCGACAATGGGGTCAATGTCCGGGTGCTGGACCAGTCTACTGAAGGCTCTATATCACCGGACCCCGAACGAAACCTGCCGAGAAGGGGAAGCTGATGGCGAAAGACCTGGGCCAGCACCAATTCACTTACGCCGTCATCACCGATACCCACGTGAATTTCGGCGAGACCGAATGCAATTCCGAATTTGAGATCAACAAACGCGCCAACGGCCGCATGCGGCACGTGATTGGTGATCTCAACAACCGCGATTTGGCCTTCGTGATCCACTTAGGCGACATCGTGCATCCGGTGCCCGCACTTCCCGATCTCTATGAAATGGCGGCCGATTGTTTCCGTGAAGAAATCGCCCAACTGCGCCACCCCCTGCACTTGGTGCCGGGCAACCATGATATCGGCGACAAACCCATAACCTGGGGCCCCGGTGGCGTCGAATGTGATGAATACATCAAGCTGTGGAAAAAGAACTTCGGCGCCGTCTATCATGCCTTTGATCACCAAGATTGTCGGTTTATTCAGATCGATTCACAACTCATCAATTCCGGGCTTACCGCCGAAGACGAACAAAAAGCTTGGCTGGAAGGCGAAATGGCCGAAGCCACGAAGGCGGGTAAGCGGATATTCATCAACACGCACTACCCGCTCTATCTGACTGATTTCGATGAGGATGAACACTTTGACAATCTCGCCCAACCGGGCCGATCGTGGTTGCTCGATCTGATGGAACGCCATGGCGTCGAGGCGCAGTTCTCGGGCCACGTTCATAACTTTTGGTATAACCGATATGGTGTGACGGATTGTTATGCGCTGCCGTCGACCGCTTTTGTCCGCCAAGATTATGCAGAGATGTACCGCGCCGCACCGCTGCCGGGGACGGAGGGCGGCCGCAGTGATCTTGCCAAGCTCGGCTATTTCGTCGTCCAGGTGTTTGAGCACGGCCACTTCTGTGAGTGGATCAGAACCTTCGGCACCGTCGCCGAGCCTGGCAGCCCTGACGATGTCCAGGTTGACTGCGTGGCGCCGGTCCATCCGTTGCAAAACCGCAACCCCCGGTTTGGTTTCGACATGCGCCAGAACTGGCTTGAGGTCATCGAAATTCCACCATCCGGGTCCTTGGATGAGTTCGACCGCAAACGGACCCGGAACGACTATATCTTGATGGCGCTGATTGAAACCGGGGCCGCGCGGGTGCGCATCCCGGCCAGCGATATCTTAGATCCCGGGCACCGCGCCCGGCTCGACGAATGTGCCCGCCACGGTTTTCATTTCACCCTGTTTTCATTCGGTGTCCCCGACGCCCGGCTGTTGGCGGCGGTGAAAGGTGCCGAAGGCTTGGTTGATATTTGGGAGATTTGCGACACCGACGCGAGCCTTCCGGCCGTCGCTGATGCCGCCAGCCCGGTAGCGAAGGCCGCCGGCATATCGCTATATCTATCGCGGGTCCGCACCCGGGAAGACCAAGTGGGCGCGGGCGGCAAATACCACCATATGATTGTTCACGGGTTTACCCCCGACGACCACGACTATATTGCCCGGGCCGCCGAAATCGGCGGCATTGAGGGTTTGGTTTTCCGCATCGAAGGCGGCACTTCGCCATGGCGCGCAGCCAGTGATGCTACCAAAGCTTTGCAGGGCACCGGCTTGAAGGCATCCCTGCATATTCGGATGACACTGGGCCCGCCGGGGTTGAAACAGACCGACGACAATTGGGTCGCTGAGCGCGCCGCCGAAGCCATTTCTGCGGCTGCTGCCTTCGAAGACATTCATGTTTATGCCGATACCTTTGCCGACGTTGATCGCGGCTATTACCGGCGCCATGGTGTCGTCGATAGGTTCTGCAATCCGCGTCCGGCCTTTGATGTGGTCCGGCATTTGAATGGCGCCCTGGCCAGCGGCCACCCCTTTGCGCCCGATGGCGAAAGTCAAACGGTATCGCTCATCGGCGCCGACGGCCGCCGGTTCGATCTTTTAAAGGGCGCCGAGGCGCCGAGCGGAATGTCTGAATCACAACCCGGCGTCCTGATCGATCTCGGCACGGGAGAATGCGTGGCCATTGAAAATGGCCCCGGCGCACCGCGCAAGTCGGGGTCAGGGTTACGCCTGTGGGCGCGCGATGCATAATTGGTGCTTAGTATTGGTTAAAACCAAATAGGAAATACCTATTTAAATAATAGATAATAAATATTTCTCCTATGATTTTTAGCCCCCATAATGGTCTGAACAGTCCGAAGAAGACTGCGGACAATTTCCAAGGGAGGCGTTGTCACATGTCTCACGATGACGGAACGGCTATTCAACCTGCCGCCGTTGATCTTGAAACGCCGACCCGGCGCGGCGATGTCATCGCGGCCGCGTTGTGCCTTATCGCCGGTCTCGGTGGATATTTCGTCGTCGTGCCCTTTGCCGTATACGTGCCCCAGCAATTCGCCGGCACCGCCAATTCTCCGGCCTTCTTGCCGAACGTCATGTTTATTCTATTAGCCGCGCTCAGTGCGCTGTATCTGGTCCAGAGCATCATTATTTATCAACGTGAAGCGGCCCAAGGTCGGACGCCCGGCGCCGATTGGGCGCTGGCCGGCGGCACGGCGCTGATCTGCATCGGCTACATCTTCGCCATCCACATGATCGGCATGACGCTGGCCTCAGCGCTGGCCGTCGCCGCAACGACCTTCTACTTCGGCGAACGCCGGCCCATGCTGATCGCTACCATCGCCGTTATTCTGCCGATGCTGCTGTGGTACTTCTTCGTTAAGATCGCCTATATCCTGTTCCCGTCATCGTGGTTGGGCATCATGGACTGGCTTGAAGCAGCACTTCCTTTCACCCACGGGCTGGTCTAGAGGGAGGGAGGTATGGTTGATTTTGACGTCCTGCTCCAAAGCCTTTCTTTAATCCTCCATTGGAAAGTGCTGGCGTCGTGTTTCGCCGGTGTTGTCTGGGGGATGTTTGTCGGCGTGACGCCGGGCCTGACCGGCATTATGGCCGTCGTCATCGCCCTGCCGCTTACCTTTTTCATGGACCCGCAATCAGCTATCGCCTTGTTGTTAGGAATCTACGTCACCGCCATCTACGGTGGGTCGGTAACGGCCATTATGATCGCCACGCCGGGCACGCCGAATGCCGCAGCGACGGTGCTCGACGGCTATCCGCTGGCCCGCCAGGGCAAGGCCCGCCAAGCCCTGGAAATGGCGCTTTATGCATCGTTCACGGCTGGCATTTTATCGACCGTCGTAGCTTTGGTGATCTTCCCCATTGTCGCCACGTTCGCGCTGGAGTTCGGTGCCGCCGAAGTGTTCGCGGTGATCGTCTTTTCGATCACCATTATCGCCGGCGTGTCCGGTGAATCGCTGCTCAAAGGCTTGATCGCGGCGGCATTTGGTTTTCTGATCGCAATGATCGGCCAAGATCCGATCCACGGTTCCAGCCGCTTCACTTTCGGTGTCCATGACTTCCAGGCGGGTATGCATATCCTAACGCTGCTGGTCGGCCTGTTCACCATTCCGGAAATCATCGTCCGTGGGGTTGAGGCCTACAAATCGCGCGATACGGTGAGCGTCGGCGACATGGGACCGCGGATGTCTCTACGCCAGTTCATGAGCTACTGGCCGACCTATCTGCGCTCCACCGCCGGCGGCTCTTTGTTGGGCGCGCTGCCGGGATTGGGCGGAAGCCCGGCGGCGTTCTTGGGGTATTTTTTGGCCCAGCGGTTCTCAAAGAAGCCCGAAGAGTTCGGCCACGGGTCGTTGGAAGGCGTCGCCGGCGCGGAAGCTGGCAACAATTCGGTTTGCGGCCCAGCTCTGGTGCCGATGATGAGCCTCGGCATTCCCGGCGACACGACCACGGCGGTGCTGATGGGCGCCTTGGTGATCCACGGGTTGAACCCGGGTCCGATGCTGTTTGAGACGGCACCGGACTTTATTTACAGCGTATTCCTTTTGTTATTCGTCGCCCTGGTTTTCCTGCTGTTCGTCGGCAC
>JABJBP010000029.1 GCA_018665815.1 Rhodospirillaceae bacterium
AGCCATTTCAAAATCGCGCCCCCGGCCAAGGATGCGACCCTGTTTGCTTGTGACATGGGGCCCTTCCGGCTGAAATGGGAACGCCATACGGAGTTTTCGGCATACACTTTTATTGCCGAGCGGCCTTTCGAACGGCCATTTAAGGAACCCGCCATTGATACCGTCCCTCACGATTGGCTCGCCAGCATTCCAGGCCAAGTGATCGCGGCGCTTCATATTGCCGTCGAAAATGTGGACGATGTGGCCCTGGCCATCGACAAGGCAGCAGGTTACTTCGATAACAACACCATTGTCGGCGGCTGCCTTGTCGATGGCCGCGCCGCCTGGTGGACCGATTTCGAAATTCACAGTGATCATTTCAGCCGGATTTTACTGCGCACCACGGACATCAGCACGGAAACCATTGGCCGGCTCATTCAGCGCCTGGTCGAAATGGAAACCTATCGATTGATGGCCATGCTGGCCTTACCTATCGCCCGTGATGCCCGGCCCCGTGTTTCGGCGGCCGAAAGCGAGCTTTCCGAAATTCTCGGTCAGCTGGCCGAGGCCGGCGGCGACATTGACGACCGCGGCCTGTTGGCAAATTTGACTCGCCTCGCCGCCGAGACGGAACGCGTGACCGGTCTTGTCGCCTACCGGTTCAATGCCTCGCGGGCCTATCAGGAGATTGTCCGTGACCGCGTTCAGGCGCTTCGCGAGGCGCGGCTCGATACGCTTCAACCGGCTGGAAATTTCCTGCTGACCCGGTTCGAGCCCGCCATGGAAACATGCGACAACCTTGCGCGTCGGTTGGAAAACCTAAGTGCCCGGATCGCGCGAGCCGGCAATCTTCTGCGGACCCGGGTCGACGTGGCGCTTGAAGAACAAAACCGCGATCTGTTGAGTTCCATGGACAAACGCGCGCAATTGCAACTGCGGTTGCAACAAACTGTCGAAGGCCTGTCAGTTGCCGCCATCAGTTATTATGTGATCAGCCTAGTGATATATTTGGCCCGTGGCGCAAAAAGCCTGGGCGTTGGCGTCGATCCATACCTGGCGGGCCTTGTGGCGTTTCCATTGGTTTTTGGCGGTGTTTGGTGGGGCGTGCGTCACGTCCGCAAATCAATAACCAAAAAATCCACCAAGTCGGACTGAGCCCCTTTGCACTTGACGGCGATGCGCGAATTGATATGGTCCGCTTCGTACGTGGTGATTTGTCCGACCGGCTTGCGGCCACGTTAAAGAAACTCGCTAAAAGGTCTCGGTTCGAGGAACCCTGACCCCTGTGGTTGGGGTTTTGTGTTTCGGGGATGAAATCTCGGCCGGGGCCCCTTGGAGAAGGAGGGACCCAGTGACCCGTATAAAAGATACCAACGAAAATTGGCGTGCCGCGACACAGTTGGTGCGCGGCGGCACGCAGCGCAGCGGTTTTGACGAAACCAGCGAAGCCATCTTCATGACATCGGGCTATGTCTATGACACCGCCGAAGACGCCGAGCAGGCCTTCAAAGGCGAAAAAGAACGCTATATCTATGGCCGTTATGGCAACCCCACGGTCACCATGTTCGAAGAGCGCTTGGGGCTTTTGGAGGGCGCTAAACACTGCGTCGCCACCGCCAGCGGCATGGCTGCCGTGTTTGCGGCATTGGCATCGCAGGTCAAAGCCGGCGACCGAGTGGTGGCATCGCGTGCCCTATTCGGTTCATGCCATTACATCGTTGACGAATTGCTACCGAAATATGGCGTCCACACGAATTTTGTTGATGGCACAGACCTGATCCAATGGGAGCGCGCACTTTCCGAACCGACAGCGGCGGTGTTTCTGGAAACACCATCGAACCCGACGTTGGAGATCATTGATCTTGAACGGGTCGCGGAAATGGCACATGTGGCCGGCGCCCGGTTGATCGTCGATAACGTCTTCGCCACACCGATTTTGCAGCACCCCTTGGAGCTTGGTGCGGATATCGTGATGTATTCGGCAACCAAACACATTGACGGCCAGGGACGGACGCTCGGCGGCGCGATCTTAACCAATGATGACGAATTTATCGATGACCATCTGACCCCGTTCATGCGCCATACCGGGCCTGCCGTGAGCCCGATGAATGCGTGGGTCTTGTTGAAAGGCATCGAAACCCTGAAAATTCGCGTCGATCGGCATTGCCGGAGCGCCGGAATCATCGCCGAATTCCTAGCCGATCATGACGGTATTTCCCGCGTCCTCTATCCGGGATTGGAAAACCATCCTCAATACGACTTGGCTCAAAAACAGATGGCGGAAGGCGGCACCATGGTCACCTTCGAGGTCACCGGCGGCAAAGCCGAGGCCTTCCGGTTTTTGAATGCGCTGAATATTGTCGATATTTCCAATAACCTGGGCGACGCCAAAAGCCTGACGACGCACCCCGCGACGACGACCCATCAACGGCTCAGTGAAGAGGATCGCGCCCATCTCGGTATCACCGACGGGATGATCCGCTTGAGTGTCGGTCTGGAGGATTGCGAGGATCTTTTGGAAGATCTCGACCAAGCGCTGAAGGCAATGACCCACTAACAACGCCGACGGGCGCCGACCCAGCAATACCAACGAGTGGCGTCAGCCCTAGATCCGCTTAGCGTTCGTCGAAAATTGTCATCGGCTGTGCCGCATCGGGATCGGAGAGATCGTTGTAAAACGCATCGACCTTATCGAATAATTTATTGAGGAACTTCGCGATTTCCTCGCGGACAATGGCTGCGAAGACTCCACGTTCTTCATCATTTCCAACTCGGCAAAGGAAGTAATACGCCACCGCCAACGCGTTTTCCGCGGTTCCTCTGTAAATTTGCATTTCTGTTGTCATGCCATCGCTATGATTTTCGCGGAACGTATGATGAGGTAAATGTTCGGCGATATGAAACAGCGCCTCAATCGTTGAATTGTAATCTGCCTTCTCATTACCCACGTACGCGGTCAAATGTGTGCGCAATCTATTGTTGATGGCCAATCTCTCGGCGCCGTTCCATGCCATTTTGAAATTTTCACCATCATAACTTGGAAAATTTTGGCGCAAGCGCGTAATGGCTTCAGATTTTAACGTGCCGTCGCCGTCAAAACTGATGGTATTGCTGTGCTTCGGCTCGAAACCATCGATTAGCAATCCGTCTGAACAATTGAAATATCTTTGACCGTTTGAGCGATATCTTGGCAGATGTTCATGGGTAAGTTTGGCTTCCAAATAACTGAAGTGCGTGTAACTGATGCCGCCAAAATTAGCCGGCACTTCCTTCGACAATTCCAAGTGCCAATTGAATTCCATGTCACCGCGGTTGTAGGGGGTATCCGCGGCATGATGTCGCTCAGCGCTTCGGGAGCCCAAATCGACACCGAAAAGATAAATCTCATTGCAGCCGATGGCCTGAGAAAAGCCCGATCCCAAATTGGTCGCCGTCGGCGTGCACAAATCGATGGCCGCGTCGTCAGCCGTACAAAAGAGTGGATATGAGGATATCCCCTGGCGGTAAAAGAACGTTACATCATCGAACAGGCCGGGCATGTCGGGATGTACCGTCGTGCTGGCAATGAGGGGAATTTTCGAAATGTCGTGCCGTTCAGCGACGATCCGAAGCATTTCAAAGTTCTCAACGACGTTCTCCGCCTCGGTGTGAAAATCGGGAATGATGCCGTTATCCAGCATGGCGGCGATGGACGATCCGCAGCTGACGATAATTGCATTTTCATGGTTCGCCTTTATGGCTTCCAGATCGTTGTCCAGGGATGGGCCGGAACCGATCACAAAAGCCGGCACATTGCAGGTCTTCTTGGCGCTTTTGAATATCCGCGGCGTTTGCTTGGACAAATTAAAATACGAATTGTGGATCATATTCAATTCGTCGTGGATGAAGCCCGGCGAGAACACTAATGGGTTCGTTGGATCCGTCAACGCGCCGGCAATTTGTTGAAACATGGGCCTGGGGTAATGCTGAAACATGCACAATCCATCAAGAAACGCCGCTGAATTTTGATAGCGAATCAATTCTCTGATGGTGTCGCCAACCAAGACCCCATCTTCATGCAGCAAAAGATTAAAATTACAACCGTCCGCTGGGTCGAATCGTTCCTTAAATTGACGCCAATCGAAGGTGTTCATCGAAGCATGGACGTGACGGATATCGGATTCGACGATGGTAATATTCTTGCAATTGGTCAAATTCGCTAAGGCGCTCAGGTGCTCGCCCAGTCCGACGCCGAATACAACCAAGTGATACGCGCGCAAATCCGCGCGATTTTCAAAGAATGTAACATTTGCATCCGTCGCGCGACGCAACGTGGACATAAAAAATTCATGAACCTCGGGCGCCGCCGGATCCGGCTGCGGTGTTGAAACATGTAGTCGATTGGCCTGTTGTTCCCAATAGGATTTTACTTGCGCGTTTGCATACAGCTTGGCACCCATCCCATAAAGTCGCTGGCCGTCCAGTTCCAAATCCCAATCATCATCAACCGCAACAATGTTTTCCCCGGCACCGCCAAAGGAAACCAGAGCCTGATGCAACTCGGCGTTCCATTCGCGGAAGAACTCCAGATTATTTTCGAAAACTTTTGTCATTCCTTGTTTTCTTTCATGCCAACTTACAGATCAACGTTCGTCGAAAATCGTCGATGGCTGTGCCGTTTTCGGGTCGACCAACCCGCCATAAAATTCATCAACCTTGAGAAATAGGTTCTCGATAAATTTTGTCATTTCATCGCGAACAATAGTCGCAATTTTTTTTCGATCCGCATCGTTCCCCGTCCTAACCATGAAATAATGCGCTATCATTAACGCCTGTGCCGCGCTCCCTCTGTACATCTGCATTTCGACATCCAGCTGATCATCTTCCCTCAAATTTCCTGACAATTGCTGAAGACTGTCGGAAATATTGAACAACCCCGACATCACATCATTGTATTGTGTGGTTCCGGCATTCAAAAACTTAACCATCAAATCACGGCATTCACGGTTCTTCAAAACACGACGCTCGCCATCCCATACCAATTCGAATTGATCATTCGTATAGGCTGGGAACCTGTTGAGAATTTCGTTGGCAAGGGTTTGTTTTGAGGCAATGGCATCGCGGATCTGAATATCTGCACTGTGCAAGGGGGTGACGCCGTCTATCATCAGACCATCCGAACAATTGAAAAATTCCAAATCAGCGCCACGGTCGCGGATCACGAATTCGATCATGGATTTCACTTCGAGATATCCTGCATGGGTTCGGGATTGGCCACCGAAATTGGCGGGCATCTGAATGGCCAGCGGCATATGCCATTCGAAATCCAATTCACCGCGGTTATAGGGCGTGCTGGCCGCATGATGTTTATCGGATTCACGCGACCCTAAATCGACACCAAAGAGATAGATATCCTTGCAACCGACCTCCATGGCGAACACGGTCCCTGCGTTTGTCACCGTTGGCGTACAATTCGCAAGGCGTGACCACTCACCTGGCGAAAACAAATGGTATGACGCCAATCCCCGGCGAAAGTATACAGTGACGTCATCGAACAGCTCTAACATGCCCGGATGGACCGTCGACCCCGCTATCAAGGGAATTTTTGAAATATCGTGGCGTTCGGCGACAAGGCAAAGCATCTCATAATTTTCAATGACGTTTTCGCACTCAATATGAAAGTCCGGCACAATACCGCTATCAAGCAAAGGGGCTATGGAGGAGCCGCAACTCAGAACCAGAGCGGTGCCCGCATGGGCGCGTATGGCGTCGATATCGTTGTCGAGCGACGGCCCTGAGCCAACAACAAACGCCGAATACTTATTGGGCGGCAAATCGCTCTGAAATATTCTCAGTTTTCCGCGGCGTAGATTGAAGTAGCTGTTATGAACCATGTTCATTTCGTCAAAAATGAACCCCAAGCCCGCGACAAGATTACTGCAATCCCCAAATAGCTGCTCTTTGATCGGGCGGAAATGATCGGCTTGATAATGCTCAAAAACGCACAGCCCGTCCAAAAACGATGGGGTGCGTTGATTGCGGATGATTGAGCGGAGATCAACAAGGGCGAGCTGCGGGTCCGCATTCATCACCAAATTAAACTCAACCCCCTTTTGCCGGTCGAACCTGCCGATCAATCCGCCCCAGTCAAAATTTTGCAGAGACGCATGCAGCAACCGGATATCGGGCTCCACAATGATGATGGACTTGCATTCCGTGAGATCCGCGAGAGCAGGCAGATGCTCAGCCATTCCGCTGCCCAGGACAACTAGATAATAACTTCTGAGATCGCAGCGGTTCTCAAAAAACGTAATTTGGTCGTCCGTAGCCCGCTTAAGCATCGACATGAAGCAGTCGCGGACAATGGGCTCGTGGTTTCCCGGTTGCGGAGGGTGCATATTCACCCGACCCGATTGCGTTTTCCAAAATTCGGAGACTTGGCGGTTCGCAAATTCCTTTGCGCCGGTGCCGTAAAATGGTTTTCCTTCGTGGATTAGATCCCAATCATCATCACCAATCGAAACCAGATTCTTTTTGGCTTTTCCCAATGATTTCAAGGCGCTATGAATATCAGGGTTAATTTTTCGAAAAACCTTGAGGTTTTTGTCGAAAAGTTTCCGTCCCATGTTTTCCCCTTGATCCCCTAGCTCTCGCACCGGCGCCACATATAGTTGCGCCCCTCGGCAACCCATCTCGGCTTCAGTTGGATAATTCTGCGCGTTGGCGCACCAGGCGCCGGCCTAACCCTGTTCCCATGGCAATCCCGCGACCTTCCAGCCGCCGACACTGCCACGATGGCCACCGCTATCCTTATCACCTTCGAAACCTTCAAGGACGTTATAGCAATCCGTGAAACCGACCCGCGTCAACGCTGCGGCGGAATGCCTGGAGCGGACACCCGAGCGGCAAAGGCAGATGACCGTTTGATTCGTATCGATACCGGCATTGGAAACATCGTCGGTGAACGTTGGATTAATTTCATTCGTGGGAAACAAACACCATGAAATCAACGAGGTTTGCTTGCCGATTGACGAAAGATCGGGACGACCAACGTAATTGAATTCCGCGTCGGTACGCACATCGACGAGGACGGCGCCGGGTTCCGCCGAAAGTCTCTCCCAGGCTTCGTTGGGCGTAATGTCGCCAGCATAATCGCCTTTCGACGCGGATGGTAATTCAGCCACGAGCAGCCTCCGTGTTTTCCGAGCCCAAAGCATCGAATATTTCTTCGACGGTAACAAATTTTCTCCGAGCTGCCACGCCCTCAGCGCCATCAATCTCCATGGCATCAATACGCTGCCAGTCTTCGAAACTGACGGCGCGGACCTGGCGTTCTTTCAGCAGATTTTCTAACCCAGCCCGCCCTGG
>JABJBP010000030.1 GCA_018665815.1 Rhodospirillaceae bacterium
GTTGCCGTTGCGGTCGACGGTGATTTGGCGTGCCTTGCCGGCAACCTTTTTCCAGTCCTTGCCGTTCCAGATGTAAGGTCGATCGTCGGTGCCGATAACCATCACCGCGCCGTTGGCGCTGATGCCTATATCCTTGGCTCGGCCGGGCGCTTGGATCCATTTCTTGCCGTCGTAGCGATAAATGTTGCCCTTGTTGTTAACGACCCAGGCATTGCCCTCGGGATCGACATCAATCCGCACGGCGCTGCCGCCGATCTTTGTCCACTTATTGTCCCAGCGATAGATGCCATAGCCACCGCCTTCCTTGTTGGTGCCGATGACCCAAACCTTGCCGTTGGCACCGACACCGATGTCTTTGGCGCCACCGGGAGTCTGGTGCCATTTTTTACCGTCGTGACGATAAATATTGCCCTTGTTGTTGACTACAAAGCCATGGCCCCCGGGGCCGACATCGATCCTGACAGCGCTGCCACCGATCTTCGCCCATTTTCCGTCCCAGCGGTAAATACCATATCCACCGCCTTCCTTATTGGTGCCGATGACCCAAGTTTTGCCGTTGGGGCCCGATCCGATGTCGTTTGCCGCGCCACCGACGCGGACCCACTTGTTGGCCTTGATCAGGTTATCGATGGTTCGTTGCATGACACCTGCCTTGATGCCGTGCACGTTTTGATATGCAGCCAACAGTTTTCTTTGAGCCGCTTTGTTTTGGATGTCGCGGACTTTCTGGTCGACGGTGATCTCATGGCCCATGGCCAAGGCCGCCTGGCCTTCGTCTGAGCCAACACCGCCACCTTCCAATGCCTTGGCGACGGCCTCGTTGACCTCCGCTTGACGTTTGAGATAGAGCTTCTCAACTTCGTTCAAAAGCACGTGCGGCACCACTTTCGCCGCCTTGCCCACCTTGATGACCGTTTTCACGGCGGCCGCCAAGGCAATCACTTCGAACTGTTTGGCGTTAAACTTCCAGTCGGTCAGCGAAAACGCGAAGCGGTTCTTGTAATCTTTGCCAAGCAGACGGAAATCCATATCGAGGACAACCGGCTTACCCTTCAGGCCCTGTGACAGACTGCCGCGAATGGAGCCTTTCTTCAGCGCGAACACGTCGACCTTGCCGACCGCGCCGACACCTTTGGCAAAAGAATATCGGTGAAACTACCAACACCCTTAACGGTCTGTTTCGCCGCTTCCAGGGCCACCTTCGCCGTGTGCATCGCGGTGAACAATCCAACAATGCGGGGGTCCGCATCGATGGGGATCGCGGTGATCCCCGCGCGGATCGCTTGCAGGGTCTTTTGGGCGGTGACCTTGGCAGCGATGACGCCGACCTTGGCCACTTCATTGGCGGCGATGGCTGTCCGCCATGGCGTGTTGCCGGCCTCGCAGACACCGCGCGCCGGATAATTCGGTATGTGTTTACATTTGGTTTTGAACGGCTGCCACCAACAGATTTTCATGTCTTGGCGGCAACTTTTAATCTTCCGTTTGTTGGCGCTGATATTGCTGTTCAGATTGTTCAAGTCGCGTTGCAATTTGTTGACCTCGTTCTCGGCACTCTTGATGCCCGACGTCGATTTTGTACGCTCCGCTTTTACGGTCTTGCGCATAGACGCAATGTTGCCGTTCAGCTTGTCGACTTCCTATTGCGCGGCGGTCAAATCCTTGACCGCTTTGTCCAAGCCCGGCTTCAGGCCATCGAAGGCCTTCTTCACGGCATCCTTACCCGCCGTCCTGATCCATTTCGCTGGATCGGATTTAAGGCTCGCGGCTAGGAAGAAGTCGGTTTTGGCGAAGTCGGTGAACTTCTTCAAATCTTTGATCCCGGCGAAGGCCTTGAGATCAAATTTAAACAGTTCGCCGAAGTCCGCGTTGGCCAGCATGGTGGCGCTGGTCAACAACATGGTCACGTCGATGGCCGCCTTGGAGCCGAACAAAGAAAAAGCTTCGGCGCGGATTTTGACTTTCGGCGGCGGGAAGGTGCCTTCCTCGCGGTTCACCCGGGCGACGATGTCGACCTTGGCGTTCGGTAAGGAAATGGGGCCAATATTGAGTTTTTTGGTGTTGGCTTTGATCTCGATACCTTCGTCGGCGCTCATGAATGCCGTCTCAACGGTCGCCAGGTTGGTGCCGAGAATGCGCAGCGCGCCGGAAATATCGAAGCCGAACTTGCCGCCGGCCTCGAGGTTGATGGCAATTTTCGGACCCTTGCCCTTTTCCGTGCCGGCAATGGCAACGTCAGGGACGAAGTCCAACGGCACCTTGATGTTGCCGCCGCTGGTGACTTTTAGCAGGTCGCGGTAAATCGACAGCATATCTTTCAGCGACAGCGAACCCACCTTGTTCGGGCCGTCGTCGATCTCCAAGCTGAGGGCTTCCGGCAACGGGAAACCCGCCGTCGTCGTGCCGATCTGCGCCGAGGTGGCGACATCAAATCTCTTGCCGCCGATGGATGTTTTGCCGCTGGTGCCAACAGACAGCGTGCCTGAGGCATCCGCTGTCATTTCCATGGCGTAGTCTTCGATGGTCAGGAACTTCAAGCCGAAGGCTTTCTTCCAAGGTTCGCCCTCGAAAATCGACATGGAAACACCGATTTCCGGCGCACCGGAAGTGTCCAAGGTGATCGCCTGTTCCAATGTCATCGGAACGGTCTGGCCGCCAATCTTGAAATCCGTGGCGCCGGCGAAACCGACCGAGGCGCCTTCCGTTGACAGCGATGCATTGAAACTAAATTGAACGTTGGCCGGCAACTGAATTAATCCGCCGATTTTCGGGCGGAAGGTCGGCAATGATGCAGTTAGGCTCAATTCCGGTGTCGGTAGGCTGCCGCCGAGCATGGCATCCAAAATGCCGCCCGAAAGCCCTGTCGTCAGTTGAACCTTCGACGATTTGCCGCCGAGGAATTTGATCGCGTCGTCGAGCGCCTTGGCTTCGCCGAGATCCAGCGCGCCGAAATATTTCAGGCCCTGGGCGACCTCAAAGGTGTAGTCGTCACCACCTTCATAAAAGCGATCGATCTCGGCGCGTGCGCCGTCGGGCAAATCACCTGCGTCGATTTCCAGGTCTGCGCCGGCGATGGCCAGCAATTGGTCGTCGAAGACAAGGATATCCAACAACTCGATGCCGGGGACTTTCTTGAACATCTTCTTGAAGCTGACCTTGCTGGTCGGCCCGAAGGTAAAGAAGGTGTCTTTCAAGGTGCCGCCGGAATACGCGGTGAAACGCCAATTGATATTGATGAACTTGACGTTGGCCTTGAGCACGCCACCTTCAAACATTGCATTGGCGAGTTCCAGGTTACCAAGTTTCTTGGCGCCGAAGAATTTCAGAAATTTCTTAATCGCGGGAATATCATTGAGTGTCACCGAGCCTTTTGCCGCCGCGGCTTGCGCGTCCTCGGCAAAGGTCTGGGCGTGCACTGGCTGGGCACTAAACGTGACCAGCAGCATTAAGGCGGCAAAAACCGCCAGCCAACGTTTTTTAATTACAAATATTTTGGAAATGGTCACATACGTACGGGCGGTGATCGACATCACAGCATCCCCTCCTGATTATCCCCAATTTAAGTCAACGGACCAGACATCCCCAAAATGCCCGGGTTTTGTATGGGTGGCATATTAGCTAAAAAAGTTTCAATGTATGTGACTCAGCGCACGCGCGTGCGCATTTTTTCCATATTTTTAGACTGCGATCAAATTTCCAGGCTAACGCCATGCCGCCAATTCCTCCGACACCTTCCAGCATCCACGCCTTGTCGGCCTTTTTATACGTCATGTTGGCGCTTTCGGGTGTGGGCGCGGCGGTCTTTCACTGGCCGGTGCTGACCTGGGCCGGGGTGGGATGTACGGTCGCTTTCCTGGCACTACAATTCCGTAACGTACCGCGGTTCCAGGCGATCATGGCATTGGTGATGATCGCAATTGGTCTGAGTGTGGGCAGCCAAAGCGAAAAAGTGGCCGATGTGCTGGTGGACGGATTGATCAAGGCGCAACTCTTTTTGGTTCTGTTTTTCGCCGTCGCCTGGCTGCAAATTCCGGCGGCGGATAGCCCTGCACTTCGCGCGGTCCGGCGGACCGTTGTTTCCCAGCCGCCGGGCTGGCGGTTTTTATATTTGGCCGGCGCCGGACATATCTTGGGTTCCGTGCTCAATATTGCCGGTTTGGTGCTGCTGTCGACGATGGTCGAGCGCCAGACCGATGCGGGCCTGCAGCGCCGCATGGCGTCGGCGCTGATGCAAGGATTTGTCGCCGCGTCAATTTGGTCGCCTTTCTATGTCAGCGTCATTGTCGTGCTGATCGCCCTGCCGGAACTTGATTGGTCGGATGCGATATTCCATGGATTGCCGATTGCCGCCGTGACGGTCGCCTGTGCCTGGATTTTCGACCGCGTCGTGCATCGCCGTCCGCCGCCCGGCAGCTCGTTATCCGGCAACCCGCAACCACCGGGTTATCCGCTTGGGATGCGTCATCGGATTAATTTGGCTGGCGTGCTTGGCGCATTGGTCGTGGTTGTCGTCGGGACCGTGGAACTGAGCGGCCTGTCTTTACCGGTGGTGCTAGCCCTAGTGGCGCCGCCCTTCGGCGTCGTTTGGATGGCCTTGCTGGCCGGGCCGGGCCGGCGGTGGCGGCGGGGCGCAGTGCGGCGCATCTGGCCGGGGTCGTGTTTGATCGTTTGCCGGGCCTGCGCAATGAAGCGTTGGCGTTTACTGCGGCCAGCGTATTTGGCATCGGTGTCGCGGCGGGCATGCCGGCCGATGCGCTCGGCATGCTTAGCAATGGTGGGGCGTCGTCGGATTGGGCCTTTGTGGATTGCATCCGTTGATCCCGGTGAATTTCATCGGCGAAGCGCTTCCCCCCGACGTCATCGGCCTGCCGGCGGAAATCATCGGCATGGCGTTGTTGGGGGCTTGGGGGCTCAGCACGTTGGTTTCACCGGTGTCTGGAACGACGCTGATGATGTCAAAGTTCGTCGGGATCTCCAGCCACACCATTGCCTGGCGTTGGAACACGCCTTATGCCCTGGTGGCGACAACGGTGGTCAGCTTGTCGGTGATCGCTGCGTGGCGTATGCACTTGTATTGATCACGCCGCAAAATATTCTGTAGGCTAGAGGCCCCATCCATGCCCCGCATCCTTGCTCTTGATACGGCGACCAACGCGTGTTCCGCGGCATTTTCCGTCGATGGCACGGTCCAAGCGGCGCGTCATGAACTTATGGTGCGGGGGCATGCCGAACGGTTGATGCCGATGATTGCCGAAGTCATGGCGGAAGCCGGCGCCGAACCTGATACATTGGATTTGATTGCCGTGACCGTCGGCCCCGGCGCTTTTACCGGTTTGCGCGTCGGCTTGGCGGCTGCGCGTGGCCTAGCCCTTGCCGGGGGTATTCCTGCGTTTGGTATGACGACCACGGAAGTCCTCGCCGCTGGTGTTGCCGGACCCTGGAATGGGCTTGTTGTCGCCTTGGAATCGAAGCGAGAGGATTTATTTGTCCAGGTATTCGACGCCAATGGCATCCGATTGTCTGATCCTGTGGCATTGGTCCCAGCGGCGTTGGTGGATTTTGTCGGCGAAACCTCGGCAGACAATAGGTTACTCGCGTTGGCCGGCGATGGCGCGGCGCGTGCCGGTGACGTATTGGCGGCGGCGGGGTTCGAAATTGATCAGCGCGGGCCCGATTATCCCGACGCGCGCTGTCTGGCCGCCCTGGCCGAGACAGGTTGGCAACCAGGCCAGCCACTGGCCGCCCCGGCGCCCTTATATCTGCGCCCGCCCGATGCGGTGGTTCCGAAGGACGGTGGCCGTCTCAGGCTTTGAGCTGGAGGTGGGTTAATTTTTTTTGAGGATCAACCGATGCACGCCGTCGGCGGGACCTGCCGGGTCTTCGGGCGCCAATTCAATGACATCGTGACCGTGTTCCTCAACGGACCGCGGCACATTGCCCAGTGGCTCACTGCCCTTCAGGCGAACCTCCGCCGTTTGTCCTGATTGCATGCGCTCAATCAGCAATTTCGTCTTAACGAAAGTAAGCGGACACACTTCACCTGTTATATCGATAAAGAAATCAGCATTGCTGTTGTCCATATTCGCTGAATTATCTACTTTCATCTCGACTTGCTTTCTTTTGAATGTTTACTATATAACGCCTGTTCTTGAGGATATTAAGAAAAACATTGAATAGTTTCCGGTTTATATCTCAAACACCGCTGCCGGAAGGATTGCGAAGGGAAGCCAATTAATGAGCGAAAATCCGAATATCAGTGAATTGCTAGAATTCACCACTGAGATCGTCGCTGCGCATTCGGGCAACAACACCGTGGCGCCTGACGATCTACCGAAGCTCATTCAGGATGTCTACAAGACTCTTTCCAATCTGGGCACGCAGCAGCCGGCGCAAGAGCGGCCGAAACCGGCAGTCGCAGTGAAGAAATCCATTTTCCCCGACTTCATTGTTTGTTTGGAAGATGGCAAAAAACTGAAAATGCTGAAACGGCATTTAAAAACCGCTTACAATATGACTCCCGAAGACTACCGTGAACGTTGGGGGCTTGCCGCCGATTATCCCATGGTTGCGCCAAACTACGCCAAGCACCGTTCAAATTTGGCGAAGAAGATCGGGCTCGGGACGAAATCCCGGAAGCAAAAAAAATAGAAAAATTGTCAACGGTCGACCTGCTTTGACGGTGCAATACGCCGCTGAACCCCCTATATTGTATTATCAGAAATTAGCCTACCAAATGGGGAAGGGCGCGTAAGGCATATGCCGGATACTCGCATTGAAGAATTGTGTGTCGACAAGGGCATGAAAATGACCGAGCAACGCCGGGTCATCGCTCGGGTGCTATCGACGGCGGAGGATCACCCAGACGTGGAAGAGGTGCATCGCCGCGCCAGCGATCTTGATCCCAGAATCTCCATCGCCACGGTCTATCGAACCGTCCGGCTTTGGGAAGAGGCGAACATCCTTGAGCGCCATGATTTCGGCGATGGCAGGTCGCGCTATGAAGAAGTCACCGAAGAACATCACGATCATCTGATTGACGTGAAGTCAGGTAAGGTCGTGGAGTTTCAAAACGAGGAAATTGAGGCCTTGCAGGAAAAGATCGCCGCCCGCCATGGGATGAAATTAGTCGGCCACCGCCTTGAGCTTTACGGTGTTCCTCTTCATGACGGAGTGTCTGATGGTGAAGACGGATGAGGGCTTATCTTGACACCCCCAACACCGGTGCTAGGTTGAGTTTGACAGACACTAGAGGTCTGAACCGGTTGGGCGCCGACGCGTAAACCATTGGCCAAAAAGCTTCATATAAAATCTTACGGCTGCCAGATGAACGTCTACGACTCTGAGCGTATGGCGGACATCCTCGCGCCCGTGGGTTATGAGATCACCGAAGGTCCCGATGACGCGGATTTGGTGATCCTTAACACCTGCCATATCCGTGAGAAGGCGGCGGAGAAAGTTTATTCGGACCTGGGGCGCTTGCGTCTCATCAAGGATGGCCGCGAGGGCACCATGCTGCTGGCCGTTGCAGGCTGCGTGGCGCAGGCCGAAGGCGAAGAAATTCTGTCCCGCGCGCCCTATGTTGACATGATTTTTGGGCCGCAGACATATCACCGGCTGCCCGAGATGGTGGCCCGCGCGCATCGCCAGGCGGGCACTGTGCTTGATACGGATTTTCCACCCGAATCAAAATTTGATCACTTGCCAGCGCCGAGCGCCGGTGGGCGAACCAGCGCCTTTCTGACGATCCAGGAAGGTTGCGATAAGTTTTGTACGTTTTGTGTCGTGCCCTATACGCGGGGGTCTGAATTTTCCAGGCCCGTCGCCCAGGTTATGGACGACGCGCGCGGGTTGGCGGTGGGCGGCATTCGGGAAATCACGCTGCTGGGTCAGAACGTCAACAATTATCATGGCGCCGCCGCTGACGGCGAATGGAGCATGGGGCGACTGGCTGCCGAATTGGCCGGTATCGAAGGCATTCAGCGCATCCGCTATACAACGTCCTATCCCGCCGATGTCGACGAGGAATTAATCGCCGCGCACCGAGATGTGCCCGAATTGATGCCGTATTTGCATCTACCCGTGCAGTCCGGATCCGATAAGGTATTGAGCGCCATGAACCGTCGTCATTCGGCAGATGACTACCGGCGTCTTGTTGATCAGTTGCGTGCCGCACGCCCGGACCTGGCCTTATCGTCGGACTTTATCGTCGGGTTTCCCGGTGAAACGGACCGTGATTTTCAAGACACCATGGACCTGGTCGCCGAGATCGAATTCGTTGGTGCGTATTCATTTAAATATAGCCCCCGGCCCGGTACCCCGGCGGCGGCCATGGGCGGGCAGGTCGATAAGACCGAAAAAAAGAACCGCTTGGCAGCCTTGCAGGATCTCTTGAACGCTCAACAGCGCGCGTTCAATGAAAGCTGCGTCGGGCGGACTATGGCGGTGTTGCTTGATGGACCCGGCCGCCACCCGGGCCAGTTGCTGGGACGCAGCCCTTATATGCAGGCCGTTCATGTTGATGCGCCGGCCCGGATGTCCGGTGAAGTTGTTGATCTGAAAATTGAGACGGCACATCCCAACAGCCTCGCTGCGGTTTTAGCGGCGGACGAAAGGGTCGTCGCTTGAACCGATCAGCCCCCCGAAAAAACGGCCAACTGAAACAGCCAAAAGTCCGACAGGCCTCCGCTGAGCGCATATTCGCCGACAACGGTCTGGCGATTGAATTATTTGGCGCCCACCACGTTCATTTGGCACGCATCGAACAAGGTTTGGATGTCCAGCTTCATGCCCGCGGCAATGAGGTCACGGTGACCGGCGCCGCCGACGGCGTGGCCGCTGCGTGCGATGCTTTGGATAGCCTGTATGGCCGGTTGGAAAATGGGTTGGCAGTGGATATGCCCGATGTCGATGCGGCTATCCGCCTCAGCCTCGACCCCGGCGGCAATGGGATTTCCAAAGATTTGGCCGTGCATACCCGCAACCGCGTGATCTCGCCACGCTCGGCAACGCAGGCTGAATATCTAGAGGCCATAGACAGCGCCGAATTGGTGTTCGGCGAAGGCCCGGCCGGTACCGGCAAGACGTATCTGGCCGTCGCCAAGGCAGTTGAGCGCTTGGTCAATGGCGACGTTGACCGGATTATTCTTTCGCGGCCCGCCGTCGAGGCCGGCGAGCAGTTGGGGTTCTTGCCCGGCGACATGCGTGAAAAAGTTGATCCTTACCTGCGGCCGCTTTACGACGCGCTTTATGACATGCTGCCCGAGCAGCAGGTTGTCAAACGCCTGGAAAGCGGTGAGATCGAAGTGGCGCCGCTGGCGTTCATGCGGGGGCGAACATTGTCCAATGCGTTCGTCATTCTTGATGAGGCGCAGAACACCACCGCCGTGCAGATGAAAATGTTTTTGACCCGCCTGGGCGAGCATTCGCGGATGGTGATTACTGGAGATTTGAGCCAGGTTGACCTGCCCCGCGGTGTTCGGTCGGGGCTTCGCGACGCCATTGATATATTGGGCCGTGTCAAAGGCATGCGCTTTGTCCATTTCGATGACGCCGACGTGGTGCGCCATCCGCTGGTAACTAAGATCGTCCGCGCCTATGGCGAGATTGATGCCCGTCGGAGAACCGGCGCGCGCTATGAATCGGATGAGGCGCTGAAAGAGCCGGGTAATGGCGGCGATGACAACGGTACTTAGCATGGCACCCCAACCGGCGCGCGGCGTTGAAGTCAGTACGGAGATCACGGCTGCTGCCTGGAGCGATACGCTGGTGGATATTGAAATTCTGACCGGACGTGCCGCCCAAGCGGCTTTTCATGCGGGCGCGCCGGCGGTCTATCAAGGGCGCACGATTGAAGCCGGCGTTCGACTCGCTGATGACGCCGAGCTACGCGAATTGAACCGCGAATACCGCGGCCAGGATAAGCCGACCAATGTTTTGTCCTTTAATGGCTTGGATGACGGCGAGCTTGAGCGGTTACCGCCGGACGCGCCATTGATGCTGGGGGATATTGTCATTGCCTACGAGACCGCCGCGGCGGAAGCCGCGTGCGAAGCCAAAAGCCTGGGGGATCATTTAAGTCATCTGGTCGTTCATGGTATGCTACACCTATTGGGTTACGATCACATCGAGGAAGGCGACGCGACACTCATGGAACGTCTCGAGGCGGAGGTCCTCGCCGGGATGGGCATTGCCAACCCTTATGATGCGGGTTCGGACAGTGCCGCTGAACAAACCGGTGCTCGAATTCGATGAACGATCATGCCCCCAATACGCCCGTCAATGGTTTGGCACCGCGCAACGGTGGACCGGAACCAACAACGCGGTCTTCAATATTTAAAAATTGGTTCAGGGAATTGCGGCGCGGCCGAAACGGTGATGGTTCCGTCCGTGACACTTTGGACGAGTTGATTGAAGAACGCGACGACGCGGATCAACCGATCAACGATGACGAACGGCTGTTGCTGTCGAATATTCTGGAGCTTCGCGACCGCACCGTCCACGACGTGATGGTGCCCCGGGTTGATATTGTCGCCGTTGATGCCGACATCGGGTTTCGTGAAATCGTCGATACCATTACCAGCGAAGGCCATTCACGCCTGCCGGTTTATCGCGAGTCCTTGGATGACGCGATGGGATTTATCCATGCCAAGGATGTATTGGCGTGGCACGGCCCCGATGAGGAATTCGCAGCGGCTAAAATCCTCAGGAAGGTATTGTTTGTGGCGCCGTCGATGAAAGTCTTGGAACTGCTTTTGGAGATGCGTGTCAAACGCGCTCATATGGCATTGGTCGTCGATGAATACGGCGGCGTCGATGGATTGGTTACGATCGAGGACTTGGTCGAGGAAATCGTCGGCGAGATTGAGGACGAGCACGATCAGAATGACGAGCCGCAGTTGGTCCCTGCCGCCGATGATAGTTTCATTGCCGATGCGCGTGTCACCGTTGAAACCCTCGAAGAAACCGTCGGCACATTGCTTGACGATGACGAGCGCGAGGATATCGATACCCTTGGCGGCATGGTGTTTGCCTTGGCCGGGCGGGTGCCGATTCGGGGTGAGTTGATCCGCCACCCCTCAGGCGTTGAGTTTGAGGTCTTGGAAGCCGATCCCCGGCGCATTCGCCGGCTTCGGGTGCGTGGCCGCGCTGTCTCCGGCGCGGACGCCGAAGACTGAATTCCATTCCATGTTGATAAGCCGTTGTCCCAAGTGGCTTTTATTGCCCAAGTGGCTTTTATTGATTGTGTTGGGAGCCGCAGGGGCTCTGGCTTTACCGCCCTGGCATCTGGTGTTTTTTCTGCTGCCGGCTTTTGCCGGCTTAGCGCTGGTGGTGTTTCGGGCGGCCACGGTTCGTTCGGCATTTATCGCCGGATGGTGGTTTGGCGTGGGCCATGGCGCCGCCGGATATTATTGGGTCGCCAATGCCTTTTTGGTTGACCAGGCACGTTATGGGTTTTTAGCGCCGGTCGCGGTTGTGGGGCTAGCTGCGGGCATGGCCGTATTTCCGGGAATAGCCGCGGCGTTGGCACATGCGGCGCACCGCTTTCGGCCTACGTCGCCGCTTGGCCGGGTTCTGATCTTCGCCGCCATGTGGGCGGCCAGCGAATGGCTGCGGTCTTGGGTGCTGACTGGGTTCCCCTGGAACCTAATGGCGACGGTTTGGGTTTTCTCTGATGAAATGATCCAGGGCGCGGCCTATGCGGGCGCCTATGGGCTTGGGTTAATTACCATTGCGGTGGCGGCATTGCCGGCCGTTTTCTTCTGGCACGGCGAACGTCGCTGGATAGCGTTGCAAACTGGCTTTGGTGCGTTGGTGCTGGTTGGCATTTGGGCGGCCGGGTACCACCGCATTGATGCCTTGGGCCCCGATGACGTGGATGGTGTCAGATTGCGCCTAGTGCAGCCAAACATCGCACAGCATCTGAAATGGAAATCGGATTTGCGCCTCGGTCATGTGAGGAACCAATTGAAGTTGAGCCGTAATCCCGGAAAAGGAAAGCCGCCCACCCATGTGATCTGGCCGGAGACCTCGGTGCCCTACAATCTTTCCGGTGATCGGCCGTTACGCAGTCTCATGGCTACTGCGGTGCCGCCCAGAGGGTTGCTGATAACGGGGGCGCCGCGTTCGGAAAAGCTGAGCGATGGTACCCGGCGGGTGGCCAACAGCTTGCATGCCCTGAACGGCACCGGTGAGATCATCGCCACCTACGACAAAAAGCATCTGGTGCCGTTCGGCGAATACGTGCCCTTCCGCAATATTTTAAAATTCTCAAAACTGACCGCCGGCCGGCTCGATTTTACACCGGGGACGGGTCCCAGCATATTTGATCTACCGGGCCTGCCGCCGTTTGCCGCGCTGATTTGTTACGAAGTGATTTTTCCGGCTGAGGTTGCCGAGGTGGTTGCTGGCTCGCGCCCGACGTGGTTGTTGAATATTACTAACGATGCCTGGTTCGGGCTTTCTGCGGGGCCCTATCAACACCTTGCCGCGGCGCAATTGCGTGCCGTGGAACAAGGCTTGCCGTTGATCCGCGTTGCCAATACCGGCATTTCCGCAGTGATTGATGCCAACGGTCGGATCCGGTCGTCGCTGGTGTTGGGGACTGCCGGAATCCTTGACGCGGAACTTCCCGGTGCCCACGCCGAACCGCCGCCCTACGGGCGCTTCAGCGATGCGCTAACTCTATTGTTTGTCATTGTGGCAATCGGTGGATTCGGGCTGCTTGGTCGACGGGAAAACACCACAGAGACAGCACGTTTTTCTTGAAGTATTTAGGCCGGCATATTATCGTATGCACTGGTACGGTAATTCTGATTTGTGGTTGCGTGCGCAGTTCCTCGTTGGCCGAGACATGTGCATGACGGTCCGAAAACTATTCATAAGAATCCTATAAAATTCAATGGAGTGTTCCAAAAGATGATCGAAACCCCCGGTGGCGGTGGGCGGACGGTCCGGCGTAAAAAGCGGCTTCCTCCCGGCGTTGCCAATCCCATCGATATCCATGTCGGCAATCGGGTTCGATTGCGCCGGACTTTGCTGGGACTCAGCCAGGAAAAGCTTGGTGATGAGGTTGGCCTGACGTTTCAGCAAATTCAAAAATACGAACGTGGCGCGAACCGCATCGGCGCCAGCCGCCTGTTTCAGTTCAGCCGCATTCTTGATGTGTCGATATCATATTTCTTTGAAGAACTTCCCAGTGAAATTCGATCTCACGAAGGTCAAATGAATTGGGGCTTGAGCGATGAAAAGCAGGCTGAATTGGCTCCCAATCCGATGGCTCGGCGTGAAACACTGGAATTGTTTCGTGCCTATTATCGGATCGCTGATCCGGCGGTTCGTGCGCGTCTATTTGATTTAACCAAGATATTGGCGAAAGCCGAGAATTAAGCCGGCCCGGCAAAATTCCTTGACGGGGATTGCAAAGGCTGCAACAAAGCCGCCCGTCTCCATATGGCGACGGGGCGTGGACGGATTTCGACTGCTTGCCACCACGGTAAAAAAGGCACTAAGTAGCTCAGGCCCCCCGCCAGATCGATATTCCCACGGCAAATTGCCGTGACCTTTTACGGCTTAACGGCGGAATCATTCGCGGCCTAATGGTCGAATTTATCGCGGCCAAATGGCCGACAAACCTCGGGCGGAGGACTTTATCTTGCAGAACGGCAACTACCTATTCACCAGCGAATCCGTGTCCGAAGGACACCCGGATAAAATTTGTGACCGCGTTTCCGATGCCGTGGTCGATACTTATTTGGCCGCAGACCCCAACGCGCGATCCGGTGTCGAAACGCTGGTGACGACCAATTTAATTGTCCTCGCCGGTGAAAGCCGTTGCGCCAAGAACATTTCAAACGACCAACTGGAAGAAGTGGCCCGCGCCGCCGTCAAGGATATCGGCTACGACCAAGATAACTTCCATTGGGAAAAATCCGAGGTTCAGGTTCATGTGCACCTACAATCGGTGGACATTGCGCAGGGTGTCGATGCTGCAGGCAATAAAGATGAAGGTGCCGGCGACCAGGGCTTGATGTTTGGTTACGCCTGCCGTGAAACGGATATGCTGATGCCGGCCCCCATCCAATATTCCCACGATATCCTGCGCCGCATGGCGGACGCACGCCATGGCGGGAAGTTGCCGGGCATCGGGCCGGATTCGAAAAGTCAGGTTACGCTCCGTTACGTCGACGGCAAGCCGGCTGGCGCGGCCTCGGTCGTCGTCTCGTCGCAGCATGCTGAGGAATTGTCGCAAGACGATGTACGTGAAATGGTGCGGCCGTTTGTTCTCGACGTGCTGCCGGAAGGCTGGATGTGTCCGGAAAATGAATTCTACGTAAACCCGACCGGGCGGTTTGTCATTGGCGGGCCGGACAGTGATGCCGGTCTGACCGGCCGCAAAATCATTGTCGATACCTATGGCGGCGCAGCACCTCATGGTGGCGGCGCTTTCTCTGGCAAGGACCCGACCAAGGTTGACCGTTCAGCCGCCTATGCCGCGCGCTATGTGGCGAAGAACGTCGTTGCCGCCGGCTTGGCCGATGAATGTACCATTCAGGTTGCCTATGCCATCGGTGTCTCAAAGCCGCTTTCAGTGCTGATCAACACCAATGGCACCGCCCAGGTGGACGAAATCAAGCTATCCGAAACCGTCCAGGAAATGGTTGATCTGAGCCCCCGCGGCATCCGCGAACATCTGCAACTGAGCCGACCCATTTACGCCCGCACCGCGGCCTATGGCCATTTTGGCCGCGAGCCCGATGCCGATGGTGGATTTTCATGGGAGCGCACGGATTTGGTGGATGATCTGAAATCAGCTTTCGGTGTCCGTTGACGCCAACCGATCCGAGCGTGATAAGCGCTGGTACGGTCGTCGCTTTGGTCGAAAATTAAGCGCCGCCCGCCAGCGGTTGGTTGATGAACTGCTGCCGCAATTGAGGGTCAACCCGGCGGCTGACGATGGCGCCCGCAATCCCGTTGATTGGTTTGACCCATCGATTTCCGAAATCCGCATGGAAATCGGCTTTGGCGCCGGCGAGCACTTGGCCGGCCAAGCCGCGGCGCATCCGGGCGTCGGATTTATTGGGTGTGAGCCCTTCGTGAACGGCGTTGCGGCGTTACTTGATCAAATCAATCGCCAGGATTTGAGCAACATTCGGATTTTTGATGATGATGTTAGGCTTTTGTTGCCATCCCTGCCGGATGGCTGCCTGAACCGCATGGATATCTTGTTCAGTGATCCATGGCCCAAAACACGCCATCACCGCAGACGGATTTCCGACCCCGGTAATCTGGTCCAATTCGCCCGTCTGTTGGCCGCTGGCGGCGAGCTGCGTTTTGCCACGGACCAGGTTGAATTTGCATCGTGGACATTGGAGCGGATGTTGCGCAACACCGCCTTCGAATGGCTGGCCCGGCGCCCCGACGACTGGACCCGGGCACCGACCGATTGGATTGAGACACGCTACCAACAAAAGGCTCGCGCCCGTGGGCTCGGCACGACCTATTTGCGATTTCATCGCCGCCGCCGTGAAGACGTCTGAATCCCTTGCCAATTTAGTCGGCTAGGTATATATGAAGCCACGCATTGCAGATTAGATGCGTACTCGTTGACTCTGCCAATGGGACGGAATTGATGAGGTGGGCCATCGGCCCGCCTTTTTTGTTATCCGAACACGGTCCCTGAATTCCCGGCCAGAGGTGGCGGTGATCAGCCTGAGCGCGCCAAGATTTAACTGTGGCGGCAAGGCGCATGGTGACGGAGAACGGTATTGCAATTGGAAAAGCGGATTGAGGACATCATCGCGCCGACGGTCAATGACCTCGGTTTCGAGATTGTTCGCGTCCAGCTGTCTGGAAAGCATAATCCGCGCCTACAAATCATGGCCGAACCCATCAAAGGCAGCGAGATGACCGTCGATCATTGCGCGACCATCAGTCGCGCCGTGTCGGCGCTGCTGGACGTCGATGACCCGATCTCTGACGCCTATACCCTTGAGGTTAGCTCGCCGGGGCTAGATCGGCCTTTGGTGAAATTGCATGATTTCGAGCGCTTCGCCGGATTTGAAGCGCGGATTGAAACCCTTGAGGCCGTTGATGGGCGCAAGCGGTTTCGCGGCCGTCTCGGCGGAGTCGAGGGGGAAACTGTAACAATTTCTGTTGAAGGGGCGGATATGGATATTCCCTATCCCGAAATTCAACGCGCCAAACTGCTGGTCACGGACGATCTGGTGGCGGCGCAACAAACTCAGGATTAAGCACTTGGCCCCGGCGTAAGGACTGGCCACAAGGACAAGCCACAAGGACACGAATGAGATGAACGAAGCTGCAGCAAACACCGAAGCCTTTAATTCGCGCCCCGAGCTTCTGCAAGTCGCGGAGACCGTCGCTCGCGACAAGGGAATCGAACGCGATGAAGTGTTGGAAGCCATGGAGCAGGCCATTCAAAAAGCTGGCCGTTCCAAATACGGCCATGAGCATGACATTCGCGCGCATATTGACCGCGTTTCGGGCGCTATATCCTTGGCCCGCTACATCGAGGTCATGGAATCGGCCGAGCTGATTGAAAATGAGCTCACGCAGATGGATTTGGAATCGGCGCGCGGCAAAAAAGAAGACGCCGAGCCCGGTGAATTCCTGGTTGATCCGCTGCCGCCCATCGATTTTGGCCGGATCGCCGCGCAGACTGCGAAACAGGTTATCGTTCAGAAAGTCCGCGAAGCCGAACGCACGCGTCAATATGGCGAATACAAGGACAGGGTTGGCGAAATCGTCAATGGCCTGGTCAAGCGTATCGAATACGGCAACGTGATCGTTGATTTGGGCCGCGCCGAAGCAATGCTGCGGCGTGATGAATGTATCCCCCGCGAGCACTTCAACAACGGTGACCGGGTGCGCGCCTATATTGTCGATGTCCGCGAGGAAACCCGCGGGCCGCAAATTTTTCTGTCGAGGACACATCCGCAATTTATGGGGATGCTGTTTTCCCAGGAAGTGCCAGAAATTTACGATG
Organism: Rhodospirillaceae bacterium; assembly: GCA_018665815.1. Classification (GTDB taxonomy): domain Bacteria; phylum Pseudomonadota; class Alphaproteobacteria; order Rhodospirillales; family Casp-alpha2; genus UBA3470. Next base: position 17,006 of record JABJBP010000030.1, read on the forward strand.
GCGTTATTGAGATCAAGTCGGTTGCCCGCGACCCAGGTTCGCGCGCCAAGATCGCCGTGCTGTCTCATGATGCGAGCATCGATCCGGTTGGGCCGTGTATCGGTATGCGCGGTTCTCGCGTCCAAGCGGTCGTCGGTGAACTGCAGGGCGAAAAAATCGATATCATCCAATGGTCCGATGACCCGGCGACCTTCATCGTCAACGGCCTGGCGCCGGCCGAGGTTGCCAAAGTTGTTTTGGATGAGGACAAAAACAAAATTGAGGTCGTCGTTCCCGACGATCAACTCAGTCTCGCTATTGGCCGGCGTGGGCAGAATGTGCGCTTGGCCTCGCAATTGTCCGGTTGGGATATTGATATCCTGACTGAGGCCGAGGAATCAGAACGCCGGCAGAAGGAATTCACGGACCGTTCGGCGATGTTTGCCGAAGCCCTCGATGTCGACGACGTGATTGCTCACTTGTTGGTCACCGAAGGTTTCTCATCGGTCGAGGAAGTGGCCTTTGTGCCGATCGACGACCTTTTGGTGATCGAAGGCTTCGATGAAGATGTTGCCGAGGAACTGAGGGTTCGCGGGCGGACATTCCTGGAAGCCCGCGATGAAGAGTTCAATCGCCGTCGCGTTGAATTGGGCGTCGCTGACGATTTGGCCAACGTCACGGGCGTGACAGCGAGTATGTTGGTTATACTTGGTGAAAATGCAATCAAGACTCGCGACGACCTGGCCGATCTGGCCGGTGACGAGCTATTGGAACTGGTGCCTGCCGAAGGGCTGACTTTGGACGCGGCGAATACTATTATCATGGCGGCCCGCGCGCATTGGTTTGAAGACGAAGAAACTGCCGAAGGTGTCAATGAAGAAGCTGTCGAAGAAGCTGGGGCCGCCGCGACTGAGTCCGCTGCGGACGCGGACGCGGAAGAGTCGGCGGAAAAAACGTAACGGAAGCGGAGACCGTCGATGCGGCGTAACCAAGAGACGGCGCCCGAAACCGACGAGCAAGGCTTTAGAACCTGCATCGCCAGCGGTGTAAGGAAACCAAAGGAAGACATGGTGCGATTTGTGATCGGCCCGGATGGAAATATTGTACCCGACCTGGAAGCGAAGCTGCCGGGGCGGGGATTATGGTTGAGCGCTGAACGCGATATGATACATACAGCTTGTGCAAAGAACCTGTTTGCCAAACGCGCTCGGTGCAATGTCCGTGTCGATACGGATCTTGCCGAACGGGTTGAAGCACTGCTTGCGCGCCGGTGTGTTGAATTGCTCCAATTGGCGCGCCGGGCGGGCCTGTTCACAGCCGGCCACGACGAAGTGCGCAGACGGCTTGAGCGTGACTCCGGCGGGATGCTTTTGGCGGCGTCTGACGGCGCCAAAGGTGGACGCGATAAGTTCAAGTCGGTGGCATCAGACATGCCAGTCTCGGACGCCTTGACGGGCGATGAACTGGGCCAAGCCGTGGGCCGCGAACGAATTGTTCATGCCTTGGTGGCATCCGGCGGCATGGCTAACAAGCTAAGCCGCGAATTACAGCGATTAGCAGGCATGAGACCGCTTCGACTAGCGGCGTGAAGGTTTAAGACAAGTAGCACGAATTGCGTAAGTGTATGAGACGAATGGGCGAAAGATTGGAACGCGTTAAATGACCGAGACTACGGAAAAAAACAAAGGCTCGAAGCTTAGCTTGGCGCGGCCCGGAAAGCTGGAGCTGAAGAAAACCGTCGGTTCGGGATCAGTGCGCCAGAGTTTCTCGCATGGCCGCTCGAAGATGGTGGCGGTTGAGCGCAAAACCAAGCGCACGTTCGCGATCGATTCAGGCGGGCATATGGCCGAAGTTAAGGCGGCGATGCCGTCGCTTGACGAAGA
>JABJBP010000031.1 GCA_018665815.1 Rhodospirillaceae bacterium
ACCGCAAGATATTCAAGGCGCCATCGACCGAATGACGCCAATGCTGCGGGCATACCGCCATGGTGATCATGGGTTGGCACTTTTTAATGGCAGCCGGCGCCGCACACCCAAATTTATTGATCGGGTGCTGGAACTTTCGGGTAGCCGAAGCCGCGCCGCGGCAAGCGCGCCGCATACCGGGTTCCATCGCCTGAGCGCACAGCGGACCGCGCTCATTGTGGACGCCGGCACGCCCGTCGATGGAACCTCCTACGCATGCGGCCACGCGGGCACTTTGTCGTTCGAAATGAGCATTGGGAAACAGCGCCTGATCGTCAATTGCGGTACCGGCTCTCTGCGCGAGCCCATGCTCTGCGATGCGCTCCGTGCGACCGCCGCACATTCAACGCTAACGATCGGCAATACGCATTCCTCCGATCTTGAGCCCGGTGGCGGGTTCGGACAGCGCCGGCCGCAAAATATTCAGACCCGCCGTCGTGAGTTGGAGCGCAATATTCTGGTCGAGTCCTCGCACGACGGGTATCTGGACGTTTTTGGCTTGATCCATTGGCGCAGCCTGTATTTATCTGCCGACGGCAATGATGTACGTGGCGAGGACGCTATTGAAAGCGGCGCCAAACCGCCAAGCCGCGAATTGAGCAATCCTCCCTACACGCTTCGTTTCCATCTTCATCCTGATGTGGACGCTTCGCTGACGACGGCAGGTAATACGGTGTTGCTGCGATTGGCATCGGGCCAAGGTTGGCGGTTTCATGCCGAGGGTGGAAAATTATCATTGGAAGAAAGTGTGTATTGCGCCGAGAGTGGCCGCCAAAAGACCGAGCAAATCGTCGTTTCCGGTATCCATCAGGCGCCCCGGACCATGGTCAAATGGCGGATCAGCCGTGAAGCACGGGCCTAGTGTTCAGAGCTCCCAGCGGCGGTAATCCTTGCCCAGGTCAATATGGCGCCAGATTCCCTTGATATCCGCAACCACACCACCGGGACGCAGCAAACCGGCCAGACGTTCGTCATCGAATGCGCAATACCCGGCATGGCTGACCGCGCCAACAACACAGTCATAATCTTCGTGGCCGGGCAGTTCATTCAATAGATCGATGCCGTACTCGCGGCTTGCCCGCGCCGGGTCCGCCATTTCATCATGAACATCGACGGTATGGCCCAATTCCTCCAAGGCCGCAATGAGATCAGCGGCTTTCGAGTTTCTGAGGTCGGGAACGTTCTCCTTAAAGGTCAGGCCTAGAACCAAAACACGGCGAGGTGAATTACCGCCGGAAAGCTGTTCGAGTTCCCGCGATATGCGATTGGCCGCGAATGTCGCCATGCCGTCGTTGATACGCCGCCCGGCCAAAATCACTTCAGGCTCATGGCCCATCTCTCTGGCGGCATGCGCAAGATAGTAAGGGTCAACGCCGATACAATGCCCGCCGACCAATCCTGGCTTGAAATCAATGAAATTCCATTTTGTATTCGCGGCGGCAAAAACATCGGCGGAATTCAGACCCATATGGTTGAAGATCATCGCCACCTCATTGGCGAACGCGATATTGATATCGCGTTGTGCGTTTTCAATGACCTTTGCGGCCTCGGCGGTCCGAATATTCTTCGCCTTAAAAACATTTCCTTCGGTCATCGCGCCATAGATCTGGGCGAGGAAATCCGTAACCTCCGGCGTCTGCCCGGCAACCACTTTGGTGATCTTCGAAACCGTGTGCTCCTTATCACCGGGATTGATGCGTTCCGGTGAGAAGCCCAGAAAAAAATCATTCCCGGGCGTTAGGCCAGAGCCCGCAGCCAGTTCGGGGCCGCAGACATCTTCCGTAACACCAGGGAATACCGTGCTCTCGAGAACCACGACGTTACCAACCCCAAGAGCCGGGGCGAGCGTTCGGCAAGCCGCTTTGACCGCCGTCAAATCGGGTTGATTGTTGTCATCAACCGGCGTCGGCACGGTAATGATAAAGACATTGCATGACCCCAGATCTTCGGCGTCATCGGAATAATGGGTGGCGGCATCGCGAAGCCGCGCGCTGGACATTTCACCCGTCCGGTCAATACCTTGCTGAAGTTCATTGACCCGCGCGGCATCGATATCGAGCCCAACTAGTGGATAATGCATCGACAATGCACGGCTCAGCGGCAGGCCGACGTAACCGAGACCGATGACCGCGATTTTTACATCGTTTTGGCTGGGTAGAGACATGGTTCGAGGCCCGACTTGAGAGGCCGGCTAGAATGATCGAACACGGCGGGGAAATCAACCAACGCTGACGGCGGCGGCGGATCACGATGATTATACTTTGCGCATCGGATTTATTGCCGTTACATATGCGTTAATACGATTGACCCCATGTAACCCCATGGCCGCAACTGCCCACGAAGATTGACGCGCCCACGCACGAAGAGCATGCCCCGCTGCCGATGAACGCGCCGCCGAACACTTTCGCCAATCTGTTTGCCGTCCTGGTAGGTATCGCTTTGCCCATGGTCGTTGTCGGCCGCGCGGTGCTGGGTATTTCACTCATACTTGCGCTGATTTGCCTGATTTTCGCGAATACCCGCGGCAGCCGCTGGCAGGATTTCACGACGTCTGTGAAGACGACGCTTTTCGGCCTCCTCATTGTGACATTCTTCGCCTGGCTCCCGAACCTTTTCAATTCGGTCGAACCGTTGCGATCTTTGGAGGGCGCCGCCAGATCGTTACTGTTCGTGGTGGCGGCAATATTCATCTGGTCAGGCCTGGCCCATGAGCCCCAGTTGGCGGTTCGCTGCCGGCGGGCAATGCTGATAGCCATGGCGGGCGCGCTGATCATCACCTTGGCCGCCATTTTAATTCATCCCGGATTTTTCTGGATCTTTCATCTTCGTGGCTGGTTATCGACGGAGCTGATTTCTGATTTAAAGCCGTTCGCCGCGCTTTTCCCTCTGCTCGTGCCCTTCCTGATTTTTTGCGTATATATCGAAAGCCGCCACTGGCGTATGTTGGCGCTCTTCGGATCAGTGGCGGCAATTGTGGCGCTCTATTTGATTTACAATCGCGCCGCTATGGCCGGCTTCATGGGCGCCGGCCTGACGGTCGTGACGGCGATGGTGTATCGATTTTCCCTTCGCCGTGCATTGCCCTATGCACTGGCGCTGATCGTGATCATCGCCGGTATTATCGTCTGGTTGAAGCTGACCCGATATGTGCCCGATCACGCCGGTGAATACCCCCTACCTTTGTGGCTGCTCGATTTCGAACGCCAGGCGATTTGGGGTTTCGTATTTAATGTCTTCACGGAACACCCTTTCATCGGCATCGGCATCAACACGGTGAATTTCATTCCCGGCGCCGATACACTGATTCCGGCGACCAACGACACGCCGATCATTCCCTCTCATCCGCACAATTGGGCCATCGAAATCCTGGCCGAGACCGGATTGATTGGCTTCGTTCCGTTTTTTCTGGCTGTGATCTACGGTTTCTATTGTCTATGCAGGCTTTACCGCCGATCCGGTTCGCCGGTTACCCTTGCGGCCATCGCCGCCTATGGCGGGTATTGGGCATCTGGTTTGTTCAATTTTTCCTACTGGTCCGCCTGGTGGCAGGTTTCCTACTTGGTGATCACGGCCATTTGTATCTCCACCGCTAATGAAAAAAACAGCGCCGTTACCGAATGAAATATTTATCTCATGGATCATTCTCATAGGACATCGTACGCCCCGGAGTTGGACACCGTGGGGGAATATCGCGATACTTTCGAACCGTTCCTCATTCGCAAGGCCCAATGACGACGCACATACCGTTACCTGAATGGACGGATTTGATCGCTGCAGTGCTGAGCCTGCCGCCCGACGAGGACGCGTTGTCGAAATCCTGGCGCGGTCAAGACAACGCCGCAATATGGTATTCCCGCGGCTCCTGGGTCTTGGCGGCGGTCGCCAAGCAATTGGCACAGTCAAAGACCGCATCACCACTTAAATTCTGGATCCCCGACTACTTCTGCAATCAATCGACCGTGGCGCTCAGAGAAGTCGGCGCCAAGCTGGTTTTTTATCCAATTGGTGAAGATCTGGTGCCTGATTGGCAACGTTGCGATGCGATGGCAAAGGAAGAACAGCCCGATATTTTTTTAGCCGTACATTATTTCGGGCGGCCCATGGATATGGCCCGGGCGCGCCAATTTTGCGATTCACATGAGGCTTTGCTGTTTGAGGACGCCGCCCATGTCCTGCGGCCCCTGCCGGGCATGTGTGGAGAGGCGGATATATCCTTGTTTTGTCCGCACAAAACGCTGCCGATTCCAGATGGTGCGGTATTGATGGAGCGCCAAGCTGGCGCCTTCCCGGCACCGTCCGGGCGGGCACCGGGCGCCGGTTCATGGATGCTCAAGCGGGCAGTTCAGAAATTATTACCGATGAGCTTGCTGAGATCGCGAAATCGCCGGCAAGCGCCCGAATTCACCGCCGACCCACCTTTGCTGCCGCTCCCGGCCACTCCAATGATGTCGGCATCAGCCGGGCGAATGTTAATGAAAGTCAGACCTCGGTTAGGGCAAATCGACGAGGCCCGTCGGCGCAACGCTCAAATGATTTGCGCGCGCGTGACGCAAATGAAACTCCCTCTCAGAACGGTCTTCAATTCGGATGGCGATGGCGGATTCGCGCCCTATCGGCTGGTCTTACAAGCGCCAAGTCCAAAACAAGCGGCGAACGCCTACCGCGTACTGATCGATGCAGGGTTTCCGGCAGGGACATGGCCGGATTTGCCCCCTGAGGTCTATGCCGATCCCACCAACCACGAATGGGCTATCCGGTATCGTCAGAGCTTGATCTTGCTGCCGGTTTTCCATGGTGCGATTTGAGTTGTTCGGAACCGGCAGTGGGAAATATTGACAGTTCTGCGGGTCCGTCGTTTACTCCGGCCCGCTTTCAATACAATTTGCTTGAGGCGAGCCGTTGATACCGTCTGACGCGCCGCACGGACCGATCCTGATAACCGGCGGCGCCGGCTATGTCGGCAGTCACGTTGCGCTAGCGCTGTTGGACGCTGGATGGTCGGTGATCGTAGTTGATGATTTGTCCAAAGGGCGGCAGGACCTGATCCCCGAAAAGGCCGATTTTATTGAAGGTTCCGCCGGTGATGCTGATCTGATCAAGCGGGTCTTAATAGGCAATGATTGCCGTTCGGTGATGCATTTCGCCGGCGACATCGTCAACGCTGATTCGATTCGCGAACCGACGGCTTACTACCAACGCAATACCGTTGTCAGTCAAAGTTTCATTACAGGCTGCTTGGCCGCCCGGGTTTCACATTTTATTTTTTCGTCATCCGCCGCCGTTTACGGCGAGCCCCAGATAATTCCTGCTAACGAAGATACGCCGTTAGTGCCGATCACGCCTTACGGCACGTCGAAATTGATGACCGAATGGATGCTTCGCAAGGCCGCCGCATCCTGCGATATGCGTTATGTCGCGTTGCGTTATTTCAATGTTGCCGGGGCCGACGGCAAGGGGCGAAGCGGTCAATATTCGCAGGTCACAACCCATCTCATCAAGGCCGCGCTTGAGGTTATTTTAGACCAACAAAATACACTCAATATATACGGCGACGATTACCCGACGCCCGATGGCACCTGCATTCGTGACTACATCCACGTCAGCGATCTTGCCGATGCTCATGTATTGGCCCTGCGACATTTGCTTCGCGGCGGCGATAGCCAAATGCTCAATTGCGGGTATGGACACGGTTATTCCGTTCGCGAGGTCGTTGACGCAGTCGGGCGCGCCTGCGGCAAACCCGTTCCCACGTCCATTGCGCCGCGCCGCGCCGGTGATGCCGCTCAATTAGTCGCTGATGGCAGCCGCCTGAAGGCACTGTTTGGCTGGAAGCCCCGCAATGATGATCTAGAAGCGATCATCAGATCAGCATTCGAATGGGAAAAATCGCAAACTTAGCTGGCGATTGGTTTGCTGAACTGGTCAAAAAATCATTTGGAATCAATGGCATTTTGCGTTGACGTTCAAATATTGAACGCTATATTGTTCATTTATTGAACGCAATTAACACTTCTTCGCATCGAAACCGCACTGGGTTCCAAGTTGAGTAACAATCAATCACCGGTTCAGGGTGAAGCCGAGATCACACTGGGGCTTTTAAAGGCGATCGGCGAGGATGCGGATTTAACCCAACGTTCCGCCGCCCATGAGTTGGGAATCGCGTTGGGATTGGTCAACACGTACTTCAAACGCTGCGTGAAGAAAGGACTGATCAAAGTTCGCCAAGCGCCCGCCAAGCGCTATGCCTATTACTTGACGCCCAAGGGGTTTGCCGAAAAAAGCCGCCTGACTGGCGAATTCCTGGCCCAATCGCTCAGTCTTTTCCGCCAGGCGCAGCGCGATTATCAGAAAATTCTGGAAACCTGCGTGGCCAATCGATGGCAGCGCATCGGCCTCTGCGGCGCCAGCGATTTGGCGGAAGTTCTGACCCTCTACGCCCGTGACTACCAAATCGACGTGGTCGGTGTGATCGACGACCAGACCGATGCCAATACTTTTGCTGAACTTCCCGTCGTCGATGAGCCAAAAAAATTAGAAAACATAGATGCCTTCATTCTGACAGACTTGACCAATCCGCAATCTGCCTACGAACACCTGCTGACTAAAATTCCGCTGGAGAGATTGCTCATTCCCGATCTTCTTGAGCTCAACGCGCCGCCGCGTAAAAAATCCGCGAGGGCCAAATGAAAAATTGGTATGTCGCCTACACCCAACCCGGTGGCGAAGACAAGGCGATGTTCAATCTGCACCGCCAGGGCTTCGAAGCGTACCTGCCGAAGGTTTCGGCGACGCGGCGCCATGCCCGGCGTGTCGAAAAGGTCCGCCGCCCTTTGTTCCCGCGATATCTTTTTATCCGCATGGACCTGTCGGCGGAACGTTGGCGGGCCGTCCATTCGACAATCGGCATCACTCATTTGATTTGTAATGGCGACACACCCATGCCCATGCCGCCGCAAGTCATTGACGAAATTAGGGCGCGCGAAACCGGCGATGGCGTCGTCAATTTATTCGATGCAAAAAGGTTCCGCTGTGGCGATTCGGTACGGGTGACAGATGGCCCATTGCTTGATCACACGGGCTTGTTCGAATGCATAGACGGACGTGAACGAGTGATCATTTTACTCAATATTTTAGGCCGGGAATCCAAAGTTGGCCTGCCGCAGGAGTACGTCGCCGCCTGCGCGTAGACGCCTTTCAGTTTCCCGCCGGCGTGGCCGGAAACACCTAGCCCGCCAAACTCACGGTGATGCTTTTCACCCTGAGTGCGGTAGCGTGGAAAATTTTTTCCTGTTGAATTTTCAAAACGAGAGTTTCCCATCCCGACACCAAAGAAAATTCTGGTCACCGGCGCCGATGGATTTATCGGCTCCCATCTGAGCGAATTCCTTGTGCGTTCGGGCCACCAGGTCCGGGCGCTGGTGCACTACAACGCCTTCAATACCTGGGGTTGGCTGGATCACTGCGGCGCTGACGTCCGTGATGGGCTTGAGGTATTGATGGGCGACGTCCGCGACCCCGGCTCAGTCCACGGCGCCGTCGAGGGGCGCGATACCGTTTTCAACCTCGCGGCGCTGATCGGGATACCTTACTCCTACCGTGCGGCGGCATCCTACGTTGATACAAATATCCATGGCACACTCAACATATTGGAAGCCGTGCGCAGCCATGAAACCGCCCGGCTGATTCAAACCTCAACGAGCGAAGTTTACGGTTCCGCCCAGTACGTACCCATTGACGAGAGCCATCCCCTGCAGGCGCAATCTCCTTATGCCGCAAGCAAGATTGGCGCCGATCAACTGGCGTTGTCCTATTACCGGTCGTTCAAGACACCCGTTACCGTCATCCGCCCTTTCAATACTTTTGGTCCACGCCAATCAACACGCGCCGTGATCCCCACCGTTATCACCCAAATTCTCGATGACCAGTCGGTGATCAAGCTGGGCGCGCTGGAACCAACGCGCGATTTCAATTATGTCGCGGACATGGTCAGGGGATTCGCCGCAGCGATCACCGCCGACGGCATCGAAGGCGAAGTGATAAATCTGAGCACGAATTTCGAAATCTCCATTGGCGATACTGTCTCGCTCATCGCGAAAACATTGGATGCAACAATTTCCATTGAAACAGACCCCCAACGTATCCGGCCACCGGATAGCGAAGTGGACCGGCTTTGCGGCGCCAATGAGAAGGCCAGGGAGCTGCTGCGCTGGGCCCCCGATTACGCCGGCCCTGATGGTTTCGGCAACGCCATCGCGGAGACCGCTGAGTGGTTCCGGGACCCGGCAAATCGTTCATTGTATAAATCGGATATGTTCGCCGTTTGACAAGCTGGCTACAGTTTAAATGATCCCCCTCGCCATACCCGATCTCTCCGGCAATGAAGCGCGCTATCTGCAAGAATGCGTGGAGAGTAATTTCGTCTCTTCGGTCGGTCCGTTCGTCGATCGGTTCGAAGACATGGTCGGTGACGCCGTGGGGGCGGCCGCAGCAGTGGCCGTATCTTCCGGCACGACCGGCCTGCACGCGGCTTTAAACGCCGTCGGCGTGGGGCCCGGCGATCTTGTCATCCTACCCGCTTACACGTTCATCGCCAGCGCCAATGCGATTTCGCATTGCGGCGCCAAACCATGGCTTTTTGATATCGACCCAGACTCATGGACCCTTGATGTCAATCTGCTGAAAGAATCCCTAGAAGCCGAAACCGAACTTCAAGACGGCCGTCTCATCCACCGGGCCAGCCGCCAACGTGTTGCCGCGATCATGCCGGTGTACGCGTTCGGCCTGCCAGCGGACATGAATCCAATCATCGAAACGGCGAAAGCATTTTCGCTGCCGGTGGTCGCTGACGCCGCCGCTGCCGCCGGCGCGACATACAAAGGCCGCGCCGTCGGCGACCTGGGGGCCGATCTCTCGGTATTCTCTTTCAATGGCAATAAAACCGTGACCGCGGGCGGCGGCGGCGCCATCGCCGGCCATGATCAGGCGCTCCTGGACCGTATTCGCCATCTTACGACAACGGCGCGGGTCGGGCCCGATTACACCCACGACCAGGTTGGCTTTAACTATCGAATGACCAATCTTCAGGCTGCTGTGGGTTGTGCTCAGATGGAACGCTTCGACGGTCTGGTCGCGGCCAAACGGCGCATTCGCGAAAATTATGACACGCGGCTCGCCAGAATTCCCGGCCTCGCCGCATTCCCGGCGCCACCATGGGCCGAAAGCGCATGCTGGATTTCCGGTGCAATTTGCGACACCGAACAACTGGCCGCCAGCGCCCGCAAAGTGCTCATTGCCGCTGGTTTCGACGCAAAATTGTTCTGGAAACCGATGCATCTGCAACCGCCTTATGCCGACGCGCCGGCAACCGCGCAGACCCACAGCAATGAAATCTGGAAGCGGATTCTGCCCCTCCCGAATTCGACCTCCCTGACCCAGGACGAACAGGACCTCATTATCGACGCCCTCGTCGCCTCGGCGGGCTGATCCGACCAGCATGAAAAAGCCTTTGCCCCCATGGACCGAAACGCTGGTGCCGCCATCGGCACCGATCCGCGACGCATTGGTCATTATGGGCAAAGGGCGGCGGCAGATCGCCTTGGTCGTTGATGAAGACAACCGGCTCGTCGGCACGGTTACCGATGGCGACGTGCGCCGCGGCATACTCAACGACATTGCCGCCGAGCGGCCGGTGAGTGAGATCATGCATCCCGCGCCGTCCACAATTTTGGCGGACATGGCCAGGGCCGATCAAATCTTGCTGATGCAATCGAAAAATATTCATCAGTTGCCCGTCGTCGACGACAACCGTCATGTGGTCGGGCTGGTCACTATGGGTGAATTAATTGAGCACCGCACCGCAGGGAAGCCCAACATGGCGGTACTTCTGGTTGGCGGCCTAGGATCCCGGTTGCGGCCTTTGACTGACGACAAGCCAAAACCGTTGATTTCCGTTGGCGGCCGTCCGGTCTTGGAGACAATCGTCCGCCAGCTTCGTGAACATGGAATTCATCGGTTGGTCTTTGCGGTCAATCACATGGCCAGCGCTATCAAGGACCATTTTGGTACGG
>JABJBP010000032.1 GCA_018665815.1 Rhodospirillaceae bacterium
CAATTCTATGCGGTGTGGGCGCTTTTGGGCTTGGCCATGGCCGGCACACTTTACGAACCCTGCTTTGCCATCCTGACGCGCTACATGGGAACCCGGTCGCGCCAAGCCATTACACTGGTGACCCTACTGGGCGGGTTTGCCGGCACTATTGCGTTCCCCAGCGCCCACGCGCTGATTGACGTGATCGGTTGGCGCGGCGTGACACTGGTATTTGCGGGGCTCATCGCCTTCATTGCCGTCCCCTTAAATTATTACGCCGTCACCCAGGCCGAAACAGAAGACCACGCGCCGCCGGAACCGCCGGCACGCAACACCGGGCGTCGAATATCAACGGCGTTTTCCGCCAGGTTTTGGCTCTTGGGTTTGGCTTTCGCGATGATCGCGTTCAATCACGGCGCCTTGTTGGCCCATCTATTGACGCTTCTGGGCGAGCGCGGCGTGCATCAAGACGTCGCCGTTATGGCGGCCGCAATGCTCGGCCCGATGCAGGTTTTGGGACGGCTTGCCATGCTATCGACGGAAGACAGTCTGGAGCCCGGGACCGTGGCGATGATCAGTTTCGGTGTCGTCGGCGTGGCCGGGATGGCACTTTTAGCCCTCCGCCACGAGCTCATGTTCCTTGTGGTTTTTGTCGTATTGCAAGGGGCCGGCTACGGCGTATTTGGCATCCTCAGGCCGGTCTTGATCGCCCGGCTGCTGGGCCGGCGGCAATTCGGTATCATCGCCGGATTCCTAGCCATTCCGTCCATGGGATCGTTCGCCCTGGCACCCTCGCTGGCCAGCATCATCTGGGGTATTGGTGGCTATGACTTGGTGATCAGCATGGCAGCCGGCGCCACCGTCATCGGATTCGCCGCATTGGCCATGACCGTGCGCCTGACACCAAAACGCTAGGCGGCCCCAGACGCATCGGGACTCCGCAGATCAAAAGAAGAGAAACGACAATCAAGAAAGACCTAGATTAATATTCCGAGCCAATAGAGTGCCGGAGCAGATGACATCGGCTTATCAACCCTGATCCAGCCTATGCAAGTCACCTAATCGATGTCCGAGACTGTCTCTTAGCGGACCAGCCGCGCACAATCAAAATAGCCCATTCGCTTTCTGCACCGCCCGCACATAGGCAACAATCGACGCAATTTGTTGGTCTGTAATTCCAGCAATAGGTTTCATATTGCCGAACGGCCAGTGATGGGCAAGGGCGCCGCGTTTCGCCGCGAGATAAAAGGCCCCGTCACCATGGTGTCCCGGATGATAGATGCGGCTGATGAATGTCGGTCCCTTGTCCGTACCACCTGCCGTTTTTCCATGGCACGATGCACAGAAGGCGTCATAGTTCATCTTCCCCAGGTTTAACTTTGGCGTCGGCTGAGGTTCAATTGGATCGTCATAAATGGCTTTCGATCCGCCGATGGCCGGTGCGGTCAGAACCAGTATACCGGCCAAACCAAGAGCCGCGCCCATAACGCTTAAACGTTTTGATATACTCTTCATCGTCTTGTTCCTTTCATCCGTGCCCCAGGGGCCGGCAAACCAACGCCGCCCCTGGCACTCACGCATCTAAAAAAACAACTTCGTGCCAATGGTCAGAAACAGTGCATCGGCATCCTTTCCTTCAGACGTCGCGATGTCCTCGGTTTCACCAAATACCCGCTCATAATGAATGCCGATGTAGGGGGAAATGGCTCGATCAACCAAGTCGTAGCTCAACCGCGCGCCGACTTCCAACTTCGGGCCCCAAGCGCCTTGCTCGATAGCCAGATCGTCAGTGAACGGCAAATTAAACTCAATGCTCGGCGTGAGAATGAGCCTGTTGGTTATGAGCGCTTCATACTCTGCCTCAAATCGGAATGATGGGCGGTCCGACACGAACAGGTCGGCATCGATCTCAAACCATTGCGGCGCGAGACCATGAACGCCAACAACGCCATATACGCGATCCGGGCCCTCGGGGGTATCGACGCGAACCCCGCCGACGGCATCGAAAAACGTTGAGATTGGCGCCTGTAGACGCAATTGGTTTTCCATGGCCTCCAAAGTATCGCCGTTGGTTTCGAACTCGCCCTCGCTGCGAAACACCAGCTTAAGTTCATCGGTGCCAACCAGAGCATCGACGTCCCAAGCCATGACATCGGTGTCATTACCAATTCGGTATTCAAGTTGTTCGGCTTGGATACCCCATATGAGCTGTTCGGCGAACAGCGGCGACGCCGCGAGTATCGTCACGGCGAAAGCCATAAGGCCGATATAGATTGATCTCATGGCTCAGCCTCCCTTCCCAGGTTGCAATGAGGCCTCTTTCGCCTTGGGCCCGCCCTCGACAATGACTTTGCGGAACATACCGCTGTCAGCGTGGTAGGAAAGATGGCAATGGAACGCCCATTGGCCGGGCGCATCGACTTCCGTTTCCATGTAAGCCGTGGTGCCGGGCGAGACACTGACGACATGTTTGACCGGGTCCCACTTGCCCTTACCTGTATCCAGGATCGACCACATGCCGTGAAGATGCATGGGGTGGGTCATCATCGTCTCATTGACGAATTTAAACCGGACCCTTTCGCCGTATTTCAACCGTATAGGCTCGGCCTTGGAGAACTTGACGCCGTTGATGGACCAAATATAGCGCTCCATGTTGCCGGTAAGGCGAAGTTCGATTTCGCGGGTGGCTTCGCGGTCCTTGTAAAGCGGCCGCATGGCCCTGAGCTCGGAATAAGAAAGAAACTTGCCACCGTTCGCCGCAGATGGCATGAGCCCGCTGCCCGCGGCATAAAATTTATCACCGGCTTTCATGCCCATCTTGCCATGTGCGCTATGGTCCATGCTGGCGTGTGCGGCCCCGGACATCACCGTGCCATCGGGGATTTTGTGTGACTTCATGGCGCCTGTGCCATGTTTCATGCCGGGCATCATCTTGCCATCAGGCATTTTATGCATGCCCGCTTTGTCGCCGCTTTGCCCCATGGCGCCGTGATCCATACCGGCGTGGGCGCCGTGCGCCATCCCCATATCTGCCATGGTCAGAAGCGGTGGCGTCCGCATCTTAGGCGTCTCGGCGGTCAGTCCCTTGGTCGGTGCGAGGGTAGCGCGGACGGAAGCCGTGCGCCCGACCGATTCGGCAAAGATCGAATAAGCCTTTTCCTTTTTCGGGCGGATAAGGACGTCATAGGTTTCGGCCACAGCGATCCTGAATTCATCAACCGTGACCGGCTGAACATTATTTCCGTCAGCTTGAACAACGGTCATTTTCATGCCGGGAATGCGGATATCGAAATAGGTCATCGCCGACGAGTTGATAAATCTGAGGCGGACCCGCTCGCCCGGTTTGAACATGCCGGTCCAATTCTGCGCTGTCGACTTACCATTGATTAGTGGCGTGAAGCCTTGCAGGTCTTCAATATCATTCGGCATCATCCGCATTTCACCCCAATCAAGCCGGTCGCGCATGGCCGCGTCGAAGCCCATTTTTTCCGCATCCTTGAAGAAATCTGCGATGGTCCGCTGTTGGCGGTTGTAATAGTCGGGCATCATTTTCAGATTACGCATTATCCGGCTGCCGGCGTGGGGATGGGCATCCGTGAGCTGCACGACATACTCGCGGTGAAACCGGAAGGGTTCGCGCTTTTTCGGCTTGATGACGATGGCGCCGTAAGCCCCGTCGGGTTCTTGGAACTCGGTGTGGCTGTGAAACCAGTAGGTGCCGCTTTGGATGATAGGGAATTTGTAGGTGAAGGTATCACCGGCTTTGATGCCGTCATAGCTGATCCCCGGCACGCCATCTTGCTGATAGTGCAAAATCAATCCGTGCCAGTGCACCGACGTCGATTCCGCGAGATTGTTGGTGACATTTATGGTGACGTCTTCACCTTCCTTGAAGCGCAAGACGGGACCAGGCGACGCACCGTTGTAACCAATTCCAGAGCGTGTGAATTTGCCGGTATCAATGGTCACACGGTCCACGGTGAGATTGTACGTGCCAGCCTCGGCCTGTGTTGTGGCGAACCCGGCAACACTCAGGCCGAGAACGCCCGCGCGCAGTGTATGGACATAGGACATATGCATTATCCTTTGAAATTTTATACTGAGAACAAGACGAGCCATTGCCCGCCTGGTGATCAATGCGTCAGCTTGACCTTGCCGACCATTCCCGAGTCGTAGTGCCCAGGAATATTGCAAGCGAATTCAAGATCGGCGTGTTTGGGAAAAGTCCAAATGATCTCGCCGGATTTTCCGGGTTCCAGCAGTTTGCTGTTGGGCTCGTTGTGCATGCCGTGGCCCATGGATTTCTGCATGGCCTTTGCCGCTTCCCAGTTGATTTTGTCGGGCTCGAGAACGCCATGTTCGACCATCATCATCATCTCCGGTTGATGGGTGACATGCATGGGCCCCGTCGCGATGTTGAATTCGTGGACGAACTCACCAGCATTGCGAATGAGAAACCGAACCGTTTCACCTTCTTTCACGGAGATGTTTTCAGGCTCATAGTAATTGTCATGCATCACAACCTTGATTGTCCGGGTGACTTTCGCTGCGTCACCAGCCATGCCGATCTTCTTCATGTTGGCGTGCCCGCCGCCATGACCATGCTTCTTGGCATCCGCCGACACCGGCGTTGCGGAAATAACGAGACCTAGGGCGAGAACCAACGCCGCAAAGGGACGGACTAGGGAATTATTGTTCATTGAAACCTCGATAAATTATCTGGACGTCGACACAGAACACACACCTTTCTAGGTGCAGGTATTCAACTGTTGTGGGTAGTCGATGTTAGATACGAGGAGGTGGGGTTGCCGCTTCGGAGAAAAGGCCACCGAATACGCTATTGGCCTGAGAACTCCATGCTTTCGTCATCCCGACACGAAAAACAACGTCGTCGGAGCTCATGCCGACGCCGAAGGTGACACAATGCACGACCGCATCATGGCAACATGGTCGCGATTTCTCGTCATCGCATGACCGCTCACATTTTTGATGAGCGGACGAACTATGAGAATGGGAAGCATGTCCGTCCGCTTCAACACCCGCGTGACCAAAAGCGTGCCCGCTCGCAAACGGGCCGAGGAGGACAACAACCATCACGACGGATAACAATATGCGGATCATGATTAAAACCTGGGATCGGTGACCTCGTATGTCAACATGATTGTGTCCGAGCCCTCGTGAATGCTCTTTGAGATATGATTTGGTCCCGACGTCCGTTTCTGCATGGACGCCATTACAGCCGACTTTAAATCACTCCATTCGTCTTGCGAATTTAATAGCCAGTCCGGATCAGTCCGCCGATGGCGGCTTTACGCAAATTTGGTCGTAGGTGTAGCGCTCATTGAGCGTGCCGTTGTATTCAAAGATGTCCAAGGTCGCTTGGTAGGCCTCTTCGGTGATGTCCGTGTGCCGGGTCCAGCAGCCGAGTTTTTGATAGGTGCCGATACAATCGGCCAGGACGTCTTCGGCGATATCGGGGAAATAGGATTTTTCCGCCGCCGCGATCTCGGCCGCCGGTGCATCGTTCATATAAGCACGGGTCTTTGCATAGGCCCGCATGAAGGCTTTCGCCATATCGGTGTCCAGCCAGTCACGGGTCGCCGCCAGACTGGAGAATCCGCAGGGCCCGATGGGCAGGCCGACTTGGGCGACAACATGGCCGACGCCGTCTTTTTCCAATTGCTGGGGGAATGGGCCCTGTTGCTGCACATACTGGCCCTGGCCGGCACGGAACGCTTCGTCAATGGCCGCCGCGCCGCCCGGATTGATGGCGTTGATTTTATCGTAATCGATACCGGCCTTGTGACATGCGTACTTGAACATCGCCAGGGGCTGCCCGCCACCGAACAACACCGCGTCGGCACCTTCCAGCTTGTCCCAGGTGAAGTCAGGGTCAGGCTCGCGCGCGGTCAGGAAAAAGCCGTCCATTTCGTTGATCTGCGCGAAATGCACGCAGCTCGGCGTCTCGCCTTGGGATAGGGGGCCAAAGCCCTGGCTCAGGGCGGATTGCACGACATGCGCCGTGCCTTCCTCAAGGGCGACAATGGCAGATTTTCCCGGCGGCGAAATGGACCATTCCGCGTCCAGGCCTTCGTCTTTCAGAAAGCCGCCGGACATCGTTGAGATCAGCGGCGAATAAAACGCCGAAAACAGCGTAAATTGAATGTTGATTTGCGCCATGCGTGGGTCCTCCCATGGGTGCCCGCGCTATGCGGCGGGTCGATTTAGAATTTGCCGACAAGAAAAATCCCACATGGCGGGATTGATTACAACGCATCGTCCGCGGACGCGCGCTCACGAAAGCCGATGTAGACACCACTGGAAACAATAACCGCGACCCCGGCCCAGGTCAGGGCGTCGGGGAAATCGCCGAAGACAAAGTAACCCAGCGCCACCGCTGAGATGATTTCGAAGTAACCGAACGGCGCCAGCACGGGCGCCGGCGCATAATCATAGGCGCGGATCAGCAAATAGTGCCCCGCCGTCGCGGCTACGCCCATGCTGACAAACAACACCAAGCCGTCCAGTTCCGGGCCCCGCCAAGTAAACGGCAGGACCAGACTGGTGAGCGCTGCACCAACTCCCGCCTGAAAAACCAGGGTCTGCCAAGGGTCCCCCCGCCCGGCGATGCGCCGCGTCAGCAAATTGTATCCGGCGAAAGCGACCGCCGCGCCGAGGATAAACACGGTACCCAGCGGCACGCCGTCGAACCCAGGGCGAATGACCAACAAGGAGCCCATAAACCCAACCGCAATGGCCGCCCATCGGCGAAAGCCTGGCATCTCGCCCAACACCATGGGCGACAAGGCGTTCACAATGAACGGATAGATCAGATAAATCGCCAAGGCATCGGCGAGGGGAAGTGTCCGAAGCCCCATGTAAAACCCGGTGGTCGCCAGGACCAGGCAAAGTGCCCGCAATGTCTGTGTGCCCTTATCGGGCGGCAAGGAAAATGCATTGCGCCGGCGCCCCATCAACAACGGCAGCAACAAGACAAAACTGAACGCAAACCGGCCCCAAGTGATCATTAATGAGGGATAATTCATATTGCCGAGTGCCTTGGCGCAGGCATCCATCACCGGAATGACCGCCCAGGCGGCCAGGAAAAACAAAATTCCCTTGGCTCGATCAGATAAGACGACGGCGCTCACCTAAGTGCCATCCTCGTCCGAATCCGAAATAAAGCCTGGGCTGTGAATATCCAAGTTCCAGTTCCGAACTGAGCTAAACACGCTTGAATATATGATTGTAGGTATTTGCGAACGGGCTGTCGGCGGCGACGTCCGGCGGATGGGTCGATGACAGCACGAACCCGCACTGCTCAAGTATGTCGAAAACTTCTTTCTTCTGTTCAAGAAAGTCGAGATTCAACTCGATTAAAATAGACTTCAATTTGGAGCTGGAAAGGATGTTTTTCGCACCACGGGCAACCAAGTGTTCAATGCCATCAACATCGATTTTTAAATAATTTGGCTGGGGGATGCCAAAGCATTCTTCGAGATCATCAGCCTTGAATCCAAAAACCTGATATTGATGTTCGAAGGCGGCTGGTTTTCCATCGTGTGCGAAATCAACACCAAATACATTCATCGAACCGCCGAAGTCGATGCGTTGATGCTTGAACAGATTGACGCCGCGCTCGAATGACAAGGCGAACGGATAGCAGCACACCTGATCATGCAGCCCATTCTCAGCAATATTGCGATTGAGCAGGTAGACACTCTCAATTGACGGTTCAATTGCAATCACTTTGATATTTTCGATCACTTTCGCCGCAAACAAAGAATACATGCCAACGTTCGCGCCAACATCCCAGAAAATCGAATCGGCACCGAAAGATCTAATCCAATCAATGGTTTCCGGTTCCTTTGAATGAAGAAGACGGGCCCTATACTTCGCCGTTTTGTTGGGTGTATGAAATCGAAGGTGTTGATCACCGACATCGACGCGCGTCGTCTCGGTAAGGAGAGCTTCGAAGAAATCACCTTTTATGTAGTGTTTGATGCCGACACAATCGAACAGCTTCTGAAGAACTTTGATCTGCAGAAATACGATATGAAAGAGAACTTTTTTTACGCCGTCGTTGACCGACATTTTCTAACCAACCATCACATTTGACGCCGCGTAGACTAATGCCAATTCCAAGTTTGTCATGCGCGAAATACTTGCCCTCAATCGCTGAGAAACTTCATTAATTCAGCCGTAACATGGTCCGGCTTTTCTTCAGGCAGAAAATGCCCGCACGCGACCGGCCCGCCGGACACGTTATCGGCCCATCGGCGCCACACATCCAGCGGCGCGCTGCCCCCCTGCGGCCCGCCGAAACCGCGGATCGCTCCCCACAGGAATAGCACCGGACAGGTGATCCGGCGCCCCGCCTCGCGGTCGGCTAGGTCGTGTTCGACATCGATGCCCGCGCCGGCGCGGTAATCCTCACAAGTCGCTTGAATAACGTCTGGGTTGGCAAAACAACGTTTGTATTCGGCCATGGCAGCGGCGTCGAATTCAAACCCGTCGGCGGCCCAACTACGCATCAGCCATTCGGCGAAATAACCAGGGTCGGCGCCGATCATTTTCTCCGGTAACGGTGCCGGCTGTGCCAGGAAGAACCAATGAAAGGCACCGAGGGCGCGTTTCTTGTCCGTGCCTTCCCACATATCCAACGTCGGCACGACATCCAGAGAGACCATCTTGGTGACACGGTCCGGATGGTCCATCACCAAGCGGTGCATCACCCTGGCCCCCCGGTCGTGTCCGACAGTTGAAAACGTCTCATGGCCTAACGCCGTCATCACTTCGACCATATCGACAGCCATCGCGCGTTTTGAATACCCGTGATGCTCAGAGTCCGGCGCTGGCCCGGCGCTGTCGCCATAGCCGCGCAGATCCGGCACGACGAGCGTGAACTTTTCGGCCAGGATGGGTGCCACAAATTGCCAGCAGATGTGGGTTTGCGGATAGCCATGCAACAACAAGACCGGCGGCCCCGCGCCGGCGGCTTTTAAATGAATGTCAGCGCCCGTCGTGGTGATCCGCTTGGTTTCAAATCCATCGAACATGGGCCGCACCTTTCGCTGCCTTGGTTACCGCGACACCCATAACAGCATTCGCCGGTGTGGGGAAATTCCAAATTGTGATGTATCGATCAGAAAATTTGACTGGTCACTTAACCGAAGCCCGCTGATGAACTTGAAACAAATTTTCCCAGGTATCGCGCTTGTCGGTGAAATCAAAATGTGTCGCAACCTGAGTAACGTTCAGACCGTTGTTGGAGATTGGCACGCGCAAACTGGGCACGACTAACTTTCCCGTGTGTTCACGCGTCGCGGAAGCATCCCATAGAAACGGCGCCGGTTGCTGAGATTCGAGCATCTCGAGATAATCGGCCATGACGTAGCGGCGTCGGGAGTCTTCGAGATATCCCATGTTCGTCGATAACAATGATTCGCCAGTCCGATCATAAAACAAAACGTCCGTCAGCTCCGTTCCCCAAAACCGGAAAGTAATATCAAAGGGTGTCTGATGGAGATCAACGACATGGCTATACCGGATACAATCGGGCGGCAGATCGCTTAACTCAAACGCCGTCCAAGTCGGCGCGAAATTGTCGCCACGACACTGGTTCCAATATTCATAAAGATGACGACAACTGCTGTCCCAAACATCTTCCAGTGGGACGCGAACCGAACTGACATGCACATTACCAAGCATCAACGCTTATTTATGCACGAATGGCCCTCTTGGCAGCAAAAATTTTTCGAGGATTGGCCGTTCGGCCGCGCGACGTCGAAAATCAACGTAGAAATTCAACCATGAAAGTCACCGGGCTGTGAGGGTCGATCCGATGGCCAATTTCCGGTTCCACGATGCCAGGGATGCCCGGCGACAGCTCATAGACTGCATCATCACCATCGATGAAATAATTGAGCCAGCCTTCAATGACGACGATCCGTCCCCAGGTGCCGGCTTTCGTGGTGTGCGAAGACAGAAGCGAGGGTGGGACGCTCGCTTCCGTCATTTCCGGCGTTTGACTGTAAACCTTAACGCTGCTCGGGAGTTGTTTCATGGCCATGTTCTTTATTCAACTCAGGCCCCGGCGGTCCGACGCTGGTGGTTGCGTTTGATCGGGCAGAGCGATGTAGCTTCATGTGCCAGTGTATCGGCGAACCCATGGTTGATGTCACGGTGTTCGGCTTCGTCCGCGCGCACCGCCAAAACCACCTCGCGTAATCGGGCATCGGGGGCCATATTCCAATAGTCGATGGCGATCTGCGGCGCGGCGACGTTTTCGTGTCGCCCGCCATCGATTTCCGCCAAGTAAGAGGTATAGCTGCGGACCGCTTCCTCCTCGAAGTAGCCAACCACGCGGTGCGCGGTTTTCGGTGCTATGAGGTACAGCAGAAAGAAGGCGTTGAAGAACCCCGCCTGGACAATCAACACCACCAATCGCTCGAGGGTCGTCGGCTTGGCAATTTCAATGAACGTCATCAGGTGCATGCGTTCGTTCTCGGCCTCATCCAAAAGAGTCTTGATCCAACCCCGCTCATCTTGCATCCGGCGCGGCGCGCGTAGGTGTTGCAGCATGCCGCCGACCATGCCCGGCACAGCAGCGACAGTTTCCAAAACGATGGCGCGGTGGCCGTAGCGCTTGGCGAAAAAAGCGTCGGCGAAGAACCGCAACACTTTGACAAAACCGCAGGCGATACGGTCGGAAAGATCAGCGGGGATGTGGTGAACGGGCTCAGATGGAATTTCAGTCCTGGGTGTCATATCAAGGGTCTCCGGTGAATGAGTTTCCGGGAGGGCGTGGGCTTTCAGGCTTTCGGCGATACGGCGGGCTTTTTGGACGAAGCTGGCGGCCAGTTCCGGCACGAACAGTTCACCGGCAGTTTCTTCGAATAAGGCCAGCCAGCGCGGAAAGTACTCGGCTTTCAGACCAACCAGTTGACGATGCTTGATCATCGGATTTCCCTTATAGGCCCCTGAGGTCAACATCACCGATGACCAGAAATTCACCATGGTGGCGAGGTGTGGCGCCCAGTCATCGCCAATGGTCTCAACGAAGATCGGCCCGATCAGGTCGTCCGCGCGGACCTTGGCGTAAAACGTGTGAACTAGGTCTTCGATGTTGGCTTCGGTAATTTCATTGTGTGTGCGTGTCATGGATCAGTGTCCGCTGGTTGATATTTAAAGATGTATTATATTTACATCTTAATAAGCACCTTGTATCAAATAAACATATAAAATACATCTTTAATCGATTTATTTGTATCCGCCCCAAGAGGCCTCCCATGCACCTCACCCGTTACACCGATTACGCGCTCAGGACACTGATCTATCTGGGTATTAACAAGGGTCGGAGCTGCACCATCCCGGAAATCGCCGAGCGCTATCAAATTTCAAAGAACCATCTGATGAAAATTGTCCACCAACTGGGCCGCGAGGGGTTGATCGACACGGTGCGCGGGCGAGGCGGCGGATTAAAACTGGCGCGGCCGCCGCAGACCGTCAGCGTCGGCGAGGTTGTCCGCCTGACCGAAGAGGATCTCAATGTCGTCGAATGTTTCGATGGCACCACCAATCAGTGCCAGATTTCATCGGCCTGCGTCCTGAGTTCCGCCATCGACAATGCACTCGCGGCGTTCCTCGATGTCCTCGACGGCGTCACCCTGGCCGACATCATCAAGCCGGAGAGAGAACTGGCGAAATTGTTGGGATTGAAGCGCGCTTAGCCGCTGCGCCCGCGCCAATTGGCGATGCCGATGCCAAGAAGAATGGCACCGAGCGCTACGAGTGCCTGGAAGCTGATGACCTCCGCCAACAGTAACGCCCCCCAAATCACGCCGAAAACCGGGTTCAGGTAGTTGACGAAGGAAAAGAACGACGCGCCTTGTGATTCGATCAGATGAAAATATATCAACGTCGCAAGACCGGTGGGTAAGACGCCAAGATACAGCGCCGATAGCCAGGCTTCGCGGCTTGCGCCCTGCATCGCCAACGGCCCATCAACAATGGCCGCCAACGGGACCGCAATAATTGCCCCGCAAATCATCACCATGGCAGCACGCCCCATCATCTGGGTGCCCGGCGCGCCGCTCGCATCAATTTGCGGCAGGTTGCGAGTCACCACGGCGTTCACCGCGTAACAGACGGCGCCGCCCGCGACTGCCAACTGATGCCAGATGGCACCACCAAGCCCCCGCATGGCTTCCGGCCCGACAAGAATAAGCACGCCGGCAAATCCGATCGCGATGCCAATCATCTTGCGTCCCGTCAATCGGTCGCCGGTGGTAAAAACATGCGCCAGCAGGATCGTCGACAATGGCATGACCGCCATCAAGATTGCCGCCAGAGAACTATCGACCCGTTCCTCACCCCATCCAATCAGGAAGAACGGCAATCCGAGACCGATGGTTCCCAGGGCAAATCCCATTTTCCAGCTTGTCGCATCCCTGGGCAGCCGCCCGCCTTTGATAATCATGACGGTGGCCAGCACGGCGGCGGCAATGACGACGCGGACGGCAACCAATGTCATCGGCGGCATGGTGGCAACGGAAACCTTGATGGCGGCGAAGGATGATCCCCAGACGATCCCCAGCACCAATAGCCAGATGACGTCGCCGAGCGGCACCCGGGTCTTGGATGTGGGGGGTGTCATGGCGGCGCCTCAGACGCCGTAATAGTCACGATACCAGACAACGAGCCTGGGCAAACCGACATCAATAGGTGTCGTCGGCTCAAAGCCGAAGTCACGGCGCGTCGCGTCAATGTCGGCGTAGGTGGCCTGAACGTCGCCCGGTTGCATGGGCAGAAGGTCCATTTCCGCCTTGCGGCCCAATTCTTGTTCAAGAATGCCAATGAACCGCATCAGGGGCTCGGAATTGTTGTTACCGATATTGTAAATCTTGTGCGCCGGCTCGGCATTCGTCGCCACGGGCGGTTTGGCCAGACATGCGGCGACGCCGGCGACGATATCATCGACATAGGTGAAGTCGCGCTGCATGTCGCCGTTATTGAAAACCGGGATCGGCTCACCGGCCAAAATCTTCCGCATGAAGATAAACGCCGCCATGTCGGGTCGGCCCCAAGGGCCGTAGACGGTGAAAAACCTCAGCCCCGTCAACGGCATCCCCCACATGCGCGAATAGGACTCGCTCATCACTTCCATGGTTTTTTTCGTCGCGCCGTACAGCGACACCGGGTTGTCGGTCCGGTCGGTGACTGCAAATGGCAATTTTGTGTTGGCGCCGTAGACGGATGACGATGAGGCGTAGACGAAATGCTCAAGGTTCTTCATCCGCCGCGCGGCTTCCAATAGCACCAAGTGGCCCTCCACGTTGGCTTGCGTATAGGCATAGGGATTGACCAACGAGTAGCGCACGCCGGCCTGCGACGCCAAATGCACGATACCGGTGATATCGCGGTATTCGGCGGCCAGCACCTCAACGGCGGGTCGGTCGGAAATATCGATCTTGTGAAATTTGAACCGCGCATTGGCGGACAACTGCTCAAGGCGAGCTTGTTTCAGCGTCGGATCGTAATAGTCATTGATGTTGTCGACGCCAATCACGTCGTGTCCGGCCGCCAAGAGCGTCTTGATCAGATGAAAGCCAATAAAGCCGGCGGCGCCGGTAACAAGAACGGGCATGCGGGTCTCCCGAGTTGATCGCCGATACCCTATACCTGCTCACGCCAGAAAATGCATCCCTCAAGACACAGTCAACAGCCGCCCGGCATGACGCATGAACGCCGTGCCCAAATGCCTGGCCAGTGAAGCCGCATCCCGGCGGTACGATTGCAACGTCGCCGGAACAGACAGAACCACCGGCTCGATGACATAGACCGTGCCCGATCCCCAATGCCACCCGCGTTCGGGGGCAACTTCCACCACGTGCCATTTGTTGGCCAGATTGCCGCACACCTTCAACGCATTGAGGATTTCACCAAGTAAATGCAGCTGCTTCTCGGAATGGCAATGAAACCAAATGCGCGGAACTTCAATATGTGTGCGCGCCGCGCCGGCGTGGCCTTCGCAAGACGCAAAAGGTACAAAAAGCCCGAGACCACTGATTTCAGCCCGCAAGGCGCGAATACCCTTGTCGAGGTAGCGGGTTTCGCTATCCGCTGAGATCGCCGTCGCACCATGGGCCAAGCACACACTACACGGCGTATCCCATCGGCCATCTTCAAAGCCGTTAATTGATGTGTCGGATGATAGATTGGGCTCCCGGTTGCCCCCCTGTTTAGCCCCCTGTTTAGATTGGGCTTTGAGGACAATCCAACCACTTGAATTCTCAACTGTATCGATCTGACTTTGCTGGCTCATTAGGACTCCCGCCGTTAAGCTTCCCTTCCTCACCCGGTTACCGGGGTCGATTTATCTATGGCCTATTATATTTATTTTTATATATATAAAAATTATAACTATTGTGTTACTGAAAATTTATTTCCCCCACGCCGTGTCGGCAACTTTATTGCCGCCGACATTGTCATGAGCTGCCCAACAAGGCGTTCGTCCGGTTCAATCCGCATGATCGTTGCGAAATTCAACGCCGGGCGGTGCCGCCGATTGTCGGGCATGGCCGGGCGTACTACATTCTCAAATAGGGAGGACGCAAAACGCTCATGGCATTGCGCAAAGTAAGTCTCGATGACAAATTCAGCCTCGATGAAGGCCGTATTTTCCTGAACGGCACGCAAGCACTGGTCCGCCTGACGCTGATGCAACGCCGGCGTGATCTGGCGGCAGGCCTCAACACGGCGGGCTACGTAACCGGCTACCGGGGATCGCCACTGGGCGGCATGGACCGGGAATTTGGTGTCGCCGCCCGCCATTTGTCGGAACACCACGTCAAATTTCACCCCGCCGTCAACGAAGACCTCGCCGCGACCGCCATCTGGGGCGCCCAGCAGGTCAATCTGGACGCCCAAAGCGCCAATTACGACGGCGTGTTTGGCATGTGGTACGGCAAGGGCCCTGGTGTCGACCGTTCCGGCGACGTATTCCGCCACGCCAATTTGGCCGGCACGTCAAAACACGGCGGCGTCCTGGCGCTCGCCGGTGATGACCCGGCATGTAAATCGTCCACCGTCCCCAGCCAATCGGAACACGCGATCATTGACGCGCAAATCCCGCTGTTACATCCCGCCGACACGCAAGAGGTCTTAGATTACGGCATTTTGGGTTGGGCCATGTCGCGCTATTCGGCCTGCTGGGTCGGAATGAAATGCATCACCGACAATATCGACAGCTCAGCATCCGTCCTGGTTGATCCTAGTCGAATTCAGATTGTTACGCCGACAGATTTTGAGATGCCGCCGGGCGGGCTTCATATCCGATGGCCCGATCAGCCCATGGACGCCGAGATGCGGCTCCACAAACACAAAGTTTACGCCGCCCTGGCGTTCGCCCGAGCCAATGGTCTGAACCGCGTCACCATGGACAGCCGCCAGCCGCGCTTCGGCATTATTTCGACGGGAAAATCCTACCTCGACACCATGCAGGCGCTCACTGATTTGGGCATCGACGCGGCGGAAGCCGACCGGTTGGGATTTAGGTTATTGAAGATCGGCATGCCGTGGCCACTGGAAAAAGAAATCGTCCGCAACTTCTGCGAAGGCTTGGACGAGGTATTGGTCATTGAGGAAAAACGTGCGGTCATCGAAAACCAGGTCAAGGAACAGCTGTACAATTGGCGCGCCGACGTCCGGCCCCGGGTGATCGGCAAGTTTGATGACGGAGGCGAATGGATTTTGCCGTCGGCCGGTGAACTGACACCGGCCCGAATTGCGCGCGTCATCGCCAAGCGACTAAAGAACTACGGGCCGTCGAAAAGTATTGATGCCCGGCTCCGCTTTCTCGACGAAAAAGAGGCCGACCTCGAAAAACTCGACACCGACATCACCCGCATCCCGTATTTCTGTTCCGGCTGTCCGCACAACTCGTCGACCAAAATTCCGGAAGGCTCAAAGGCCGCCGCCGGGATCGGGTGCCACTACATGGTTATCTGGATGGACCGCGAGACCGAGACCTTCACCCACATGGGTGCGGAGGGCGCCAACTGGATCGGTCAGGCGCCGTTCACGGATCGAGAACACATCTTCACCAACATCGGCGACGGCACCTATTTCCACAGCGGCATTCTGGCGATCCGTGCCGCCGTCGCCTCAGGCGTCAACATCACCTACAAAATCCTCTACAACGATGCCGTCGCGATGACCGGCGGCCAGACCATGGACGGCCCCCTGGACCCGGCGATGGTCACCCGCCAGGTGGCGGCCGAAGGCGTCGAACACATCGCGCTGGTCTCGGATGAGCCTGACAAATATCCCTTGAACACCCAATGGGCCGGCGGCATAACCCGGCATCACCGCAAGGACTTAGATGCCATTCAGCGTGATTTCCGCGAACGCACCGGCGTCTCGGTGATTGTTTATGACCAGACATGCGCCGCGGAAAAACGCCGGCGGCGCAAACGCGGCACCTTCCCAAACCCGCAAAAACGCGCCTTCATTAATGAATTGGTTTGTGAAGGCTGCGGTGATTGCGGCACGGCGTCGAACTGTGTGTCGATTACCCCGGTGGAAACCGAATTGGGGCGCAAGCGCGCCATCGACCAATCGTCGTGTAACAAGGACTACACCTGCGTCGACGGCTTCTGCCCAAGCTTCGTCACGGTGCATGACGCCGAGCCCCGCAAGCCCGACAGCGTCGCGCCCGGAAATGCCGAGATCCCCTTCCCCGCCCTTCCCGATCCTGTGCCGGCCAGTGCAGCTGAGCCCTATGGCATTGTTATTGCCGGCGTCGGCGGCACCGGTGTTGTCACCGTTTCGGCCTTGCTGGCCATGGCTGCCCACATGGCAAACAAAGGTGTCACCGTCCTTGATGTCGCCGGCCTGGCGCAAAAAAATGGCGCCGTCTACAGCCACGTGAAGATTTGCGACGATCCGGAAAAACTGCACGCCGTGCGCCTCGCCGCCGGCGGCGGTGATGTGTTGTTGGGCTGCGACATGGTCGTCGCCGGCAGCTATGAGACCTTATCGAAGTTGCAAGCGGGACGGACAAAAGCCGTGGTCAACGGTCACCAGGCGATGACCGCCGATTTCACCCGCGATCCCGATTTGAACTTCCCCGAACACCGCCTGCAAAAAGCCATTGGCCGGGCGGTTGGCGATCATGGCGGCGACACCGAAGGCGCCCTTGAGTTCGTCGAAGCGACAACGCTTGCCAAAGGTCTTATGGGCGACACCATCGGCGCCAACTTTTTCCTTGTCGGATACGCCTTCCAGAAGGGCCTGCTGCCCTTACCAGAAGACGCCATTCACGCCGCCATTGATCTCAATGGAGTCGCGCCCGACTTCAACAAGCGCGCCTTCCTCTGGGGCCGGCGCGCGGCGCATGACCGGGCGGCCGTCGAAGCGATATTGAGCCGCGACACAGCTGACCAGCCGGCAGCGGCGGAAACCGATGATAGCCTGGATGCCTTCATCGCACGCCGCGCCGCTGATTTGACTGCCTATCAAAACGCAGCTTATGCGAAACGTTATACCGATCTGATCGGACGTATCGGCGACACAGAATCAGAGAAAACCCCAGGTCGCACGGACCTCACCGAGGTGGCAGCGAAAGCGCTCTATAAACTTATGGCTTACAAGGATGAGTATGAGGTTGCCCGGCTCTATACCGACGGACGCTTCGAAGCCAAACTTCGCGACCAATTCGACGCCGGCGCCAAGCTGCGCTTCCATCTGGCGCCGCCCCTATTAGCCGAGCGCGACCCCGGCACCGGGCGGCTGCGCAAAACCGAATACGGCCCCTGGGTATTCACCGCGTTCCGGCTGCTGGCCGGGCTCAAGGGCCTGCGCGGCACGGCATTCGATATCTTCGGGCGATCCGAAGAACGCCGCGCCGAGCGCCGCCTGATCGCCGAATATATCACCACGTTGGAAACCTTGATGACAGGCCTCAGCGACGCCAATCATGAAATCGCCACCGACATCGCCCGCCTACCAATGTCCATACGTGGTTTCGGGCACGTCAAAGAGGCGAATATGGCAACAGCTGTGAGCCGTCATGAAAGCCTGATGGAAACCTTCAAGAATGGCGGGGCTGAAAAAACGGCGGCCGAATGAACCCACACGGGCGCTCAGCTAAGAACGTGCAGCATCATGACTAATGCCGGAAATGCGACGGCTCAAAGCGTCAGCAAACTGGCGGCGGCGCGCACCTCATCACGCATGAAGGTCATCGCGTAGCCGGCGAGCAGTACGAGCAGCGCAAATCCAACGAGCAGTGCGGCGAGCATCGAATTGATCCTCCAGCCTTTCGCCCAGTATAGCACAAAACACTAGACGCCGTTACCGAACGACCAGTTTTCACGTGGGCTCTCTACCAGATTAATGATCACGTCGTCGGCACGAATATCCGTCGTCGCCGCGATGTTCACCGCGATCGCCGCATAGAGCGCCTTTTTCTGGTCCAGCGTGCGGCCATCGGCGCAGGTGATTTGGACGATCACCAGATCGGCCGTGTGATCGATCCCTAGGAATTGTTCCGGCCCAACCAAACCGGGGCCATTTTCCAGCCCCGCCGGATGCGCCGTGATCACTTGGAAGCAATCATCCGCCACCACGTCAAAACACGCCATCAACGCATCCTGGACGGCTATTGAAAGCGCTTTCGCCGCCCCCGCCGGTTTGCCTTCGGTATAGGAAATCCGCACCAGCGGCATAAGGGCCGTCCATTAATTACTTTTATAAGCGATGAACCCTCGCTTCCCCAATTGGTGTACATTTTGAATTCTCGCCATAATCCACCCCGGCAATGCCCAGCATCGCGCGAAGGATCATCGAGAATTCAGCACGCCGCCAATCAGGGTTTGCGCCATCCCCGTTTGTACATAACGGCACAATTCCGGCTGACCAGTTCCTGTACAGCCGGGATCATTTTCTTTTCCACCAATTTGGCCCATGCCTGAGGACAAAGTTTGTGATTCTTGCCTTTTCCCAACAGCCATTTCTGATTGTACATGACCTTGCAGTCGTGCTTGACCAGTTTTTGGGCGTCTCGTGCGGAACCGCCCTTCGACAACGTATTGTATGCCTTTACGCATTCCGGCGTGTTGGGCATGGCGGCATAGGCCGACGGCAATGGCCCGGTCATGAATACGGCAATAAGTGCGAACGGCAAAATCGTTGTCAATAATTTCGGCAATTCAATTTTCCTCTTCTCTACAGAGAACCAACATTCAGACTTCAGTCAGTCACGATGATGGCATATGCGGTCACGTATCGCCAAATTCACAGCAGACGGTAGGAACCGGAAAATCAAACACAATGGCGCCTTCGGCGCCACGTTATGTCTACAAATCGTTATGCGACCCGTCGCATAACGGACTGTTCTTGGTCTGCTTGCAGCCACAGAAATAGACCGTGCCGGTTTTCTCGGCGGCATACACCAGCGGCAGGAATGAGGTCGAGCGGTGGGTGCCATCACAATAGGGCTGGTTCTGCGAATGCCCGCACGCACACCAGACGTATCGCCGGCCCTCCTCGACCTCGACGGCGTAGGGTTCTTTTTGCGCAATATGGGCTTCGGATTCATTCAGATCATCGGACATTTCAGGCTCCTTCAAAATTTCATGGACAGATTAAATCGACGGCGGGTATGCGACTAGACATGGAAAGCAAATGGGGGCATGAGACACGATCGGCGCTGCGCGCACGAGCATTTCCTATTTATGCACCGCTGATTCGATCCAGCGCCAAGTTGACGACAATAGCGCCGAGCACCACGACGATCGACATGAACACCAACAACAGATAGCGGTGCACATTGCCTTCGCGCGTCGACTTAACCGCTCGGATCTCACTGAACAAATTCGACATGTCCGCACCTATGCGGTTGATCTTGGCCATTTCGTTGTGCATCCAGAATTGATAAACGATGAGCACGAAGATCACCGCACAGGTCATCAATATGGTGATTGCCATCAGTTTGTTGGCGAAATCGGCGTCAGCCTTCACAAACCCAGCGACAAAGATGATGCCCAGGTAGGTGATCAAGGTCGCGCCGACAGTTTTCCACTGATGGTTTTTGACAAACCGCATGGTCTCGGTGGATTCCTGATACAGCATCCGGACCTCGGCGTGGGTCATCTCATCAAGTTCGGACGCCACCACTTCGAAGGGCTCGGGTTCTTCCTCTTCCCTGTCCTTGTCCTTGTCCCTGGCCCTGTCCTTGCCCTTGTCTTTCCCCTTCAACGCCATATCTGGCCCTCCTCATTTCTTTTCACCAATCTCACGACTGGATCGAATTCAAGCGTCGCCGGGTTGGTGGATGGTAGCATGAAATTATAAACACCTGATCGATTTCAGTCTCTAGCGGGATTGGGATGGTGCGGGTTGGCAATCCCGCGCTTTTTTAAGTGACGGGAGTTGGAAATTTTCAGCACTACGTCGCTTGCGGGCCGCGCGGGCGCCAACCGCACCATCCCACCCGCGCTTGAGACGGAACCGCACGGTTCAACGCGATGCAGCCAACACCTCATAGGACCGGCGCCGATCCGCTTGATCATGGGTCCAGGTCAGCACCACGACCTCGTCGATGCCGTAGCCTTTGGCCAGATCCGTGAGTTGTTCCATGACCTGCTCGCCGGTGCCGATAATAGCTGTTTCACGGAGCTGGTTCAGACGCAGTTTATCGGCATCGGTATAGACGGCATTTGCTATCTCCGCCGGCGCATCAATGGCGTGCAGGTCGCCCTTCTCACGCGATACTTTCCAATGCGCGCGCGACGTAAACAATCGCTCCGCCTCGGCCTCGGTATCCGCCGCCAATGCCCACACACAAACATTGGCAATGGGCTCGGGGAATCGCCCAGAGGGTTGATAGTTTTCGCGGTACAATTGGAAGGCGCGCTCGACGCCACGCCCATCGGTGATGAAATGGGCAAAACAATAGGGCAGCCCCAAATGCGCCGCCACCTGGGCGCCATAGTCCGATGTGCCCAGCATCCAGACCTCCGGCGCGTGGGGCCCGAAAGGGTGCGCTTTCAATTCCCCGAAGGCGTGCCCATCAACCAACGGCACTCCCGACACCCAGGCCACCAGATCGCGCACATTGGCCGGAAAGTGCTCAGAAAAATGCTGGCCATTGGGGTTCAGCGCATAAGCCGTCTTGCCGTCCGAGCCCGGCGCCCGCCCGACGCCCAAATCAATGCGCCCGGGCGCAATGGCTTCCAACACCCGGAACTGCTCGGCGACTTTATACGTCGCGTAGTGCGGCAGCATGACCCCCGCCGAACCGATGCGGATGCGCGCCGTCGCCTGGCCGATGGCCGCCATGATGACTTCCGGCGCGGTGCCGACGATGGTCGGATGGTTGTGGTGCTCGGACACCCAAAACCGGTGATAGCCCAAATCATCCGCCAACTTGGCCAACTCAATGGTATCGCGGATCGCCTGGTCTTCCGGGCGGCCCGTGGCGGCGGTGGATTGATCGAGGACGGAAAGGTGCATGGAAAACCTGATGATTGATGATGGGGAATCGTCGCTCTATCTGGGACCAGCACACCATGCCATGCAACCACGAAAAAGCCCCACCTAACCGACGGAAACTTGATCGTTAGACCCTAAAGAGCGATTACTTGATTTTGTTGACCTACACAAAGTGTGCCGTGAAGCGGGTGACGGCGCCGGAGTATGACGCGGGCAAAATTTAACGGCTGAATGCGTTGGAAATCATTATACCCGCCTGAATTCAGGACAATTCAGCTGACTACCGACAAGCGCAAGTCGCGGTTAAAATGATCGGCGGCAGCCAATGCCTCGCTGGCTAGACTGCGGCGGTCGGCGCAGTTGTAGTTTCGCTCAGCGCGCCTGCGGTCGGGGCCGAAGAACGTCGGTGTGCGGATGAACTTGCGGGGCGTCAACGCCAATGCGGCAATCCGCTTATAGAGGCTGTACACGGAGACCGGCTTCGCCAGCAGTTCGTTGACCCCGGCATCGCGAGCCATGGTCACGGTTTTGAACTCGGTCCGCCCGGTCAACATGATGATCGGCACGTAGGGCGAGGCACTGTCGGAACTGGTCCGCACGATGCGGGTGAAATCCAATCCGTCGAGGGGATCCATTTTCAGTCCGGTGATCACAAAATCAATGGTCTGGCGCTTCATTTCGGCCAAACCGTCGCTGCCGTCGCCGGCTTCCTCGACCAAGCGTACGCCGAACGAATGCAGGATCGATTTGACGAGAAGGCGCATATGGCGGTTTCGGTCGACGATCAGGAATCTGAGAGTTTCAAGATTGAGAGACGTCTCGGGTGTAAGGAAAGGTTCCATCTGGGCTCCGCCGGGCAACATCAACTCGCGCAGCCAAATCTCTTACGTAATCCTCGGCGGTCCGTGCCGAGCACCCCACCGTGCTACGAAGAGCACACCCCCAATGATGAAACGATTGTCAGTTTCATACATAGAGTACGGCCATCGGGCGCTCTGCGCTGTGACGACGCGCACACTTCGGGCGATTAATTATGACCTAATTAAAATTTTAACGGAATAGATCAGATGCCGCTGGATTTGCGGCTCTGTTCAGCGACAAACCGCCGCACAGCCTCAGCGCTGGCGGTATCGTGGTCAAATTCGGCGGCGATCTCTTGGCCGCTGCGACGTTCAGCCCGCGCGCCCAAGCAGGGCAAGCCGTCGATTTCGAGTTCAACAAACAAGGCGTCCGTGGAAAAAACGTCAAAGCGATCAAGCGGAGTGGTCAATCCGATTAAAGCCCCGGTCGCAGAAATATCGCGGCGCAGCCCGGCGCTCACGTTGCCCCTTGGATTTCAGCGTATTCATTGAGCCTCAATCATTTGAAGCGAATTCCCCCACCATGACCGCTCAGGTTTTCACCATGACCTGCGGCGTATCCGGATCGGCTTTCCCCGGCCTTGGCATTGTAAACACTTCGTCGACCACCGTGTAGTCGAAATACCCCAATCGCGCGATGGGGCGGTAGGCGGCCATGTCGATGAGGCCGTCTTTGATGATGCGCTCATCGATGTGGATGCCGATAACCTCGCCGATGACCAGGCTGTTGACGCCGCCGGGCTTGGTCGATGGCAGCGTCACGGTTTGGACGTGGCGGCATTCGAAATGCGCCGGACTATCCTTGACCCGCGATGGCTTCACCAGTTCCGACGGTGCGCGCTCAAGGCCGGCTAGATCGAACTCGTCGACACTGCGTGCCGTCGAGCTGGCCGAGACATTCATTTCTTCGCGCAGGTTCCAGTCCGCCATGTTGCAGACGAATTCGCCGGTTTCGTGGACGTTCTTCAAGCTATCCTTGTCGCCGCCTTCGGCGTGGGTGCCAAACGGGCAGAACATGACCATCGGCGGACTGTCCGAGACGCCATTGAAAAATGAGTACGGCGCCAGGTTTTCGACGCCATCGGTGGAGACGGTGGAAATCCAGCCAATGGGCCGAGGTGAGATCAGCGCTTTTAAGGGGTTGAACTTGAGGCCGTGGGGGTCGGTGGTTTTGTAGAACATTTAAATATCCAATTGTTGATTTCAAGCTCAAGCGCGATGGGGATGGCAGGGTTGGCCATCGCGCGGCCTGCAAGTGACGGATGAGGGATACTTTCTTTAGTAACTGAATTCAAATACCGCTTAGAGCGCGCGATTGCCAAACCGCACCATCCCAATCGCGCTTGAGACTGCGTTTACGAATTTTTACGAAAAACTAATAAGCGTCCTCACCTCAATACTTTCACGAGGCGGCGTACCTTCTGGGGCATCCGGGTTATCAAACGCCCCGTGGGCCGTGTAGCGGGCCCGGCCACCGGTGTCGCTGTCGAAGCATTTGATCAGCACAACCTCATGGGGCGTCAAATCGGCGAAGTAGGACCAGCGCTGGGCGTCTGAGTAGGCGATCTGGTAGATCTCGCCGGTGCGGTCTTCGTAAACCAGATCGGTGGCAATGAAGTCGTCTGGTGCCATGGTCCGGGCATCGGCGATGGCCAACGGCAGGCGTTCCGCCGACGCGCCAATGGAGCGCCAGACATTGACCAACGCGAAACGGCCGCTTTGGTAAATTTTCGCGGTCTCGGCGTCCAATAAATCGACAATGCGCTGGGGTCCGGATTTTTCCGTGTAATCGTTGTGCACGATATGCACCGGGCCACGGGTGTCATTGGCATCGCGCAGATCAACATCTTGAACGCGCAGCGTGTGATCGAAGATATGGACATGGCTGGCGCCGGTGGAGGCCTTCAGCAATGAGATGATTTCCGGATAGTGGATCGCTTTGATCATCGCCTCGTCGTAAAAGTCGGCGACGTAGCTGGTGTGGGTGAGCAATTCAAAGCCCTCACGCTCCAACTTAGGCGCCGGTTCCGCAGCACGGGCGTCGGCGATGGTGACTGGAGTATTGCGGAAGGTCCCCGAGCGCTCGTTCTCACCGGTATAGTTTGCCGCCATCAAAACCTGCGGCTTGGTACCGTCAGGGACGAAGAAATCCAGTTGGGCAGCGATGGCATCAAGCGGCATCGGTAGCGTCCTCAGGTTGATCGCTTACATCTTAATACTGGCGGTTTCCGGATTTCCCATCAAGCCGCCATGAAGATCAAGATTTGTGATCTCGTGTCACAATCGGCGTTCAAGCGATCTCAACGCGGATATAGTCGGCAAGTTTGCCGAGCGCGTTATCCAGTGCCGCCTTCAGCGCGTCGAAGCCCGGTTTCTTGATGATTTCCCATTCATCCATGTAGATGCCCCGGTCGATCTCAATCTGCACGCTGTGGCAATCGTTCGCCGGATCGCCGAACTTACGGACCAGCTCGACGCCTTTGAATTGATCATTCAGCGCCACTGAGAGCCCCTCACCCCGGAGCACCTCGGCGAAGGCATTGGTAAACGCGGGCCCTGACGTGGTGCCGTCGCGGTCACCCAAAATGATATCGGTCGACGGCGTATAAGGATTATTCAAGACTTTGGCGTATTCGGGCGAATACATGGAATGGCAATTGATATGCCAGCGCTTGCCCCAGCGCTTGAAGATACCATCGGCCATATAATCCATCTGTGCCTGATAGGGCCGCCAATAGGTGTCGATGCGATTTCTCACCTCGGCCTGACTCAGCAGCCGGTCATAGAACTCATGCGTGTCATCGGCGCGGCGCCAGATCAGGCCGATACCGCGCGCTGTTTTCTCAGTCACCTCAATCGGGTCCGGCCAACCGCCTTCGATCATGTTGGCATCCAGATCGACCAAGGCCCTGTTCGGGTCGATATAGGTTCTGGGAAATTGGCAGGCCAGTAGATAGGCGGCATGACCGGGCGCGTGGTCGAACAGTTCATCGACGAATGCATCCTCGCCCCACAGAATGTTTGTGCGTGGGCAGGCATGATTGAAGTCGTCGGGATAAATATTGCCGCTGTGCGGCGAATCAAGCATCAACGGGATTGCATCGCTGCTTGGATCAAAGCGCTTAAAAACATTGGCGACGGCAAGGTTGGGAACGGGGTTGGCTGCGTTCATGGATCGGTTTTCCAGGGCGATTTCAATCGCCGCCAACCTAACCCGGCGGTCATGGCTTGGAAACCGCCGAGACATTCAGTAAATTGCAAGTGTTGATCGCACAAAGGAGATATAAAAATGTTCGACGCTGACCAATTGGTTGAGGAATGCAAAGCTGCCATCGCCGAGAACGACAGCCATGTGGCGGTCAAGGAAATAGTCGAGCGCGCGGTGAGCGATCCAGGGGCCGTGCTGAAAGGCCTCGGCGAACCGACCCGCGCCGGCGTCAACAAGTTGTTCGTATCCGACGACCTGACCGTCCTTAATTTGGTTTGGGGACCGATGATGACCTTGAAGCCCCACGATCATAAAATGTGGGCGGTGATCGGCATCTACACGGGCCGCGAAGACAATATTTTCTGGCGCAAGGTCAAGGGCGACCCGGACGGCCGCATCGAAGCCGCCGGCGCCGAAGCCATGTGCGTCGGCGATTGTGCGCCGTTGGGTAGAGATGTCGTGCATTCGGTGACCAATCCGATCCCGCGCCTGACCGGCGCGCTGCATGTCTACGGCGGCGATTTCTTCGGC
Source organism: Rhodospirillaceae bacterium (assembly GCA_018665815.1). GTDB lineage: Bacteria > Pseudomonadota > Alphaproteobacteria > Rhodospirillales > Casp-alpha2 > UBA3470. Next base: position 26,077 of record JABJBP010000032.1, read on the forward strand.
CACGGGCGCAGCGAATGGGATGCGGAAAGCCTGCTCGAACAACCCTATGACATCGCCGCGAACCTGCAATTGTTCGAAGATTCAAACCTGCGTACGCAAGCCGCCTAGCGCCCGGCGCGATCGCCACTTCAAGCCCACGCCATGTCTGAATTGATCGTCTTCGAGCCCTTGTTTTATGCGGTGGCCATACCCGCCGTCATCGCCACCGGCATCTCCAAAAGCGGCCTCGGCGGCGGGCTTGGGCAATTATCTGTGCCGCTGATGGCTATCTTCATCTCGCCGGTGGCGGCTGCCGCGATCATGCTGCCGATTCTGTGTCTGATTGATCTGTTCAACATCTGGGTCTACCGCAAGCACTGGCACCGAGGTAACGTCGCGGTCATGGTGCCGGGCGCCATTGTCGGCATTGGCATCGGCGCGCTGACCTACAAGTACGTCGATGAAAATGCCATCCGCCTCATCTTGGGCATCATCATTTTGATTTTCGCCATGAGCTATTTCACCCAACGCCAGCAGACCTCGGCGCAGGCACCCGGCAGCCGCGCGCTGGGCACGTTTTGCGGCGCACTTTCGGGGTTCACCAGTTTTGTCGCTCACGCCGGCGGCGGGCCGATGAAATTTTATTTGCTGCCGCAGCGCCTCGATAAGCGCTTGTTCGTCGGCACCCACGTGATGTTCTTCTTCATCGTCAACCAGCTGAAAATCTGGCCGTATTTGTGGCTCGGCCAGTTCTCAACGGAAAACCTGTCGACCTCATTGGTCTTGGCCCCCATGGTGCCGCTCGGCGTCTGGCTGGGCTGGCGGTTGAACAAGCATCTCTCGCAAGAGCTGTTCTATCAGGTCGTCTATGTGTTGTTATTCATATCCGGCGGCAAGCTGGTCTGGGATGGCCTGAGCCGCGGCGAGTATTTCTGAGGCCCTATTTGACGGGCCATCGGGCGAAACGGCGCTAACTGCGCACCAGGCCCAAGTTTCGCGCCAACGCCCAGCCCCAGGGCCGGGGCAGGCTTTCGGCGTTGCAGATCCGTGTATTGATGACGCTTTTCAGTTCCGCCTCGCTGAAGCTCAGATTATGAGAGGCGGCATGCGCGATCACCTGATCTGCGGACGGGTCATCAAAACCCGCCGCCTCGATTTCAGCGGGGGCTTCCATAATCGCGATAAACTGGTTGACGTTGTCCTTGCTCATGGTTCGGAATATACGCGACCGCGTTCACGAAACAAGCCGGCAATGCCGAACGCATCCGGGTATTCACCAATTGGATGGATTCATGAATATCATTGAACAATCAGCGACGACCTTGCGACAGTTGATTTCGACTAAGAAAATTTCGCCTCTCGAAGTGCTCGATGCGTGCATCGACCAGATTAAGCGCACCGACCCTGAGATCAACGCATTCACCGTGACCTGCGTCGATGAGGCGCGGGCAGATGCCAAACGCGTTGAGGCTCAAATCATGGCTGGTGAAGACCTGGGCCTACTTGCGGGCCTGCCGCTGGCCATTAAGGACATGAGCCTGACCAAGGGCATGCGGACAACATTCGGTTCGTTGATCTACGAAAACCACATTCCAGACCACGATGACCTTGTCGTTGAGTTCCTTCGTGAGGAAGGCGCTGTGATCTACGGCAAGACCAACACAACGGAATTCGGCGCCGGCAACAACACCACCAACGCGGTTTTCGGACCGACGGTGAATCCCTTCGACCACGCCCGGACCAGTGGCGGCTCATCGGGTGGCGCGGCGGCGGCGCTGGCTGGCAACATGGTGCCCATCGCGACCGGCAGCGACACGGGGGGCTCGCTTCGGGTGCCGGCGACATTTTGCGGTGTGATGAGCCTGAAACCGACGCCCGGCTTGACCCCGTTTGAGCGCCGCATCTATCCGTTCTGGCCGTTCCAGCTACAGGGCGCCATGGCGCGAACCATCGATGACGTGGGCTTGTTGACCGCCGCCATGGCGCGTGATCATTCCATCGACCCGATGAGCTATCCGCGCGACATATCCGCGTTTTCGGACTTGGAAACGGTCGATCTGAAATCAATCCGGGTGGCATTTACGCCGGATCTCGGGTTCGCGCCGACATCGAAAATGATCAGGCGCGTGTTTGACGAACGGATTTCTAAGTTTCAATCGTTGTTCGGCAAAGCGGAGGTTGATCATCCTGATCTGACAACGGCGGCGCGGGTCAACTGGGTGCTCCGAGGGCTTCAGTATCTCGGCTCACAGAAGGACCATTTCGCCGAGCATAAGGAAAAACTCAGCCCGAATGTCCGGGTCAACTATGAACAAGCGCTGGACCTGACGACCGAGGATATCGCCTGGGCGTTCCAGGAACACGGCAATCTACACCGGGAAATGGAACGCTTTTTCAGCGACTACGACGTGCTGATTTGCCCGGGTGCCACGGTTTCGCCGTTCCCCAAGGAAGATCATTTCGTCGCCAATATCGACGGCGAGGAACAGGCAACCTATGTCGCTTGGGCCGGGCTGACCAATGCGCTGTCGACCACCGGAAATCCGGTTGTTTGCCTGCCGTGTGGGAAGGACGACGAAGGCATGCCGTTTGGCTTCCAGATCGTCGGGCCGAGACGATCGGATGCGAAAATGCTGGCGATTGCCAAGGCCTTGGAACGCGTGTTTGCCGACGACCCTGAGTTGTCACGGCCCATCGCAAGCCTCACCGAAAGCGAGGAATAACGCCATGAACGAAAATATGAACGCCGATATGAATATGGCCGCTGCAGCCGTCGAAATTCGCGAACTCCACGCGTTTTTCGTGACCTGGTTCACCGGGCGCGATGAAAATTCCGAAACCGTGTTCCGGGCCAACTTCGATGCCCGCTTTGCCGACGGATTTCAGTTAGTCGAGCCGAGCGGCCGGTTGCTGGGCTTGGGGGATTTGCGCGGCGGCGTGCTGGGCGGCCACGGCGCAAGCCCCGACTTCCGCATCGCCATCAGGAACGTCATCCCGCGACCTGTCAGCGCCGATCACATCTTGGCGACGTATGAGGAATGGCAGATCGGCGCCACCAATTCGACGCCGCCGGACAACGGCCGCGCCGCCACGGTGTTGTTTCGGCTGAACGACGACGCGCCGAACGGGTTGTTGTGGTGCCACGTCCACGAAACCTGGCTGCCATCGAACGTCATGGCCGCCGGTCCCTACGATTTCTGATTAGCCTGAAAGTTTTTTTCCCTTAAAGGACCATAACCAACTGGCGCGAGCGGTTCTCTCGCGCCGTTTGCCGTGACATACCATTTTGTGTTGCTTATAACCGCCGTGGCTGAGGGCGCATGAAAAACCTAGACATCCGAATCGCGACAATTCTCTTGGTAGTTCTGATCATCGGGATCGCGGGCAATATTGCCGTTGGCCACCGGGCAAAGGTCAACGCGGTCGAGACGTGGCGCCGTCAGGCCACGCTGGACGTGGCTATTACGACGGAATTCGCACAGGCTTGGGTCGGTCGGGTACAAGGACTAGTTCGTGGTATCGCCGTCAGATTTCGAACGCCGGACGCGGTGGCGGCTGCGGAATTCGAAGACTTGGCACTCAATTCGGAAGACTGGGATTCGGATTTTTTTCTGACCTCTGTCGCCTATGCGCGCCGGGTCCCACGCAATCAACGTGACGCCTATGAAACTGCCCTGGGCTTGCCTGTCACCGACATCACCGAACGTGAGAGGCGTGCGCCGACGGCTTATGAAAGTTTCGTCGTCGAATTGAGTTCCGACCCCGAAGGTTTGTTTCCAATCGGCGGCGATTTAATTACCCGCGAGGTTTTCAATGTCGTCGCGGCCACGGCCTACAGAGTACCCAAAGTTATCATGGGCCCGGCCTTCAAGGGGCCCCGGGACAAGCTTCATGTTCTTGTTGGCATCAAGGTGCGCAACGGCGAGCACGACGGCGTTCTCGTCGGCACCGCGGACCTTTCCGAGCTGATCGCGGAAATATCACAGACGACCACGCCGATAGGTATTCGACTGCGCATGGCGGAACGCGATATCGAGGCCAGCGAAGCCACGGAAACATCCCTACTGAGACCAATCCATGGAGATCTGGCGCCCGCTCAACCTGTCGATCACACGATAACGATCCGTATGACCAGCGGACAGGCGCGCTGGGAACTTTACTGGGATGTCCTGCCGACCTATCTCGGCGGCGCGGATGTCGGTTTTGGGCAGTTGATCCAGTTGGCGGGATCGATAATCGTAATATTGGTTGTTCTGATGATTGGCTTCCTGTCGGTCCAGAATTCGATCATCCGCCGGCGCATCGTTGAGCGGACGGCTTCATTGCAGATCGCCAAGAACGAGGCGGAGGCGGCCAGCAAGGCGAAATCTGAGTTTCTGTCTTCCATGAGTCATGAGCTTCGCACCCCCATGAACTCGGTACTTGGGTTCGCACAGCTTTTGCAGGCTGACAAAACCTCGAACCTCTCGGAAAAACAAACAAGGGCGGTGCACCACATTCGACGCAGTGGCAGTCATCTTCTGGATCTGATCAACCAAGTTCTCGAACTCAGCAAGATCGAAGCCGAGGAAATCAATATCAACGAAACCGATGCCGAGTTGTCGACAATGGTGAACGAGTGTGTCTCGCTGATGGAGGCTCGGGCGACGGAACGCGGCATCAAGATCGATAGCGGTGGCATCGCCGGCGGTGTTTATATCCGGACCGATCCCACCCGGTTTAAACAGGTGCTGCTCAACCTTCTGTCGAACGCCATCAAATACAACCGAGACGCCGGCAGCGTCATCATCTCGCGCGACCTTCAGGCGGACGGCATGGTCCGTATTGCCGTCGCCGACACAGGGCCTGGTATTCCCGAAGCGCTGCAACCGCAGCTATTTGAGCCTTTCAATCGCCTGGGCCTGGAAAGCGGTGAGATTGAAGGCACCGGCATCGGCTTGACGATCTGCCAACAAATTGTTCACCACCTCGACGCCCGGCTCGGGTTCGAAAGCCGCGAAGGTCACGGCAGCACCTTCTGGATCGAAGTCCCCCACGTTGAAGTCGCCCACGTTGAAGCCCCCCTGGCGGAGCCTCCCGCCAGCTAAAATGGTTCCCGATGAGCAGTTCAAGGCGACTGGGTATTCAGAAGTTTTCCGTCCAGGGCCTGAGTTCGACCTCCCAGGTCCAGGCACTGCGGTGCTGATCATGGATCTGCAGATACGTCTGGGCGATGGCGTCGGGGTCCAGCAATCCGTCTTCGCCGGCATTTTGGGCGCGCGGATGGCCACCGTCCTTCTCGATGCCGCCGTCGATGATGAAATGCGCCACGTGAATGTTTTCCGGCGCCAGTTCACGGGCCATGCTTTGGGCCAGGCCGCGCAGGCCAAACTTGCCCATGGCGAAGGGGGCGGAGAGCTTGTAGCCCTTGACGCTGGCCGACGCCCCGGTGAATTGGATCGAACCTCCACCCGCCACCAACATCCGCTTCGCCGCCGCCTGACCGACCAGGAACCCGCCATAGCATGTGATCATCAGCGACTTGCGAACCTCTTCGGCGTCCAGCTCAACAAACGGCGCACGCTGGCGATAGCTCGGATTATAAATCACCAGTGACGGATCACCTTGGGCCGCCCCCACCGCATCAAACAACGCCGCCACGTCGCCTGGATCACTGGCATCGCAGGCATACGTCTCCGCCCCCGTCTCCCCCGCCAGATCACCAAGCTTGTTGGTACCCCGCGCCGCCAGGGCGACAGACATACCACGCGTCGCGCAAAGCCTGGCCAATGCCGCGCTCAATCCGCTGCCGGCGCCGACGATGAGTGCTGTTTCGTTGCTCATGATTTCTCCCTCCCGAAGAATGGTAGCTTCTGGAGGGAGTTTAGCACGCGGGCACGCCGAGCGGGCCACTCACAACGTCGTGGGTGTTGTGCCACCGTGTCACAATAGGTTGGGCAGAACTGCCGCCTTTAGCTCCGCGCGTCGGAATATCCCCTAGCGCGCCCGCGCGTCTGAATACCCTAACGTCTGCAACGCTTCATCGATCTCGCCCAGGATCGCCGGGTCATCGATGGTCGCCGGCATTTTATATTCTTTATTGTCGGCAATGGATTGCATGGTGCCGCGGAGAATTTTGCCCGACCGCGTCTTCGGCAACCGCTCCACCACGACGGCGAGCTTAAACGCCGCGACGGGCCCAATCCGGTCGCGGACCATTTGCACCACGTCGGCGCAAATCTCATCATTGCCCTTCGCCGTGCCGGCATTCAAAACCAAAAAGCCCACGGGCAATTGGCCTTTTAATTGGTCCTCAACCCCGATCACCGCGCACTCGGCGACGTCGGCGTGTTCGGCCAAGACCTCTTCCATGCCGCCCGTCGACAGCCGATGCCCGGCGACGTTAATAATATCATCGGTGCGGGCCATGATGTAGAGATAGCCGTCTTCGTCGATCATGCCCGCGTCCGCCGTCACGTAATAGCCCGGGAACTCGTCCAAGTACTTTTCGCGGAACAAATCGTCGCGCTGATAGAGCGTCGGCAAGGCCGACGGCGGCAACGGCAGCTTGATACAGATCGCACCAATATCACCATCCGCCACCGGATGCCCGGCGTCATCCAAAACCTGCACGTCCCAGCCGGGCACCGCCTTGGTCGGTGAGCCCGGCTTGATGTCAAAGGCATGCAGCCCCAGGCAGTTCGACGCAATGGTCCAGCCCGTCTCCGTCTGCCACCAGTGATCAATGACCGGCACGCCCAATTTATCTTCCGCCCAATGCAGCGTGTCCGGGTCCAACCGCTCGCCGGCCAGGAACAGGCTCTCGAAGCCACTCATGTCGTAATCGCCCAATAACTTTCCGTCCGGGTCCTCGCGTTTGATGGCGCGAAATGCGGTGGGCGCGGTGAACATGCATTTGACCTTGTGCTCGGCAATCACCCGCCAAAACGCGCCGGCGTCCGGCGTGCCCACGGGCTTGCCTTCGTACAAGATCGTCGTGCAGCCATGCAGCAGCGGCGCGTAAACGATATAGCTGTGCCCAACGACCCAACCCACATCCGAGGCCGCCCAATAGACATCGCCCGGGTCGACGTCATAGATGTTCTTCATCGACCATTTCAGCGCCACCATATGCCCGCCGTTATCGCGCACGACACCCTTCGGCTGGCCCGTGGTCCCCGACGTATAGAGAATATACAAAGGGTCGGTGGCGGCGACGGGCACGCACTCGGCGGGCTCGGCCACGGCCATCGCCGACACCCAATCCACATCGCGGCCGTCTTTTAGGTCCGCCTCGCATTCCGGCCTGGCCAAAATCACACACGCGTCCGGCTTATGCGTCGCCAATTCAATGGCGCCGTTCAACAAGGGCATGTATTCAATCACCCGGTTGACCTCGATCCCGCACGTCGCGCTGATCATCGCTTTCGGTTTCGCATCATCAATGCGCACCGCCAGCTCGTTCGCCGCGAACCCGCCGAACACGACGGAATGAATGGCGCCCAGGCGCGCGCACGCCAGCATGGCGATGGCAGCTTCCGCCACCATGGGCATGTAAATGATCACCCGGTCGCCTTTCCCGACGCCTTGCGCGCGGAGCACGCCGGCGAACAGCGCGACCTCATCGCGAAGCTCTGAATATGTATACGTCCGGACCGTATTGCCGGTCACCGGGCTGTCATAAATCAGCGCCGCCTGATCGCCCCGCCCACCGTCCGCATGGCGGTCCAGCGCGTTGTAACACGTGTTGCATTCGGCGCCGGCGAACCACCGATAAAAAGGTGCGCGGCTGTCGTCCAAAACCTTATCCCAAGGCTTGATCCAATCGATCTCGCCGGCGGCGTCCGCCCAGAACCCTTCCGGGTCCGCCATCGAGCGCGCATGCGCCTCATCAAATGCGTTACTCATCTCCCTCCCCACTCGGCGCTGCGCGCCGTTTCAGTTATTCATCCGGCTTGGCGCCCCGGCATTCAAAAGCCGTTTTCCGCGCCCGCCCGCTATTAATTATCCATTCCAGGCAGTCTAGCGCGAAATATGGAAATCTCAATGATTGCGGTGGCGTCGAGCCGGGTGGGTAGGATGGTGGAGTTGGGCGGTGAGGGCTTTGATCTTGGTTAGGGAGGGGAACGTTGAACCGAATACGATGCATTCAACAACTGTCGAGATGTTTGTAATGATTTAATATTCGAGATTCGTCAGGAGTGAACACTGAAGAAAACAGCATCAGCCTAGCCACTGAAAGGTAAATATAAATTTTATCATTAACTATCAGAGCAAGTGTGCCTCATATCGTCTTTATCTGATGATCTAAAAATTGAAATACGAGAGCGCTTACCTGAGGGACATTCCAGTTTCTAAACAGCTCGAGCGTTTAAAATATCTTAGCGCACAGAATTTTTATGCGATGTATCTCGATTGGCGAATACGAAGTGCTTCATATGGCGAGATGATCGCAACGGTTTTGCGGTATCGGATATTCCTCATTCTCGATTTCTTC
>JABJBP010000033.1 GCA_018665815.1 Rhodospirillaceae bacterium
CGGTTCAAGTTTCCGAATTAGTCTGCCGATCGCGCACTGAGCGTTTGGCGGCAGCGCATTTGATGTTTGCGCATTGGCGCATGACCTGAAAACGCGTAAGCTTTGCCGGATACCATACTGGGGCTCCAAGATCATGTTTCTACATTATTTGGACGAAGATCAAAGACGCGGCCTATTTGCCTTGGCGGCGAGGATGATTGCCGCCGACAAAGTCGTGACGGCGCAAGAGGTCGATTATTTGAACTCACTGATCATGGAATCTGGGATGGAGGATGACGAACCCTTACGCGACAAGGGCAAGCCCGTCGACCTGACAATATTCGATACCCGCGACACCCAAGTCGCCCTGGCCATGGAGTTGCTGATCCTGGCCAACACGGATAAGCACTACGATGTCAACGAATTGATCCTTTGGGACGATGTCATTGGTAAGTTCCCGCTGACGAATATTGAGCGCGAGCACTTGCGCGCCAACGCAGAAATCGCGGCTTTGCTGGTCAAGAACGTGGAAGAACTAATCGACGAAGCACCGGTCAGCGGTCTCACCGATGAAGAACGCCGCGCCCGTGCGGACCGGCGTCAAAACAACAGACGCGGCTGACGCAGTCGTCCGGCATTACGCCTGCCGCCGCTTCGGGTCAGTTATTCTCCCGCCTGTTCAAAAACGCCAATCGTTCAAGCAAATGAACGTCTTGTTCGTTCTTCAACAGCGCACCGTATAGGGGCGGGATCAAGTCTTTGGCGTCGTTCGAACGCAATGCCTCTGGCGGGAAATCCTCGACCATCAACAGCTTGATCCAATCGAGGAGCTCCGACGTCGACGGCTTTTTCTTCAGCCCCGGCACGTCGCGAATGCCGTAAAAAACGTTCATGGCTTCTGAAACCAGGCGCTTTTGCACGTCCGGAAAATGCACGTCGACAATACGCCGCATGACGTCTTCATCGGGAAACCGAATGTAGTGGAAAAAGCATCTTCGCAGGAATGCGTCGGGAAGTTCTTTTTCATTGTTCGACGTGATGATGACGATGGGCCGGTGGCGCGCCGCAATGGTTTCCTTGGTCTCGTAGACATGGAATTCCATGCGGTCGAGTTCTAGCAATAAATCGTTGGGGAATTCGATGTCGGCCTTGTCGATCTCATCAATCAGCAGAACCGGCTTGTGATCCGCGTCGAAAGACTCCCAGAGCTTGCCCTTGTTGATGTAGTTCTTGATGTCGTGAACGCGCTCGTCGCCAAGCTGCGAATCGCGCAGGCGCGCCACCGCATCGTATTCATACAATCCCTGTTGAGCCTTGGTGGTGGATTTCACGTGCCACTGAATGAGCGGCCGATCCAATGCCTTCGCGATCTCAAACGCCAGCACTGTCTTGCCGGTGCCCGGTTCACCCTTCACCAACAGCGGGCGCTCCAAAGCCACCGCAGCATTGACGGCAACCATCAGGTCTTCGGTCGCGACGTAATCGTCGGTCCCTTCGAAACGTTTATCCATGGAAATCCTCGTCGTGTTCTCTTGTCGTGTTTTCTGGTCTTAAGCTCTTACTCTGCGCCGGCTGGCACGGCTTTCGGATAATTGATGGTGGCGACGTTATCGATCGTCGGATGTCGCGGCACCATCAAGGCGAGGACGAGGGATAGCATGGCGATACCGGCGGCGGCCAGAAAAACGTAACTCGGCGAGATCACCCAGACAAAACCGAAGGCCGCCGGTATCACCACGGCAACGATATGGCTAATGGTGAAGCTAACGCCGGACGATGACGCGATATCTTCGGGCTTCGCGATTTTCTGGAAATACGTCTTGATGGCGATGGCTAAGGCAAACAGTACGTGGTCGAGAATATACAAAATAACTGCGAACCAGGCGACCGATGCGAAGGCATAAGCAGTGAACACGAAGATCAGGCCGACGTATTCGATGATCAGCGCGCGGCGCTCACCGACACGGCCGATGAATTTGCCGATTTTCGGCGCTAGGTAAACTGTCGCAACCTGATTGGCGAGGAACATCAAGCTCATATTGGCGACCGAGAAACCGAATTTCTCGACCATCAAAAAGCCGGAAAAAACCATGAAAATTTGACGGCGCGAGCCAGACAGGAAGACCAATCCATACCATAGCCAGTATTTTTTCCGCAGAACGATCTTCTTCGATTGTTCGGATTTCGCGCGCATTTCCGGAAACGACACCCAACAGAAAATACCGATGGCAATGGTCGCGCAGCCGCCGATCGTATAGACCCATTTCAGCGGCAACTGGGCCATGTCGACCGCCAGGTAAATCAGTCCGAATGAAACAAGGGCTGCAAATGATCGGGCGCTAACGATGCGGCCCAAAATCTGCGGCGCCTGATCTTTCGGCAGCCATTGCAGGCAGAGCGATTGGTGCAGCGCCTCATAATAATGAAAACCCGTCGACATGATCATCGTCGTGATCATCAAGCCCCAGAATGTCGGCATGTACCCGGTGATCAAGGTACCGATGCCCAGCACGATTAGCGCGATCAGCATCAACCGCTGTTCGCGGATCAGCAGCAGCACGAAGATCACCGTGAAGCTCAAGAAACCGGGAATTTCCCGCCAGCTTTGTAAAATACCAATTTTGATGCCGTCAAAGCCGGCGTTCTCCAACGCGAAATTATTGATCAACGCCATCCACGTGGAAAACGACAAGGGCATCGCAATGGCCAGAAGAATGAGCAGCATCTCCGGTGTGCGCCAGCCAAAGCCTTGTTTCGGTGCTTCAATCATCAAATTGTCCCATAACTGTGGCATTTCCCACGTTAATCGACACTTTACCGAATTCAAGTGTGTGGCGTATAGTGGGGATAAAGACAACTTATATCGCGCTTCGGACACGCTTTCATTGGAACTGTAAGATGCCTCCGCTTCCCGACACCGCTCCTGGCATGCTGGTCACCGGCCGAAACACCATGCATCCCGATGATGACCACGGCATCGACCGTGTGCCCCGGCCCATCGCCAGCCGGTCGCGCGACATTACTGATGGTCATTTCATCGCCCGTCATCATCACCGCCGCGCGCAGCTCTTATTTGCGTCGAAGGGCACAATGGTGGTGACCACGGATCAAGGCATCTGGGTGGTCCCGACGCAGCGCGCCGTATGGATCCCGGCTTTCGTCGATCACGCCGTCATGTCTCGGGGCCAGCTTTCTCTCCGCAGCCTCTATTTCACCCCGGCACTGACGCCAGGCATGCCGGAAAGCTGTTCCGTCGTCACCGTATCGACACTGCTGCGCGAACTGATTCTGGCCTGCGTCGCCTTGCCGCCCGACTACGACGAGGCGGGTTCTGAAGGCCGGTTGGTTTCGGTGCTCCTCGATCAAATTCAAACACTGTCGGCGACACCGTTGCATCTGCCGATGCCGTCGGATGCCAGATTGATTCCGGTCACGGATGCGTTGTCGACGCATCCCGCCGACCCGCGCTCATTAGAAGATTGGGCCATGGAAGTTGGCGCCAGCACCCGCACCCTGACCCGGTTGTTCACCGCCGAGACCGGTATGACATTCCGGGAGTGGCGCCAACAAGTCAGATTATTGGAGGCCCTCACCCGTCTCGGCGAAGGTCACCCAGTGACCAATGTCGCCATGGATTTGGGCTACGACAGCCAAAGCGCATTTATTTCGATGTTCAAGCGCGCGCTAGGGAAGACGCCGGGGAAGTATTTCGCAGAATAAAATCGTGCGGTTCCGTCTCAAGCGCGATGGGGATGGCCGGGTTGACCATCGCGCGCCCCAAGCGACGTGACGGCAGCCCATCCTTCGGCGCGCTTCAGTCTGAAATTAATCCTCTGCCAACGCCGCCTCAATCGCCGCCAGAGCCTCGGCACCTTTTGATCCGTCCGGTCCGCCGGCCTGCGCCATGTCGGGACGGCCGCCGCCGCCCTTGCCGCCAAGGGCCTCAGAGCCTGCTCGAACCAAATCAACAGCACTGAACTTTCCAATGAGATCCTCAGTGACGCCGACAACTAATGAGGCCTTGCCGTCGGTGTTGGACATCACCGCGACGACGCCGGAACCAATCTGGCCTTTCAAATCGTCCGCCAGACTTTTCAATTCCTTCGCCGGCATGCCGTCTAAAATCTTGCCGACAAACTTGATGCCACCGATATCCTTGGCCTCGTCCTCCGCTGAGGCCGCACCGCCACCACCACCGGTGGCCAGTTGGCGTCGCGCATCCTGAAGTTCGCGCTCCAGCTTGCGGCGGTCCTCGATCAGGCTTTCGACGCGCACGGCAACCTGATCGGGCGATGACTTCAATATATTGGCGACGTGTTGCAGCGCCGTGTCCTGGGCGCGCAGATACTCTTCGGCCGCCTTGCCGGTCACCACTTCGATGCGCCGCACTCCCGCCGCAACCGCACTTTCTGAAAGAATTTTGAATATCCCGATATCCCCGGTGCGGCGCACGTGGGTGCCACCGCAAAGCTCGGTCGAATAGTTGCCGCCCTGCTTATCAGTGTCCTCACCGCCCATGGAAACAACCCGAACTTCGTCGCCGTATTTTTCACCGAACAGCGCCATGGCGCCGGCCTCGACGGCGGCGTCGGGTTCCATCAGGCGCGTCGTTACAGCGGCGTTGAGCCGAACCCGTTCGTTGACATCGGCCTCAACCTGGATGAGTTCCTCAGCGCTAATGGCTTTCGGGTGCGCGACATCAAAACGCATGCGCTCTGCGGCCACCAAGGACCCTTTCTGCGTCACGTGATCACCCAGGCGCCGACGCAGGGCTTCGTGCACCAGATGGGTCGCCGAGTGGTTGGCCCGGATTGCATTGCGGCGACCAATGTCGACATTCAAGACCACGTCGTCACCGACGTTGATGCGACCCTCGCACACGCGAACCACATGGACGTGCAAATCACCAACCTGCTTTCGGGTATCGGTGACGTCAATGCGCACGCCGTCCGCGGTGATCACGCCCGTGTCGCCGATCTGGCCACCGGACTCACCGTAGAAAGGCGTCTGGTTGGTGACCAGATTTCCTTCGTCGCCTTCGGCCAGGCTATCGACACGCTGGCCGTCTTTGACCAATGCGGTGACCTGGCCTTCAGCTTGTTCTGTCTCATAGCCGAAGAAATCTGTGGCCCCGGCATCGTCGCGAACATCGAACCAGATCGCTTCCTCCGCCGCATCACCGGACCCGGACCAAGCCTTGCGCGCCTCGGCGCGCTGGTGCTCCATGGCCGCATCGAAGGTATCGGTATCCACAGATATGCCGCGCGGACGCAACGCGTCCTGGGTGAGATCGAGGGGAAATCCATACGTGTCGTAGAGTTTGAACGCCGTCTCACCATCCAAGGCGTCGCCATCGGCCATTTCGCCAGTCGCGTCGTCCAAAAGCTTCAAACCCCGGTCTAGCAACTTCTTGAAGCGGTCTTCCTCCAACTTCAATGTTTCAGTGATCAACGCTTCGGCACGACCGAGTTCCGGGAACGCCAATCCCATCTGCATGGTCAGTGCTGGCACCAGTTTCCACATCAGGGGATCAGTGCAGCCCATCAGGTGCGCGTGGCGCATACCGCGCCGCATGATCCGGCGCAGCACGTAGCCGCGACCTTCGTTGGATGGCAAAACACCATCGGTCATCAGGAATGAACACGCCCGCAAATGATCGGCGATGACCCGGTGGGATATATTGTGCTTGCCATTCACATCCGTGTTCGAATGCTCGGCGGACGCATGCATCAAGGCCTGCATCATGTCGATTTGATAGTTGTCGTGGGTGCCTTGCATGACGGCGGCAATGCGTTCCAGGCCCATGCCGGTGTCAATGGAGGGTTTCGGCAGCCCGATGCGTTCATCCGCGCTCACTTGCTCGAACTGCATGAACACTAGGTTCCAAATCTCGATGAACCGGTCACCGTCCTCTTCCGGTGAGCCCGGAGGGCCGCCTTCGATATGCGGTCCATGGTCATAGAAGATTTCCGAACACGGCCCGCAAGGTCCCGTGTCGCCCATGGCCCAGAAGTTATCCGATGTGGGGATGCGGATAATCTTATCATCCGAGATCCCTGCGATTTTTCGCCATAACGCTGCGGCGTCTTCATCGCTGGAATGGACAGTAACCAGAAGCTTGTCTTCCGGAAGACCGAATTCCTTGGTGATCAAATTCCAGGCCAGTTCAATGGCGTGGTCCTTGAAATAGTCACCGAATGAGAAATTGCCGAGCATCTCGAAAAACGTGTGGTGGCGCGCCGTATAGCCGACGTTTTCGAGATCATTATGCTTACCGCCTGCCCGCACGCATTTCTGCGACGTGACGGCGCGCGAATAATCACGGGCCTCAAGCCCTGTAAAGACGTTCTTGAATTGCACCATGCCGGCGTTGGTGAACATCAACGTCGGATCGTTCAACGGCACTAAGGGACTTGAACTCACGACCTCATGGCCGTTGGCATTAAAATAGTCCAAAAAGGCGTTGCGGATATCATTGACGGTCTGCATGGCGGTGTCCCAAAAAACTCAAATTTTGTCCCGGCTTTCAAGGCTTTGAGCCGAGCCGGACGGTTGTAAACCGTCCCCCGGACCCTGTCCAGCCGCCGCCGGTGTG
Organism: Rhodospirillaceae bacterium; assembly: GCA_018665815.1. GTDB lineage: Bacteria > Pseudomonadota > Alphaproteobacteria > Rhodospirillales > Casp-alpha2 > UBA3470. The sequence continues at coordinate 6,575 of JABJBP010000033.1, forward strand.
GCTTCCGGCATTCCCGGACACCGTTCAGCGGCAATCCCGATCTTCATAACCGGGCCTCATAACCGCCAAGGGAAACGCGGCCCTTGAGACAAGGGCCGCGTTCGGTTGGTGCTGGGGAACACCAACCTTTGGATGCCGGGGCCACGCCCGATGGAGGTCAAGGCGCACCCCAGGCGTTCGGCAGGGTGGATATCCTGCCTGGGATTGCGGGAAGCACTTCCCTTTTAAGGTATGCTGAGCACTGTCGGACGTGCCGGGCTATTGGCTAGAAGCACGTCCAGAAAGTGCCGTGTGTTATTCGCCGGCGGGCGCCTCTTCCTCAGCGACAACATCCGCGCCTTCGACATCTCCGCCTTCCGGACCCATATCACCAGGGCCGGCCATCATTTCCTCGGACAATAACCCCGCGTTCTGGCGGATCTGATTTTCGATGGCTTCGGCGGCGTCGGGATTTTCGCGCAAGTAGTTCTTGGCGTTTTCACGGCCCTGGCCGATGCGGGTGGAATCGTAGGAGAACCACGAGCCGGATTTTTCGACGATGCCGGCCTTGACGCCGAAGTCGAGCAATTCTCCCATCTTCGAAACACCTTCGCCGTACATGATATCGAACTCGACCATTTTGAAGGGCGGCGCCATTTTGTTTTTAACGACCTTGACGCGAGTTTGGTTGCCGACCACCTCGTCGCGGTCCTTGATGGCGCCGATGCGGCGAATTTCCAGACGCACCGAAGAATAGAACTTGAGCGCGTTGCCGCCCGACGTGGTTTCCGGATTGCCGAACATAACGCCGATCTTCATGCGGATTTGGTTGATGAAAATAATAAGCGTGTTGGATTTCGCCACCGATGAGGTCAGCTTACGCAGCGCCTGGCTCATGAGCCGCGCCTGCAATCCGACGTGATGATCGCCCATCTCGCCTTCCAGTTCGGCCCTCGGCACCAGGGCGGCGACGGAATCGATCACCAGTACGTCAACGGCGCTTGAACGCACCAGCGTATCGGCAATTTCCAAGGCCTGTTCACCGGCATCGGGTTGAGAAATCAGCAGTTCCTGGACATCAACGCCGAGCTTCCTGGCATAGATCGGATCAAGCGCGTGCTCCGCATCGATGAAGGCACAGGTGCCGCCAGTCTTCTGGGCCTCGGCGACGACATGCAGCGCCAGCGTCGTCTTGCCCGAGCTTTCCGGTCCATAAATCTCGACCACACGGCCGCGCGGCAATCCGCCAATGCCGAGCCCGATATCCAAGCCTAAGGAACCCGTCGAGATGACTTCCGCCTCGACCACATCGCGTTGGCCCAATTTCATGATTGAGCCCTTGCCGAAGGCCCGCTCAATCTGGGTTACGGCGGCATCCAAGGCCTTGCTTCTATCCACGGTATCTTTCTCCACCAAGCGTAATGCTGCGTTCGTCGACATGTTATCCCCTCCTTAGTCTCATACGGGTTCATTCTTTGCAATGAACACATTAGTACGCTTTTTGTTCTTTTTGACAAGCGGTTTTTATAACGGATTGTTTATATTGTATTATTTATGTTATGTTCTGAGAACGTTTAGGGAATTGAGGTTTGTGTTATAACGTTGTCGATACAAATTTTATCGAATTTAACAATGGATTCGTCCCGTCTCCCGCCAATCCCCACAACGTCACCGGCTTATCAATTTCCTGCCCCTTGAAGCGCGCGATCACCGTGCCCTTGGTGATGCAGCCGCGTCGCCCTCGCGATAAATGACCGCGCCAGACTCAAACGATTTAATGGTCGGTGCGGTTTGCGCTATTTTGAGCCCTACCCCGCCAACACATCCTTCACCTTCGCCGCCAGGTCCTTCAAGGTGAAGGGCTTACCGAGGAAGTGGAGCGTCGGGTCACGGGCGATGTCTTCGTATTGATCTTCGGCGTAGCCCGACATCAGGATGACCTTCACATCCGGCATTTCCTGGCGAACCAAGCCGACCAACGTTGGGCCGTCCATGCCGGGCATGATCACATCCGAGACGATGATGTCGATTTTGTCTTCCGTGGCGTTGATGACATCCAGGGCGACCTCGCCGTTCGATGCCTCGAGCACTATGTAGCCTTTGTTGGTGAGCGCACGTGACCCGAACATGCGGACAGCGTCTTCGTCCTCGACCAGCAACACAGTTCCCCGGCCGGTAAGATCGGCATCGGGGATGTCTTCGTTGTTGGGCGCCGGTGTCGTCGGCGTGCCCGCATCGTCACCGCCCAGTGCAGCCGCAGCATCAGTGCCGGTGTCGGCCGCCACCTCATCGACATGTTGCGGCAGGTAAATGGTGAACGTCGTACCCTCGCCGGGCGCACTATCACAAAATATAAACCCGTCGGTCTGGTGGACGATACCGTAAACGGTGGACAGCCCCAGCCCGGTGCCAGCGCCCGCCTCCTTGGTGGTGAAGAACGGATCGAAGATGCGCTCGATGTTTTCTTTGGAAATGCCGGTGCCGGTGTCCGACACATCAATGCGCACATAGGTGCCTTCGGGCATCAAATCATGGCCGCGTTGGATCGGCGTATCAACCACGGCATTTTGGGTCTGGATGGCGATATCGCCACCGCCGGGCATGGCGTCGCGAGCGTTCACACAAAGATTGATAACGATCTGATCGAACTGGCTCCGGTCGCCGCGCACCGCCCAGAGATCGCGACCGTGGTCCATCTCCAAGCCCACCGTTTCGCCGATCAGGCGGCTGAGCAGGTTCGAGAGATCATTCAAGGCCTCGGTGACGTCCAGACGTTCGGGCTTCAAATCCTGCTTTCTGGAAAACGCCAATAGCTGGCGCACCAGATTGGTTGCCCGGTTGGCGTTCTGGCGGATTTGTTGGATGTCTTCGAAGCTGGGGTCATCGGGACCGTGACGGGTCAACAACAGATCGGAAAACCCGATCATCGCGGTCAGCAGGTTGTTGAAGTCGTGCGCCACACCGCCCGCTAGTTGCCCGACGGCCTGCATTTTTTGGGATTGGGCAAATTGAACTTCAAGGTTCTTCTGCTCCGTCGCATCGACCAGATAAAGCACGATGCCGGCGACCTCGCCGTCCGCGTCGCCCAGCCGGCTGGCATAGAGCGAGATAGTGTATTCATTGGCACCGGCGCCGGGCATGCGGATTTCCATATGGGTGGCCCGCGCCGTCCCCATGACGATTTTGGACAACGCCGCGCTAACGTCGCCGCGGTCTTCCTTGGCGATGCGATCCGCGAAGGCATCGCCTAGAACCGCGTCGCGATGACGGCCGAGAAGTTTTAGAAACGCCCGGTTGCAATCGATGATCGCACCGCTCATGTCGAGCATCACCATGCCGACCGGCGCTTCATCGAACAGCCAACGCATCCGATCATCGATAAGACCCGTGTCGTCTTCGGTGCCGCCAGCTGGTTCTGGACCTAACTCTGGCGCCGTCGATGGGCCGCTTTGCGCCGATTGAATTTGCACAGGATCCTGCCAAACCAGATCACGAAAGACGACGGAACGGGTATAGGCGAAATCCTCGCCATCAGCACCCCTGCCATCCGCTGGCATGTCTTTCTGCGACTGCTCAAGACCGGCGGCGAACGTACGCCCGTCAGCGTCACGTAGTGACAATTGACCGTCTTCCCCGACATCAGCGATATAGTCGGCAAACGGCGTACCGATGATGCGGTCCGGCGGCATGCCCAACCAGCGCGCCAGGGTTTGGTTGACATACAAAATGACACCCTCGGCATCGGCGGAAAAGAATCCGACCGGCAGGAAATCGACAAAATCATTCATCCGCGCATCTTCGGCACGGCGCACGGACAAGATTTCACGCGAAGCGGTCACATCCTCGACACGCCAATGCACGCGGCTTGGTTTGGCGCCTCCTATGGCCCCGGGACGTGACGCACTGATCCGCCGCCATTGGACACCATCCAGACGCCGCGCAATGGCGAATTCAGCCTCGCCGGCGCCGCCATCGAGAACCCGCGCTATCAGGCGGCGCACATCGTCCGCTCCCTCGCCGTCATCAAGCGCGGCCAGGACGGCATCCAGGGACGCCACCTGACGCTTCGGGTTTTCGTCGGCGGCGAAGGACATCAACTTGTGGAAAGCCACGTTGGCATAGGCGATGCGGCCATCGGCTTCGGTCACCAAAATGCCTTCGGGGCTGTCGTCGATGAGCGATGCACCTGGCGAGACCGTCCGCCCCACATGCCGGCGGCCCAGCGACCATGCTGCCATAAGCAAGCACATGAGCGCGCCGCCGCCCAGCCCAAGTGTGAAATTCATCGCGCCATCACGCCCGGAATCCACGGCGAACAACATGCCCAAAAAGATAAGCATGATAATCAGCCAGAACGTCACGCGCGCATACCAAGGCACGCTAGGCGAAGTTTGAAGGGATTTGTGCGCGTCGTCGGCCATCGGCTAGAACTTTCTGGCTTGATATCTTGCAGGCATCAGTGAACCGGAATGTCGCCTCGTTGGCGCATAATATAACCTATGACTTCGGCAACCGCCTTGAAATGTTCGGCCGGGATCTCCTCGTCGATCTCGACGGTGTCATAAAGGGCGCGGGCAAGGGGTGGGTTTTCGACGACGGGTACATCGTGCTCTTCGGCCTCGGTACGGATGGCGAAGGCCAGGGAATCAATGCCCTTCGCGATACATAGCGGCGCGTCCATCGCACCCAAGTCATATTTCAGCGCGACGGCAAAGTGGGTTGGATTGGTGATCACCACGTCGGCTTCCTTGACCGCCTGCATCATTCGGGCCTTCGCACGTTCCATGCGGATCGCACGAATTCGTTGCTTAACCTGCGGGTCACCTTCCGATTGCTTATTCTCGTCCTTGACCTCCTGCTTGGTCATCCGCATCTGCTTCATGAATGTATATTTTTGATAAACGAAATCGATGACCGCCAATACGGTCATCACGCCCACCGTCCCGGCGGCCAGCAAAATGGCCATTTGATGAATGCGGTCGAGGGAATGGACGAAGGGAATTTGCGGTAATAATTCAATATCCAACAGCAGCGGTATGGCCAAACTCGACGTCACCAATGAGACCATCGACAGCTTGAACAGGCCTTTAAAAAACTCCATAAAAGCCTTTGGCGATAAAAGTTTCTTGGCGCCTTTCAAGAGATTGAGCTTACCTGGGTCCGGTTTAATTTTTTCCGTCGACACGGTAAAGCCAAACTGCCCGACGTTGGCTGCGATGGCAGTCAGTGCCAGGATGGAAAATATCGGCGCCAAAATCAGCAGGACCTCGGTCATCGTGGCGAAGGTAATGGTGCGCATTTCAATTGTGCTCAGCACTATTTCATGCGGCTTCTCGATAAATAACCTGCCGGTCGCGCGAACATTATTGGCAATCGTTGGCGCCATGAATATCAATGCGCCGGTACCGACCAAAAGTATCGCCCAACTTTTGACTTCCTGGGATTGCGCGACCTGACCTTTGCGCTTCGCATCACCGAGTTTTTTATCTGTCGGTTCTTCTGATTTTGAGGCGTCGTCTTCATCAGCCATTTTTTAATCCTTCCGCTGCCCCGCTGCCTATTGAACGAACCGGCCGAGCGAAGATTGAAAGTTTTGTATAAAGGCGAGCATGATACCCGTCAGGGTTATCGTGAACATCATCAATTGTACGGTAATCTGCACCGGCAGGCCGAAAAAGAAAACCGGCAGCGCCGGCATCAGTCGGCCGATCAAGCCAAGGCCGATATAATAGGTCAAGCCAACCACCAGAAACGGGGCGGACAATTGCAGCCCCAAGGCGAAACTGTCAGCAACCTGGCGTCCGATGGCGTTGGCGAAATCCCCGATTGGTAACTCCGATCCCGGTACAAACATCACATAGCTTTCGACCACCGCGCGCAGCATCAAATGATGCATATCGGAAACGAAGATTAGGACAATAGCCGTGGTCAACAAAAAGCCGGATATGGTCGAGCTTTGTTGGTCAGCAATGGGGTCATTGATCAACGCATTTGCCATTGATGATGCCAACGCGGCAATCGTACCGGCGGTCTGCAGCGCCGAAATCATGATCCGCATGATCAAGCCGATAAACGCGCCAACCAAAATTTCGGCCCCCATCATGTTGGCCAATTCAAAGGCGGAATTCGGTGGCAAAGGCAGGTCCCGGGCGAGTGTCGGCAAAACCAAAAAACTAATGGCTAAGGCGATCCCCAATCGCAAGAGCGTAGACACATAGGCGGCACTGAATCCTGGTAGGAACACCATCGCCGTGCCAATGCGGGCAAAGATCAGAAAGAAGGCGAATATATTGAGTTCAAGGAGTTCCTGGAGCACCTTCCGAATGCCCCGCTAACCCAAAGCAACCATGCGATCAAAGAGCTGGCGTGTAAATTCAATCACCGTTTGCATCATCCACGGCATAAAGAAAATTATCGCCCCAAAAATCACGATGATTTTCGGAACGAATGTCAGGGTCATTTCCTGAATTGTCGTCAAAGCCTGAAATAAGGCGATCAACAAACCGATTCCCAGTCCGGAGAGCATGATCGGGCCGGCGGCCTTTAAGATGACCCAAAGGGCTTCCCGACCAACTTCCAACACGGCGGCTTCGTTCATTAACTTCTCCGTTCGGCTACTGAACCACTAAATATAAGCGAATCGCTCATTGCGAATCGTATTATAGCCGAAACGCCGCCTACATGGGCATACGGATGATTTCCTTATAGGCATCAAGGACTTTATCGCGAACCGTGACCACGGTTTGCAACGTCAATTCAGCCTCGGCCACGGCGGTGACAACTTGGCTCACATCGGCGCGTTCGTTGATGCCTTGTATGGTCAGCTGCTCGCTGCGCTCACCAATTTTGACAGCCTCATCAATCGCACTTTTGACCAAATCAGCGAATTCGCCTTGTTTGATGTCATCTTGGCCCTGCGGCTTGACGCCCAAAGGCTTGCCTGATGCCGCATCGCCGTAGGCCTTGACCGCTGAAATGTAGTTTTGTGCCGGTGATACCATTGTCTCGTCACCCCTTTCCCGTTCTGATCGACGTCATTTTTAAGTATAGGTTGTTCCCGTTCGTGGTCGGCGTCGCTAAATTTTTGATTGTTTTATTGAAGATTACTATTGGCGCAGGAGATCGATTGCGCTGTTGAGCATCGATTTCGATGCCTTGATGACACTTAAGTTAGCTTCGTAAGAACGCTGAGCCTCGCGCATGTCGGTCATTTCGATCAATGAATTCACATTCGGCGTCAGCACATAACCATCGGCGTCAGCCGCCGGATGGTTCGGATCGAAGCGTTTACCAAAGGCCGACATATCGGGCCGCACTTTGTGAACCCGCACCTGATCCATGCCGGTCGCCTTATCAAACTCGTTCTTAAACGTCATGATTTTACGCCGGTACGGTTTGGCGTTGGCATCCTGTGGAAGAGAATTGGCGTTCGCGATGTTTTGAGCAATCACCCGAAGCCGCTGGCCCTGGACCCGCATGCCGGAGCCCGAAATACGCATGGTGCGAATAATGTCGTCCAAAATCTTGCCCCTATCGGTGTTTCGCTTAATCCGCGCCTAGCGCCCGAGCGCCGTGCGGATCATGCCGAGATGCTTTTTGTACAGGCCTGTGGTCATTTTAAAATTGGCGCCGGTCTCGCTGACCTTCGCCATCTGTTCTTCCAGCACGACGGAGTTACCCGCCGGCGCTGTCTCGAACGGTTTATCCTTGTTTTCGGCATAATCACGTATGCGCTTCAGGCGGCCCGTCAAATGTTTTGATGAATTCGAAACCATATTGAGTTGCGTAGTTTCCTGATGCAGCAAGTCTTTGAAATTAAAAGGTTTCAGGTCGCTGGAACGGTATTTCGGCGTATCTGCGTTGGCGATGTTCTGCGCCAGAACTTCCTGGCGCTGCCCCAACCAATCGAGCCGCTTTTTGACCACACTAAAAAGCGTAATGTTCCCAAAATCCGCCATGATGACGCCTTTCCCAAAACCTGGTGATGGTCATGCCGGCCATCTCGTCCCAACCCCGGGACCTAGTCCGACTTTTCGAACAACCCGTCCGAATTTCCATCGCGTTAATACCCGGCATTATCTGCCGGGTTTATTAAGAAGTGATGAATCGCGCCGCAAGTTTGTGAATTTCACACTCAAGCGCGATTGGGATGGTGCGGTTGGCAATCGCGCGTGCTTAACTTGGCTGATTTTTTCATGCCTCAAGATATCGAAATTTGGATTCCGTCATGCCCAACACCTTCTTCTTCGAACGCCACCATGACATTCTCATCAATGTGCCGCCCGACGTGGTTTTTGATTACGTCACCAACCCCAATTCCTGGCCTGAATGGCTGGCCGCGTCGCATCACATCGACAGCCCCGACCGCCCACTCGGGACAGGAGACGAATTTCAAGAAAAATGGCATACGCGGTCCGGTGAAACCGTACTCAACTGGATCGTGACGTCGGCTGAACGCCCGACGATCTGGATCGGTGAAACCGAGGCGCCGTTTCTGGGCCCGATCATCGTTCGATATGATTTCGAAGCGGCGGGCCCGTTCGACGAAAAAAACCAAGCCACCCGATATCGACGCAACGTCACCAATCCAACCCGACCGAAACCGCCGACTGAAGACATGGTTCAACGCTTCGATGAAGAAGCCGTCATCGGACTTAGTAATATTAAGTCGCTATTGGAAAACCGAGACACCGGGTGAGGTTCAATTGGCAGGAATTAGCCCGACATTGTTAAGATAGATTTTCCGCATAAAGTCGAACAACCAATCATCACCGGACTCGAGACTGTCGAGATCGGCAAGGCTACCAAGGTTTTTGAATCCATCAATATTGCGGAAATCATCAAGCTTGATGGCTCGAAATCCCATCGTCCAGGCAGCAAAGGCGCGGCAATCAATACTACGATCGAACATCATCGTGAAGTCGCTGTTGCGCTGATCGGCGCGGATATTGCAGGTCAATTGTCGAATTTCTTCCTCGTCGCCTTCGATCACTTGAACAAAGTGATCGCCAGCGTAAAGCAACAAGCCAGTAATTTGGTGCTGTAAATTTTTCTCCCACGACACCTCTAGAAGCTCTCGCAAATCTGCGTCGCTCATGGTGCGGGTGGTTTCGCTGATATACAGCAACTGTCTCATTAAAAACCCAGTGTTTGAAATTTGTCGGCGCATACAGCGGCTACGATTAAAAATTCATAGCGCACGGGTACGGCAATTGAAAGATGTGTAAATTTGAAGGAGGTTTATTGCCCAACCAGCCTTCGCCGCCTCGCATCATTTGACCAAGTCACAAACCTATTTTGGGAGAACCCATTGGAAATTCGAAACAAAGTTTGCGTGGTCACCGGCGCCGCCAGTGGTATCGGTCGGGCCATGGCGAAACGTTTCGCTGCTGCCGGCGCGCGCGGTATCGTTGTCGCTGATATCCAAAAAGGTCCCTTGAAATCAGTTGCCGATGAGATTGGCGGACATGCCGTCTCAGGGGATATGACGTCGGAAGCCGATGTCCAGGCGCTGATCAAGACGGCCGAGGACAAATTCGGCGATATTGATATTTTCTGCTCCAATGCCGGCATCATCCGCTTGGGCGGCGAAGATGCGCCCAATGACGAATGGCAATTGTGTTGGGATTTACACCTGATGGCCCATGTCTACGCGGCGCGCGACTTGGCGCCCAAAATGGCTGCCCGAGGGGATGGCTATCTGGTCAATACGGCATCCGCAGCCGGCTTGTTGAGCCACGTCAACTCTGCCACTTACACCGTCACCAAGCATGCCGCCGTGGCGTTTGCGGAATGGATATCCATCAACTATGGAAACCAGGGCGTGAAGGTGTCCGTGCTTTGCCCGCAGGCGGTCAAAACGGCAATGACCGAGGGCTGCGAAGGCGGTGCTGCGCATGTTGACGGCATGATCACCCCCGAAGCGTTGGCGGAAAGCGTTATCGACACCACGGCCCGCGAGGAGTTTCTCATTCTGCCACACGCCGAGGTCTTGGATTACATGCGCCGCAAGACCGAAGATTATGGCCGTTGGTTGGGCGGTATGCGGAAATTCAAGGAACGGTTTCCGGAGGGGATTTGAGAAGCTCGGCGCCAGTGATTAATCGAGCAGTCCAGTTACATCCTAAGTTGAATTCTATTGTATGCATTAATACTTCCCTTGCGATTGGAACGCATGTAGTTTCCTCCGCAGATTTGGCCCGAACGTCTATGCACGAGCCGTACCTGAGGTCAAATTCGTTCGGTTCAAATGGGTGGCTCCTGTGGCGTCTGAATATGACTTATCAAATCTGAATGTGCTGCTTGTCGAAGATAACAAGCACATGCAATTGATGGTCAAAGAGATCCTGCGAAGTTTTCGGATCAAGAATGTGCGGGCTGCCGAAGACGGCGCCGATGCCATTAAGGAACTCAGAACATTCGCCGTCGATTTGATCATCGCTGATTGGAATATGCATCCCATCGACGGGCTGGAGTTCGTCCGCATGGTACGCAACGATTCTGACAGCTCAAATCCCTACGTCCCGATCATCATGTTGACCGGTCATACGGAAACCCACCGGGTGTTTGAAGCGCGCGATTCAGGTATCACGGAATTTCTGGCGAAGCCGGTATCGTCGAAGGGACTTTATCAACGCATTTGCATGGTCATCGAAAAACCCCGCCAATTCATCAAGACCAAACGGTTCGCTGGGCCGGACAGGCGACGGACAAGACCGACAGACAAAACCAATAAAGGCCGTCGCGCGCTTGATATGGACGACGGCGACATGTCACAGGATGAAATTGACGGGTTTCTAAACTAGCGCCGATCGCAATCGACCAATGCGCATTCGGCATTCAATCTTTGAGCGGTGAAATCAACCCTTCCTCACAGGCTTTGATCTGCAGCGCCAGATAACGTGAATAAATCCGGCATTGGGCTAGGCTACCCGAGATAAACCAAAGGCCCGGTTGAGGTGTGCGCCGCCACATGTTGCGCAATTCGCCGCCCTCATCAAAACCCCAAACAGGGCCGATGCGGTCAGCGACACTGTCACCCAAATAAATCCGGGCCGTGTCCTGCATATTCTTGAAACCGGTCGCCAGGACAACAAGATCAGCCGGTTGGGTGCCGCCGTCTTTGAGTTGCACCCCATCGGTCGTGAAGGTTCCGATATCGTGCCAATGCAACAGATCAATGGCGCCGTCGATGATCAACTCCGAACAACCGACGTTGAAATAATACCCGCCGCCGCGCTGCAGATAGCTCATCTGGAAACCGCAATCGTCGACGCCATCGTTAAGCCGAAATCCCCGCGCCGCCAACCCGTCCAATAGCGCTTTGTCGGCCTGCTTCGCGTGCTGCGTCAACAATTGATAGCCTCGGCGCAACACCGGAAAGGGGAACGACGCCGCCAGCAAATCGCAATCCTCAATCGGCGGGCCTTCGAAATAGAGCGCATAAGGTTTTTGCGCTTCCGCCAATCCAACAATGTGGGCCGACGCGCGCTGAACCATCGTCACGTCGGCACCACTGGCAGAGAGATCATGCGCGACATCGTGGCCACTATTTCCGGTACCCACCACCATAGCTTTTTTGCCCGCCCAGTCCTTGCCGTCGGTGTAGGCACCGGAATGCATCATCGTGCCGCCAAAATCCTGCAAGCCGGGAAGTTCGGGAATTTTCGGGATGGCACTGGCGCCGGTGGCGAAAATAATGTGTTTAGGCCGGACGATACGTTGCGTTCCATCGCCTCGGCGCAATTGGGCTTCCCATATCCCCGTGGCGTCGTCATAGGAGCCCGCCACCAAACGCGTCGCGGTCCAGTAATTGAGTTCCAACGCTTCCACGTAGGCCTCGAACCAATTGGCCAGCATGTCTTTCGGGATGTAGACCGGCCAGGTCGGCGGGAACGGCATGTAGGGCATATGGTTGACGAACACTTCATTGTGCAGCGTCAACGAATGGTATCGCTTGCGCCAATTGTCGCCGATACGCTCAAAGGCATCGACAATCAGCGTATCAATGCCCATGTGCGTCAGCCTGGCGGCTACCGCCAACCCGGCTTGCCCGCCACCGACCACCAAAACGTCAGGTTCGCGATCCGCATAGGCCCGCGCACGGTCGCGCAGGTCCTGCCAATTATCACCGCCGAACTCACGGTCAAAAGCATCGCCACCGGCCCGCGCCATGCTCAGTCGTTCCTCATGACCCGAGATTTCATCCAGGGCCGTTAGCAACGTCCAGGCCCGCAATTCACCACCGGCATCTTCGTCGGCCACCAGACGCAAAACGCCGCTACCTTTCCCGACCTTGGTTTCAAATGAAAATATCGCTTCGATAGCTTCGGTGCCGGCACGGGTGACGCGCCGGGGCAGCGTGCGGCCGGATGCCAGCCGAAAATTCGATGCGCCCGTATTCTTCATTCTCTGGGCGAAGGCCCTGGCGATTTCTGTCCCGCTGACGGTTTCCACATGCCAGGTAAATGCCAATACATCACGCCAATGACCGTCCACCATGAACAATCCGGCGGCGGCATCGGGGTCTTGACGACCGACAGCACCGTCAAAAGCCGAAAGCCAGCCAGCCGCCGCTTGTTGCAGCGTTGCTGTATCCGCTTCCGTATCCTTCGGCATCGTGTGTCTCCCGTGAACGCCATTATGGATACGGGGGCAGCCGCGACGGGTCAAAGTCAAATGTCGCGGGGATCGTCCATCATTGCCCCAAATCCACGCTGCAATCATGGCCCCTTGCACATAAACGTTGTTGGAATTTAGCCGAGTTGAATAAAGGTTCCGCAACGGGACATACGTATGATGAGATACGTGTGCTGTGAAAACGTGTGAAACAAGGCATGTCCCCAATGGCGGAATATGATCTCTCAAACCTGAATGTGCTGGTTGTCGAAGACAACAAGCATATGCAGTTGATGCTGAAGGAAATTCTCAGGAGTTTCCGGATCAAGAACGTCCGCACCAGTGACGACGGGGCCGACGCGATCAAGGAACTGAAAAGTTTTGCCGTCGATCTGATCAATTGTGATTGGAATATGCAGCCCATCGATGGCCTGGATTTTGTTCGCATGGTCCGCACTGATTCCGACAGCGCCAATCCCTTCATCCCGTTCATCATGTTGACCGGCCATACGGAAACCCAACGGGTGTTCGAGGCCCGCGACGCCGGCATCTCGGAATTCCTGGCGAAACCCATTTCGTCGAAGGCGCTCTATCAGCGCATATGTTCGGTGATCGAACGGCCCCGCCAATTCGTCAAAACTCGGCGCTTTACAGGCCCCTGCCGGCGCCGCGCGAAAGCGAACGACAAAACCAACAAGGGCCGCCGCGCGGAAGATTCCGAGGACGACAGTCTCTCGCAAGATGAAATCGCGAAATTGATGGAATCCTAGACGACGCCACAGGCAATTTTCTCTCTTTCCGACCAAGTTTCAGGCTACCGGGCCGCCGGCCATACACTAGACTTCACCGTCCGCTGGGAGGTCGACCCGTGCGGTACAAGAAGCGGCGTTTCCTGTTCAGGCGTTCGTCAGCCGTCTTTTTCCTCGGCAGTGGGAAACTCGATCCAAAACGTAGAACCTTTGCCGGGCACACTTTTGAAACCCACGGCGCCCCCCATTTCTTCTGCCAATTTCTTCGCCAAGGCGAGGCCGACCCCAGCACCATCGATCCCGGTGGTTTCCGCGCCGAGCCGATTGAAGGGTTGAAACAAATCCAAATGCTTGTCTTCGGGAATTCCCGGGCCTGTATCCGTAACGCTAAACCGCAAGGCCTGCGCGCCAAGCCGCTCGGCGTCCAGCCAAACCATCCCGCCTTCGCTATTGTACTTCACGGCGTTGGAAAGCAGATGGAGGATGGCTTGTTTGGCGCGGCGATGGTCAATCCTGAGAATCGGCAATTCGATATCCGTTCGGTCCTCAACGCTGACATCAGTTCCGTCGGAAAATATCTTGGAGTCATTCAGGCAATCGTCAGCGAATTGCCGCGCGTCGATGTTGATGATCGAAAGCGCGAACGTTGCCTCACCCACATTGGTCAGACTGAGAATATCATCAATCAATCCCAGTAGATGATTGCCGCTATCGAGGATATGCCCGGCCCGGCCTTTCTGACGAGCCGTCAATGGGTGTTTCTTGCTCGATTCCAAAAGTCGCGCGAACCCGATGATCGCATTCAATGGTGTCCTCAGTTCGTGGCTCATGGACGACAGGAAGTGAGACTTGGTCTGGTTGGCGCGCTCCGCCTCTTCCTTGGACCGTAACAACTGCTGAGCACGTTCTTCAAGATCGCGGTTTGTTTTTCGCAACGCGCCGACGGCTTGGTTGTGCCCGGATATGTCACGAGCTTCCACCATGATTTCCGAACCGACATGGCCATCCAGTATTGAGATGGACATGGATACATCGATAACGGTTCCATCGACACACGACAGCTTGGCGTGTAGGGGCTCATCGCTTGTGAGATCATGGATATCCATATCAAAGATGGGTTGATAATCTGGGTGGAACAGATATTTGACGTTTTTACCGACAAGTTCCTTGCCCTCACCGGCTTTCATCAGTTTCCGTCCCGCGGTGTTGACGAATTTGATTTCAAGGTTTTCACAGGTGCAGATCAGATTGTTGGTCTGATCGACCAATTTGCGAAACCGTTCTTCACTGCGCTTGATGGCTTGCGTCAATTCGGTTCGATGGGTGAGGTCCTGCGCCAAGATGACCGCCGCACCCTGGCCATGCTCTGGGGTTCGGTGAACGATCATTGTTGCGCTGATGGGTTGCCCATCGGCCTGAACAAATTTAATCGGGAAGTAGTCCTTCTCCGCCGCCAGGGTATCGAGAATTTGATCTATACCGTCAACGTATTCATGGGAAATAAAATCCGAGAACGCCCGCCCGACAAATTCAACGCCAGTCTGGTTGCCCGACAGCATGGCAACCCCGGCGCTGTTGATGGAGGTAATGACACCATCGCGACAGACGCAAAAAAGATCCGTCAAGAGTTCTTGAAAGGCTTGATCCTCCATGTTGCTTAATCCAGCGCCTTGATCAGTGCCGCCAGCGCCAAAACGTTCCGTGCCTGCTTGAGGTGCGGCATATCCAGCATTTTTCCATCCACGCCGACGGTCCCCATGCCGGGGTTCTGTTCGAACATGTCGACGACCTTTTGGGCATAAGCAACTTCATCGTCGGTCGGCGTAAAAGCTCGGTTGATGACGCCGGCCTGATCGGGATGGATGGCGATCTTGCCGACAAAGCCTGTGCGGCGATCGCGCAGGCAATCGGCCTCGAGCGCCGTCAAGTCACGGAAATCAGTGACCACCGCGCCGACCGGCTGCACCTCAATGGCCCGGCACGCCGCCAGGCACAACGATTTGGCCAACAAGAACGGATCTTCGTAGTCTCCGGTGGCAAAGTTGCGGTTGTCGGAGGCCCCCAAGGCGGCAGCCAAATCCTCCGCTCCCCAGGTCATGCCCGTCAGGCGCTCAGTGACGCCGTCCAGATACGAATCAAACGTCAGCAATGACGCCGCCGTTTCCGTCGCCACGGAAAGGATTTTGGTCACGCCCAGCTCCAAGCCCTCACGGGTTTCCAGGGCGTCCAGATAATTGGCCAGCGTGTCCACGTCATCGGCCGAATAGACTTTCGGCAGGACAATGCCATCGGGCGCACCGGGCATCACGGCGGCCAGATCGGGCAAGGACAATTCGGTATCCAACGGATTGATCCGCACCCACAATTGCTGACGTGAACGATCCGGATTGTCTTTCAGGAACGCGCGGACCATTTCCCGCGCGACGTCTTGGCGGTCGTCTGATACGGCGTCTTCCAAATCCAGGATCAACGCATCGGCGACATTCCCCCTGCCCTTCGCCAATTTGCGTTCGCTATCGCCGGGAACGAATAGCCAAGACCGGATGACACTCATGGCTTCTTCTTCATCAGGCCGGTGCGCGCGCAGTACGCCACTTCTTCGTCACGCTGGTTGTAGGCGTAATGTTCGAACACGACCAATCCGGCGTTGGGCCGCGATTTGCTTTCGCGCATCTCCTTGATCCGCGTCATCACATGCAAAGTATCGCCATGAAACACCGGATTGGCGAAGCGCACATCGCTCATCCCAAGATTGCCGATGGTGGTGCCCAAGGTGGTGTCTGACACCGTGACGCCGATCATAAGCCCCAACGTGAACAAGGAGTTGACCAACCGCTGTCCGAACTCGGTGTCCTTGGCAAACTCGGCATCCAGGTGAAGCGGCTGCGGATTATGGGTCATGGCGCAGAACATGATGTTGTCCATTTCCGTGACCGTGCGGGTCAACGCATGCTTGAACTCCATGCCCGGTTCGAATTCTTCGTAGTAGAGGCCTGACATTGTCGCGGTTCCTTATGGGTTGGGTACATATGAAAATATCAAACCTGGGCGGCGCCGTCAGGTCAGTAGGATTTCGGTAAGCCCAAGACCCGCTCGGCCAGATGACAGAGGATCAATTGCGGGCTGATCGGCGCCAATCGGTGGATCAGGCTTTCGCGCATGTAGCGCTCAACGTGGTATTCCTTCGCATACCCCATGCCGCCTAAGGTCATCACCGCGTTTGTGCACGCCTTGAACGTTGCCTCGGCGGCGAGATACTTCGCCGCGTTGGCCTCGGCGCCGCATTCCAAGCCCGCATCATAAAGCCCCGCTGCCTTGAACGCCATCAAATGCGCCGCCTCCAATTCGGCCCACGATTCCGCCAAGGGATGTTGGATCGATTGGTTTTTGCCGATGGGCCGGCCGAAGACGACGCGTTCATTGGCGTAATCGACGGCATGCCGAAGTGCGCAGCGGCCCAGACCCACCATGGACGCGGCGATAAAAATGCGTTCCGCATTGAGGCCGTGCAACAAATAGCGAAACCCCTTCCCTTCTTCGCCGATCAGGTGGTCCTTGGGAATGCGCAGGCCATCGATGAACATCTGGTTCGAATCGACGCATTTCCGCCCCATCTTGTCGATGGGCCGAATTTCCACGTGGTTGCGGTCCAGGTCCGTATAAAACAGCGATAGGCCGTCGATGGGTTTTTCGGTCTCGCCCAGGTCCTTGGTCCGGGCAATCAGCAAGACCTTATTCGACACCATTGCCGTCGACGTCCAGGTCTTTTGGCCATGGACGATGTAGTGATCGCCATAATCGACGGCGCGGGTCTTCAGGCGCGTCGTGTCCAATCCGGTGTTCGGTTCAGTCACCGCAAAGCACGCGATATCGTCGCGCGCAATAACCGGCGGCAACCACTTCTGTTTCTGCTCATCCGTACCGAAGACAACCACCGGGTTGAGTCCGAACATGCCGATGGCGATGGCCGCGAACCCGGCGTTGCCGGCACCCGATTCGGTAATTGCCTGGGCCATGACGGCAGCCTCGGAAATCCCCAACCCGGCGCCGCCGTATTCTTCCGGCATGGCGATGCCGATCCAGCCGTCGGCGGCGAGCGCCCGGCAGAAATCTTCCGGAAATACCCCGTCATTGTCGCGGTCCAGCCAATACTGGTCATCGAAGCGCGCACAAAGCTTCAGCACGGCTTCCTTGATCTGGCGTTGTTCGGGGGTGAAATCGGTGTTCATCTTCCCACGACTATACGCAATTCAACATGCCGATAAAGGCTCCACGAAGCCCCATTACCGAACATATTCAAATTTGTTAAACTGTTAACGAGAGAAGGGAGCGCGAGGCCATGATCCCAAGGTGGGTAAGGATTGCTGTGTACGCAGTGTGCCTCGCGCATACCCTTGGCGGCAGCGCTTGGGCCGAGACCTATCGTATCGGCGTTCTGGCATTCCGGGGCGCCGACCACGCGCTGAAAAGTTGGGCACCAACGGCTGAAGCCTTGAGCCACGCCATCGACGGCGCCAAATTTGAGATCGTGCCACTGCCGTTGGCGGCGCTACGCCGGTCCGTCGCTGAAAATGATGTCGCCTTCGTTTTCACCAACTCCGGTCAATACGTGGCCCTGGAATCAGAATACGGCATCAGCCGCCTCGTCACGTTGAAAACAACGTTTGGCCGCAAGATCCGCAATGTCTTCGGCGCGGTCATCTTTACCCGCACCGACCGAACGGAAATATCGACCCTTGCCGACCTCCGTGGAAAATCATTGGCGGCGGTCAAACGCCGAGCCTTCGGTGGGTTTCAAATGGCTTGGCGGGAGCTTAAGGCCGCCGGCATTGATCCCTTTGTAGACCTTGGCCAAGTCAAATTTCTGGGCCTACCGCAGGACGGCATTGTCTTCGCCGTTCGCGATGGCGAAATGGATGCCGGGACGGTACGGACCGATGTTTTGGAAACCATGGCCAACGAGGACGCAATCAAGCTTGCCGACTTTCGTATCCTTAATCCACAAAAAGTCCCCGGCCACGATATCTTGCTATCGACCCGACTGTATCCTGAATGGCCGTTCGCGGCCATGCCAGAAACACCTTCGGAATTAGCGGAGAAAGTCGCCATTGCCTTGCTCAGTCTACCCGCCGACAGCCCAGCCGTGCTGGCGACCGGGTACGCCGGGTGGACCGTGCCTTTGGATTACAAACCCGTCCACGACATGTTCCGCGAATTGGAGGTCGGGCCCTACGCGCGCGGCGAAATCATCTTCAGTGAGTTTCTGGAACAGCATTGGGAATGGGCGCTTTTCGCCTTTGTATTGCTGGTTCTTTTGGCGCTTCATGGGATTCGCACCGAATACCTAGTCCAGCGCCGGACCCGGCAGTTATCGGATACGAACCAGGAACTTGAGCACGAGATCACCGAGCGTCACCGGGCAGAAGAACGCGCCCGCCAGCATGAACACGAACTGGCTCATGTCTCGCGGGTCAGCGTCTTCGACGAAATGACCTCCGGTTTGGCGCACGAACTGCGTCAACCCCTGACGGCCATCCGCAACTACGTCGAGGGCGGTATTCGCCGCCTTGATCAACACAGCCCCGGAGATGACCTGCGCCCCGCCTTGGAACAGATCGGCGAGCAGGCCCAGCGCGCCGGCCAGATCATTTCACGGGTTCGCGGCTACATGCAAAAGCGCCAGCCGAAACGCCAGGCAGTGAATATCAACCACGCCATCCAGGAGGCCGCGGCGCTAATCCGCCAGGACGCAAAAGCCCACGGCGTCGATGTTCATATCATGTTGAGCGACGGCCTGCCCCAAGTGACTTGCGATCTCATTGAGATTGAGCAATTGGTCATCAATCTAGCTAAAAACGCCATTGATGCCATGGCGGCCCCGGACGTCAGCGAACGCACGTTGATGATCAGCACCATGGATTGCACTGACGGCGTATGCATCGAGGTCAGCGACACGGGGCCCGGGCTCGGTGACAATGATCCACAAGCCATGTGGGAACCTTTTCATACCCGCAAGCCGGAAGGCTTGGGGCTGGGTCTGGCGATCTGCCGGACTATTGTTGAGAGCCACGGCGGGCGAATTTGGGCGGAACCCGGCGCCACATCTGGCGCGCGGCTGATTTTCGAACTGCCCCAAAGGACGGAAGCAAGCGATGGCCCAGCGGATTGAAGTGTTTGTCGTTGACGATGACGCGGCGGTCCGCGACTCGCTGCGATGGTTGGTCGAATCGGCCAATCATCCGGCCACCGCATTCGCCGATGGTGATACCTTCTTGAACGCCTTTCAGCCGCAAGGCCCCGGATGCGTCGTCACTGATGTCCGCATGCCGGGCATGGACGGACTTAGTTTGCTCAAGCAAACCGTGCAACGCAGCCGCATGATGCCGGTCATCGTCATCACCGGACACGGCGATATTCAAATGGCCGTGGAGGCAATGAAAGACGGCGCCTTCGATTTCGTCGAAAAGCCGTTTGAGGAAAAAGACCTGTTGAACATCATCGAAGCGGCGATTACGGAAAGTACCGAGCGATTCCGCCGGCGAGACCGCGACGGTGGCCTTTGGGCCCGGCTGGAGCGGTTATCGCCGCGCGAAAATCAGGTCTTGGAATGCCTGGTTGACGGTATGTCGAACCGCAACGTCGCCCAAACATTGAGTATCAGCGAAAAGACCGTCGAGGCCCATCGCGCCCACATAATGGAGAAAATGGATGCTGCGTCATTCGCTGATCTGGTTTCGCAGGTCGTCAAAAGCCGCATGGCGCCTACCGACGACCGGCGCTGAATTTCAGCGCATTGGGGTTTTCCCTAATATTCGCGAATTTGAATATCCGATAGACTTTTCATGTGGGGACAAAAGACCGGAATACGCGGCAATCCAAAATAACAATCCGTCCTCGCAGCCATGCCTGTGGGAGGCATCACGTAATCAACCGGAGGACACCATGCGCTTTATCCTATCAGCGCTCAGCATTCTCGCCGTCGCCATGCTCGCGACGACCGCCCCGACCAGCACCCAAGCCGGCGAACGCTACGGCAAACAAAAAGTCGTCTATCACATCAATTATCCCGGTGGTAAGGATGATAAAAAATACCAGGGCGCCATGCGTAATATCCAAAACCACATCAACGCCGTCGGCGCCGAAAATCTCGACCTGAAGGTCGTCATCCACGGTAATGGCATCGGCCTGATGCAGTCGGCCAATAAAAAAGGCAAGGTGCAAACAGCCGTTGCCAACTTGAAAACCCAAAACGTCAACTTTCACGTCTGTAACAACACGCTGAAGGGCCGCAAGATTTCCTACAAGGAACTCTATGAAGTCTTTGACGAAGACATCGTGCCGTCCGGCGTCGCCGAACTGTCGCACCTTCAACAGCAAGGCTACACTTACATCAAACCCTGATCAGTGTTGACCATTTAGGTTAATCGAATGGCCGGCTGCGACCCGCAGGGACCGAGCCGGCTTTTCATTGGATATCAAACGATGAGCTATATTCCAAATATACTCTGGATCGGTGCTTTGGCCGTGGCGATGTTCGCTCCAGCAAACCTCGACGCCGCTACATCAGACGACAAAAAGCGGCCGTCCCGTGACGCGGTGATCGAAACTTTTCTTCAAGTGGCTTTTACCGACCAAGCGAGCGACGAGTGGCAACACGCGCGGCGTTGGCCGCCATCCGTATTCGGGAATTACTCTACCGCGAGAACCTGAAATAGCCGACGCCAATTAAACCGAACGCGTGATCCCACCGTCGATGCGGATGTTTTGGCCGGTGATGTAGCTGGATTTATCGGACGCCAAAAACCCGATCAGTTCAGAGACTTCGTCCGTCGTGCCGTAGCGCCCCATGGGGATGCGGACCCGGCGGTCTTCTTTTTCCGGCAAGCTGTCGATGAAGCCCGGCAGGACGTTGTTCATGCGCAAGCCATCAGCGGCATATTTATCGGTGAACAGCTTGGTGAAGGCGGCAAGGCCTGAACGGAAGACACCGGACGTCGGGAACAGTTCTTCGGGCTCAAACGCCGCGTAGGTCGAGATGTTGACGAATGCGCCACCGCCATCTTGGTTCAGCATGACCGGCGTCACCAGGCGTGTGATCCGCACGACGTTTAGTAGGTAAAACTCCAGCCCCGCGTGCCAATCGTCATCGGTCAGTTCCAGCACCGGCCCCTTCGGTCCGTGCCCGGCGCTCGACACCACGGCATCGATGCGGCCCCATTTTTCCATCGCGCCGTCAACCAGCTTCGCTAGGTCATCATTCGATTGGTTCGAGCCGGTCATGCCGAGCCCGCCCAGCTCACCGGCCAGCGCCTCACCCTTTCCAGACGACGACAAGATCGCCACGTCGAAACCATCGGCAGCCAACTTGCATGCCGCGCCGGCGCCCATGCCGCTGCCGCCGCCGATAATCAAGGCTACTTTGGTATCCGTCATGTGAAACCTCCCGATTGTCCTGCACCGTCATTTCGGTGTCATATGATGCCCACATGTAATCCGAAATCGTTGAAAAAGGAAACGCCCATGCTCCAGGTCCATGTTCTGGATGAACTGCATCCCCATTCCAGCAACGTCGCGCACGGTGTCGAAGTGCCAGCCGGTGCACGGTTGCTGTTCACCAACGGTCAGGTCGGCACGCTCCCCGATGGCACCACGCCGGAAGATGCATCCAATCAAGTAACAATCATTTTCGAACGCTTGAAAGCCGTGCTGGCAGCGGCTCGGATGAGCCTCGATGACGTCGTCCGCTTTGATGTGTTCGTAACGGACGAAAGCTACGTAAAAATCTTCGTTGCCGCGCGCGACGCGGTCATGGGCCGGCACAAACCGGCGGCGACGCTGCTGGTCGTCAAGGGATTGGCCCGGCCGGCCCTAAAACATTGAAGTCGAAGCCATCGCGGCGAAAGTCGATTGAAGGAAATTAAGATTCCGCGCCGAATTCCTGCTCGACCAACGTCGCCCAATAGCTCGCCCCAAAGATGATGGCGTCATCGTTGAAATCATAATTCGGGTTGTGGACGACGCAGCCGCC
>JABJBP010000034.1 GCA_018665815.1 Rhodospirillaceae bacterium
ATCGCCCTCTTGGATGATGTCCGTGACCTTGCCGACCCGGTGATCAGCAAGCTCGGAGATGTGAACCAGGCCGTCTTTCGCGCCCATGTAGTTCACGAAGGCGCCGAAGTCGACAATTTTAACGACCTTGCCGTCATAGATCTTGTTGATTTCCGGCTCCGCTGTCAGGCCCTTGATCCAATCAATGGCTTCTTGCATGGCATTGCCGTCAACGGCCGCGACTTTCACTGTGCCGTCGTCGTCAATATCAACCTTGGTGCCCGTAGTTTCGCAGATCTCACGGATCATCTTGCCACCCGGTCCGATAACGTCG
Organism: Rhodospirillaceae bacterium; assembly: GCA_018665815.1. Taxonomy (GTDB): domain Bacteria; phylum Pseudomonadota; class Alphaproteobacteria; order Rhodospirillales; family Casp-alpha2; genus UBA3470. The sequence continues at coordinate 314 of JABJBP010000034.1, forward strand.
CGGATTTTGTCTTTGTTGATCTGGATGACCTCGATACGTGGCGCATGTTGGCTGATGCCTTCGCGCGCCGAGTTTAGGCCTTTGGCCATCTCATCAAGGATATGCAGGCGGCCATCGCGGGCCTGATCAACGGCAATCTTCATGATTTCCTCGGTGATCGAGGTAATCTTGATGTCCATTTGCAAAGACGTGATACCGTTTTGCGTACCGGCAACCTTGAAGTCCATGTCGCCGAGATGATCCTCGTCACCGAGAATATCCGACAACACAGCGTAGCCGTCGTCTTCCTTGATCAACCCCATGGCGATGCCGGCGACTGGGCTGGACAGCGGCACGCCCGCATCCATCATTGCCAGCGAAGAACCGCAGACCGACGCCATACTGGACGAGCCGTTACTTTCGGTAATTTCCGAAACCACGCGGACCGTGTACGGGAAGTCGGTCTTTTCCGGCAACAGCGGATTGACGGCACGCCAAGCCAGCTTGCCGTGGCCGACTTCGCGTCGCCCCGTAAACCCAAAGCGCCCGGCTTCGCCGACCGAATAGGGCGGGAAGTTATAGTGCAGCAAGAAGTGCTGGCGGTAGTCCTCGGCCAAGCCATCGATGATCTGCTCATCCTGACCGGTGCCAAGGGTTGCCGTGACCAGCGCCTGGGTTTCACCGCGGGTGAACAGCGCCGAACCATGGGCGCGGGGCAGCACGCCAACTTCGACCGCGATTTGACGAACCGTCTTGGTGTCACGACCATCGATGCGCATGCCGGTGTCGATGATATCGCGCCGGACAATGTCCTTCTCAACGCTTTTCAAGATATCGCCGAGAACAGCGTCGGCAAATTCCTGGTCAACGCTATCGTCCGACGCAATGTCTTCCACAACCTTTGATTTGGCTGCCGAAATTTTTTCCTGGCGGGTTTGCTTGACCGTTGCCTTATAGGCGTCGCGCAGACCGGCTTCCGCCATGCCTTTGACCTTCGCCTTCAGTTCGTCCAGACCGGCCGGCGGTTCCGGCAGATCGATGGGCTCCTTGGCGCAATTCTCAGCCAAGTCGATGATCGCGTCGATCACCGGCTGGAATGCCTTGTGACCGAAACTGACGGCGCCCAGCATGATATCTTCGGAAAGCTCGCTGGCTTCCGATTCCACCATCAACACACCTTCGTTGGTGCCGGCAACCATCAATTCCAGACTACTGTCGGCCATCTGGTCGAGCTGCGGATTGAGGACATATTCGCCATCGATATAACCGACCCTACATGCGCCCAAGGGGCCCATGAAGGGGAGGCCAGAAATGGTCAGGGCCGCGGAAGCGGCAATCAATGCCGGGACGTCCGTCTCATTTTCCTGATCGTGGGAAAGCACCGTGCAAATAACCTGGGTTTCGTTTTTGAAGCCCTTGACGAACAACGGCCGAATGGGCCGGTCAATAAGGCGGCATACCAGGGTTTCTTTTTCCGTCGGGCGGCCTTCGCGCTTGAAAAATCCACCGGGGATTTTGCCGGCGGCATAGGCTTTCTCGACGTAATGAACTGTAAGCGGGAAGAAATCCAAGTGAGCTTTGGGCTTTTTCTCTCCGACAACGGCGCAAAGTACCTTTGATTCGCCGTAGGTCACCATCACGGCGCCGTCGGCTTGACGGGCGATCTTACCCGTCTCAATTACCAAGGGGCGTCCGCCCCAATCGATCTCTTTTCTATATTCCTTGAACATACTTATCTATTCCTCTCGTGCGTACGGGGATATTTCTCGCGTACGTCGCCACGAACCCAATGTCCGACGGCGGAATTGGGGCAATGTTTCAACATGCCCCGGGCTGTTCCTTATTCCAGTCGGCTGAATGCCGACAGGTTTTCGTGAACAGCAAAACCGACGCCAGCGGGCGCCGGTACAGTTTCGGCGCCGGATTTTCCGGCGCCGACAAGATTTTCAATCAACGACGCAGGCCGAGACGTTTGATCAGGCCTTCGTAGCGCGTTTTGTCCTTCTTCGAGATATAATCAAGAAGACGGCGACGCTGGCCGACCATCATCAGCAATCCACGCCGTGAGTGGAAATCTTTCTTATGTGTTTTCAGGTGGTCCGTCAGGTTGACGATGCGTTCTGTGAGGATCGCGACCTGGACTTCCGGCGAACCGGTATCACCGTCTTTTTGTGCGTACTCGGTAATGAGTTCGCCTTTGCGTTCAGCTGTAATCGACATCGTGTACTCCGTTTTTAAAGGTTCAAAACCCGCACGGGGCGTATTTCCCCGCCGGCGATTCTTGCCAGAGCCACAAGCCGACCTTCAGACATGGCGCAAACAGTGTCGCCTTGTTCTATGTCCTTGAAGGGGGACCGGCTGGCCACGGGCAATACCGAAACGGCTTGTCCGCGCTTGAGCCTCTGGGCCTCCTGTTGTGTTAGGGCCAATGCCGGGATGTCGGCCAGCACGGTCTCAACGGGCAACAGTTGGTCCGAATCGAGCGCAATATGCCCGAGTGATTCCAGTTTATCCAGCGAAATCGCATTGTCTTCGTGAAACGGCCCAACGGCCGTCCGGCGCAACCAGGCAACATGACCGACAGTACCAACAGCGCGCGCGATGTCGCGGGCCAAGGCGCGCACGTAAGTCCCCTTGCCGGACGTTACTTCAAACTCGGCCGTGTCGGCATCAACCATCCGTAACAGCCGGATTTCTTCGATCCTGACGACCCTGGGCTGCATCTCTACCGCTTCGTCGCGGCGCGCCAACTCATAGGCACGCCGGCCGTCAATTTTGATGGCCGAATAGATGGGCGGGATTTGTGTCACGTCGCCGGTAAAATCTTTCAACACCGCCTCGATGGCTTCGGCATCAGGCCGATGGTCGTGAGTTTCAACGGCCCCGCCCTCGGTGTCATCGGTGCTGGTCTGCACACCCCAGGTGACGGCGAAATGATAGGTTTTGAAGCCGTCCATGGCATAGGAGACGGTTTTCGTCGCCTCGCCAAATGCAATCGGCAAGATACCCGTGGCGGCGGGATCCAATGTCCCGCCGTGGCCTGCTTTGGCGGCATCCAGGCATCGCCGGACGCGGTTCACCGCTTGACTGGAGCTCATGCCTGCAGGTTTATCCAGATTGAGCCAGCCGTGTATGGCACGCCCCTTACGCTTACGCGCCATCTTCGGACTCTCTGTCCGCGATATCATCTACCGCCAGATCACGCGCCACCATGGGGTCGCGAAGCAAGGAGTCAATATGACCGGCATTGTCAAAAGTTGTATCGCCCTTGAAATCGAGCCGTGGTGTATGCCTTAACCGAACTTTTTCAGCCAAGAGACGGCGTAGGAACGGTCGGGCCCGGTTGAGCCCTTTAAGGACCCGCTGCATGGTCTCTGCATCACCGCCCAGTGGCATGATATAGACACTGGCATTTTTCAAATCCGGGCTCGCGCGCACCTCGGTGACGGTCACCGGCGTGCCTTGGACGTCCGGATCATGAACTTCGCCGCGATCCAGCAGCCCGGCAATCACGTGGCGCAATTCCTCGCCAACACGCAGTTGACGTTGGCTTGGGGCCTTGGCGTGGCCTTTTGGCATGGGAGGCTCCGTGAAGCTAAAGCAAATGGCATACAGACCCGGTAATCTGCGCCGACAATGTTGCGGGAAAAACACATCCTCTGTGGCCGGCGATCGTCGCTGGCGTTGTGGGTGCTGTCCTAAAGCTCGCGGGCCACTTCCTCAACTTCGAAGCACTCGACCCGGTCACCAACCTGAAGGTCTTGGTAATTGGCGAAAGCAACGCCGCATTCCGTGCCTTCCTTGACCTCTTTGGCATCGTCCTTAAAGCGCTTGAGTTGGCTGAGCTCGCCTTCGTGAATGACCACGTCGTCGCGGATCAGGCGCACCGCAGCGCCACGCTTCACCTGGCCTTCGGTGACCATGCAGCCAGCCACTTTACCGACCTTGGAGACATTGAAGACTTCGCGGATATCCGCGTACCCCAAGAAGGTCTCGCGAATTTCCGGCGCCAGCATACCGGACAACGCCTGCTTCAAGTCATCGGTAACGTTGTAGATGATCGAATAATAACGAATATCAACACCGTCGCGCTTCGCCATGTCCCGGGCTTGCGGATTGGCGCGAACGTTGAAAGCGATAATCCAGGCGTTCGATGCGCGCGCCAACGTCACATCTGATTCATTAATCCCGCCAACCGCCGCGTGCAGCACCTGAACGCGAACCTCGTCGGTAGACATTTTCTCCAGGGCACTGCAAATCGCTTCCATGGACCCATGAACGTCGGATTTGACCACAACGGGCAGGGTTTCGGCCTCGCCTTCCTTGATCTTCTCGAACATCTGCTCAAGGGTGCCGCGTGCCATCGCTGTTGCTGTCGCATCTTTCTGGCGGCGCTGGCGGAATTCACTGACTTCGCGGGCACGGCCGTCATTCTCGACGACATTGACTTCGTCGCCGGCTTCCGGCGTGCCGGTCAGACCCAGCACTTCAACCGGCACCGAAGGCCCGGCCTCCTCGACGCTTTGGCCGTGCGCGTCGTGCATGGCGCGGACGCGTCCTGATTCTCCGCCGGCGACGAGAATATCACCGACCTTCAAGGTGCCGCGCTGCACGAGAACCGTTGAGACCGAACCGCGGCCCTGCTCCATCTTTGATTCAACAACCACCCCTTCCGCCGGGCAGTCGGAGTTGGCTTTCAATTCCAGCAATTCGGCTTGCAACACGATCGCTTCTTCAAGCTTATCAAGATTGGTCTTCTCAAGTGCCGAGACTTCGATCGCCTGCACTTCGCCACCGACCTCTTCAACCTGCACATCGTGCTGCAGTAATTCCGTGCGCACGCGGTTCGCATCGGCGTCCGGCCTATCGATCTTGTTGATAGCCACGATAATCGGCACTTCGGCGGCCTTGGCGTGATGAATGGCTTCAATCGTTTGCGGCATGATCCCATCATCGGCGGCAACACAAAGCACCACGATATCCGTCACCTGGGCGCCGCGTGAGCGCATTTCGGTAAATGCCGCATGGCCTGGCGTATCGATAAAGGTAATTTTTTCGCCGCTTGAAATTTGCACCTGATAGGCGCCGATATGCTGGGTGATACCACCGGCTTCGTGGGCCGCTACATCGGTTTCACGTAACGCATCCAGAAGTGAAGTCTTGCCGTGATCGACGTGGCCCATGACCGTTACCACAGGAGCGCGCGCCTCTTGGTCCTCATCGTTATCATCGGCGCCCTTCAGGCCGATTTCCACGTCGGCGGCGGAAACACGCTTCAGCTTGTGGCCGAATTCAGCGACAACCAATTCCGCCGTGTCGGCGTCGATGATCTGGGTAGCGGTGACCATGACATCCATGCTCATCAACGTTTTGATGACGTCAGCGGTACGGGTCGCCATGCGGTTTGCGAGTTCCTGAACGGTAATCGATTCTGGAACCACGACCTCGCGGACAATGGAATGTCCGTCGATCCGGCTCTGCTGACTTTTCTGGCGTTCACGTTCCAGTTTACGCTTGTATTGGGCGACACTGCGTTGGCGCTCTTCTTGTTCTTCCAGCGCCTCCGAGATTGTCAGTTTTCCCGGCCGGCGTTTCGGCTCACCGCGCCTGGATGGCGCCGACGGTCTACGCTCACCTTTCTTACTTCGGGCCCGCGCCAATTCCTCAGCTTCCTCGGCGGCCTTCGAGCGTGCCGGACGGACGCGGGATTTGGGCGTTTCCTTGTCCGCCGCAGGTGCTTCAACAACAATTTCCGGTTCCGGTTCCGGTGCCAACTCGGGCTCAACAGACTCGGCAGCAGCTTTGGCTTCTTCTTCCGCGGCTTTCGCCAGGGCGTCAGCTTCGGGTTGCTCCGCATCACGCGCGGCCGCTTCGCGCCGTTCTTCGTCATATTTCTTGGCTTCTTCGAGGGCACGTTGACGCGCGGCTTTTTCCTCATTGGTCAATAAGCGCGCCGGTTTGCTTTCGTCGACGACGGGTGGCAATTCCGGCTCAGGCGCGGGCACATCCTCAACAATGGGCTCTTCGTCAAGCGACGGCATCGCCGCCTTAACTTCGGCCATATGCCCGCCTGAATCGATCGCGAACGTGCGCTTGGTTTTGCGCTCAACCGCCACCATCTTCGAGCGGCCATGCGAGAAACTCTGGCGCACTGATCCCGAA
>JABJBP010000035.1 GCA_018665815.1 Rhodospirillaceae bacterium
ATCTTCATCGGCGAAAGAGTTTTACAACCCTAAGGCCTTCTTCACTCACGCGGCATGGCTGGATCAGGGTTTCCCCCATTGTCCAATATTCCCCACTGCTGCCTCCCGTAGGAGTCTGGGCCGTGTCTCAGTCCCAGTGTGGCTGATCATCCTCTCAGACCAGCTACAGATCGTCGCCTTGGTGAGCCTTTACCTCACCAACAAGCTAATCTGGCGCGGGCTTATCCAAGAGCGGCCGAAGCCTTTCCCCCGAAGGGAGTATGCGGTATTAGCAGTCGTTTCCAACTGTTATTCCCCACTCTTGGGCAAATTCCCACGTGTTACTCACCCGTCCGCCACTAAGGTAACCAGAGCAAGCTCTGGGCCTTCGTTCGACTTGCATGTGTTAGGCCTGCCGCCAGCGTTCGTTCTGAGCCAGGATCAAACTCTCAAGTTGAATTCTCGAATTCCGGCCGCCGATCCGAAGATCGACAATCGTCGAGAAAAACAAGAGCTTGGTCCGCACATCATATGTGATCATCTGAACCTTGGTCCGAAGACCTCAATCCAAATTTACATTTACGTAGAACGTCACAAAGATGCACAGACTAAGATTGATCGCCGATCAACGACAAACGCCGTCCGCGCATCCCTTCATTACGTATTCATAATTTAAAATAGCGCGCATGCAGGTCTCGCGGACAACCGTCTGTCCCGCAGCGGAGGGCGGGTTATACGAGGTCGCCCGGGGGGTGTCAAAGGCTTTATTGCAATTATTTTATATTATTTCTCCCCGCAACGGAACTGCCGAAAACAATCCGTTAATATTTGTGCCATATGCTTGATTCTGTTGGAGGAATTTGGGATACCTACCAAACACTTTCGCGTACGAAAGACATCGTCCGGATTGTTCGGGCAGAGAAACCCGAAAAAACTTTGGGCATTAAAATATGCTTTTGAGAGGAATCGGAACAATCGCAGGCGTCGCCGTCACCGGCGTGCTCTGTGTTGCCTACGTTCTGAACCATTCCGCAAAGGGCGGCGCGGCCCCGCGTATCCCGATCTCGAGCCTGGCCCTGGCGCCGATCTCACTCGGCAATCCGGCGATCTCAGCGGGGCCCAAAATGCAAATTCCCGGAGCGCCGGGTTTGGGCTGGCACGCATCTACACAAGAAGCCGGCGGGCCGCAGCCGATTTTCGAACAACGTTTCAAGGTCAAGCCGGGCGACACCCTGGCTAGCGTCCTTAATCGGGCCGGCGCGTCACCCGGCGAGCGTCACGCCTCGATCAAAGCCTTCGCAGAACGCCACAATCCCCGATATATCCGGTCCGGTCAGGAACTCCGGGTCCGCTATCGATTGGCCGCGGGCGATGATCAAGATGCTGGAGATTTAAAAGCCGGCGCTAATCCTGGCACCTTTGATGGCTTTGCCTTTTCCCCGGCTTATGACAGCGATGTTCTGGTCGAGCGCCAGGGTACAAAGGCCTTCGCCGCGAAACTCATTGCCCGGCCGCTTGAGCGCCACGTCTCGCGGGCCGAGGGCACGATCACCTCATCTCTGTACAGTGCCGGTAAAAAAGCCGGCCTGACCGAACAGACCTTGCACGAGCTGATCCGGGCGTTTTCCTGGGACGTTGATTTTCAACGCGGCATCCGGCGCGGTGACGCGTTCGAGCTGATGTTCAACTGGGTCGTCAACGACGAAGGCAAGATCGTGCGCTCCGATGAGATTCTGTTCGCTGCACTTACATTACAAGGCGACCGCAAGGTCATTTACCGCTCCGACGACGGCCAGGGCGGTTTTGAATATTTCGACATCAAGGGCAACTCGGCGCAAAAAGCCTTGATGCGCACCCCCATCGACGGCGCGCGCCTGAGCTCAGGCTTCGGACGCCGGCGCCATCCGGTGCTGGGTTACACAAAAATGCACCGCGGCGTCGACTTTGCCGCCCCTCGGGGTACGCCGATTTATGCCGCCGGAAACGGCATCGTGGATTTCGCCGGGCGTAAAGGCGGCTACGGCAAATACGTGCGCCTACGCCACAACGGCACCTACTCGACGGCGTACGCCCATATGTCCAAATACGGCCGCGGCGTGCGCACCGGCAAACGCGTCCGCCAAGGCCAGATCATCGGGTATGTCGGCACCACCGGCCGCTCAACCGGTAACCACCTGCACTATGAAATACTCCGCAACGGCCGCCAACTGAACCCCATGCGCATGAAAATGCCCTCGGGCCGAAAACTCATCGGCAAGGAACTCACGCGCTTCCACGCGCTCAGAAAGGCCCTGGACCGGCGCTATAAGTCGCTGCCGAAGGGTCGGGCGTTGGTGGCGCGGAAGTAGGGCAGATATTTTTTGCTGTTGATTCTACTTCCCAACCGAAGCTCAAAATCATACTAAAGCCGTTGGTTGCTTCCATCTTAGCCGGCGACGTCGTCAAACTATGCCGCCGGCCGCGCGGTTATTTCTCTGCGTCGCCGCGGACCGGTGAAATCACACGATCGCGCCGCCGAACGCGGTTCAAATTTTGGGTAAGTGTTATCCGCCTTGGGTTGTCCCGGCCTCGTCATCATCAAATGACGGAGTTAGTTGCCCGGTCAAATCTTCGATGGCCTCGACGCCCACCAAGGCACCGCCAACGGCGCTGGTCGCTTGACCAATGCTGTCCTTGGCGCTCAGCAAGTCACTGACCCGTTCGCGGAGCG
>JABJBP010000036.1 GCA_018665815.1 Rhodospirillaceae bacterium
AAATTCGTGCACATCCTCGCTGCTGAACGCATTGCCAAGTGACAGCATGGGACGGGTATGGGTTATTTTTCCAAACCCCTCACGAACAGGGGCGCCAACCCGCCGGGACGGGCTGTCTGCGCGTACCAAATCGGGGAACTTCGCCTCAATGTCTGTATTTCGGAGACGCAGTTGATCATACTCAGCATCAGGGATCGTTGGCGCGTCGTTTTGGTGATAAGCCTTGTCGTGGGCCATAATTTGTTCAGCGAGACGGGTTAATTCAGCGGAGGCATCCAGTGGCGTCAATTCGTCAACGGGAATATCCTCAGGCTCCAAACTCACCCTTCGCCTCCGGCGAGCAAACTGTCCGCAGCGGCGCGTGCCTCATCGGTGATTTTCGCACCGGCCAACATCCGTGCGATTTCTTCTTTTCGGGCCGCCGCGTCAAGGGCCTCGACCGTTGTCCAAACGCGCCCGTCGGCCTCATCATTGGCTGGCTCTGATTTTGACACCCGCCAATGGTGCGTGCCACGCGCGGCGACCTGCGGGGAATGGGTCACAACCAAGGCCTGACAGGCTTCTCCAAGATCTGATAAACGCTCACCGACCGCCGCGGCGACCGCCCCGCCAATACCGGCGTCCACTTCGTCGAATATCAGCGTCGGAACCGGATCAGCCTCTGCCAGAACGACCTTCAAGGCCAACATGAACCGGGCCATTTCTCCGCCGGATGCAATTTTGTGGATCGGGCCTGCGGGCTGTTCAGGATTGGTTGCCACCAAAAACGCAACGCGGTCCTTTCCGTGCTGGCCCCATTCCGCCTCATTCATACTTTCAAGTGAGGTCTCGAACCGCGCATTGCCAAGCCTTAGTCCGCTGAATTCCTGTGAAATGCGCTTGTCCAATGAGGCCGCAGATTTTTGTCGTTGGGCCTGCAGTCGGTCGGCGGCCCTCTCATAGGCGGCCCGCGTCGTGTCCATTTTGGCGGCCAATTCCGCGATATGCTGGGCACCATCATCGACACTTGTCAGTTGGGCGGTAAACTTGGCGTGCAAAACTGCCAAGCCTTCAACTTCCGTTCCATGCTTGCGGGCCAACGCGCGCAACGCGAATAATCGTTCTTCAGCCAGCTCCAATTCGGCAGGATCGATCAACAAATCACTGCTGAGCCGGTCCAGTTGTCCCATCCCTTCGGCGATCTCGTTAAGGGCGCCCTCCAGCGTCGCGATAACCCCACTGAGACGTCCGTCAGCTTTGTCGGCGACATTTTCCAGTGATCGCAAGGCGCTTTGCAGTTGAGCCTCTCCGCCCTCGGAACCGGAAAGTTTCTCTGATGCGCCGCCCAGTGCCTCCGACAATTTTTCACCGTGCATCATGATGGTGCGTTTTTCCGCGAGTTGCGCTTCCTCGCCGGGCTGCGGCTTTAGTTCCTCCATCTCCTTGACTGCATGGCGGAGAAAGTCTTCATCACGCCGTGCGGCCTCCGCCTCTTCGCATGCTACCTTCCACTGCGTCTCGGCGTCACGCCATCGCTCGAAAGTTTGCGCCGTATCATCTACATCGGCGCGATGCCCACCGAAAGCATCAAGAAGTTGGCGATGGCTTTCCGGACGCAACAAGCGCTGACTCTCAAATTGGCCGTGAATTTCCACCATTTTGTCGCCAATTTCGCGTAAGAGTCCGACACTTACCGCCTGATCATTGATGAAAGCCCGGGACCGTCCATCAGCGTTGAGGACGCGCCGTAATATCAAGGGTTCTCCTTCGGTTTCAACGCCCTGTTCGGACAACTGACGCCGGATCTCATGGTCGTCGGAAATCTCGAAAACGGCACTCACGTTGGACCGTTCAGCGCCTTGGCGCACAAGCCGTGCCTCCGCCCGCATGCCGATGGCCAGCCCCAGCGCATCCAATAAAATAGATTTACCCGCACCGGTTTCGCCCGTCAGCACGCCAAGGCCGTCATGGAATTCCAGATCAAGCCTGTCAATCAGAACGACATCGCGGATGGAAAGGGACGCAAGCATATGGTCAGGGCCCAGTGATCGCGGTTATTTCCAAATTTTCCACCAAGGTGCATCCTCCTTCGAGGTGCTGGCAGCCTTGCCGCCTTTTTTGGCAACCTGGGATTTATTCGCATTGACGTTGGTGATCGCTGGTTTTTTATCATCTCCCCAAAGCTTCCACCAAGGGACATCTTCTTTGGTTATGCGAATCTTTTTGTCTTCGACGATCTCATAAGAATCGATATACCACTCACTGGTCGGAAAATTATGCCCAAGCACGGCCGCCGTCTTGCGCGCTTCATCAGTGATCCCGATCGACAAATAGGCCTCTGTCAGGCGATGTAGGGCCTCTGGTACGTGCGTGGTTGTTTGATAGTTTTCAACGACATTCCGAAACCGGTTGATGGCCGCCAGGTATTGACGTTGGGTATGATAGTAACGGCCGATTTCCATTTCCTTGCCGGCCAGGTGGTCGTAAGCAAGATCGATCTTAACTTTGGCGTCCCGGGCATATTTGGATTTCGGGAACCGGCCCACCAGTTCCTTGAAAGTATTGAGTGCCAATTCAGTGATTTTCTGATCCCGGGCAACGTCTGATATCTGTTCGTAAAAACTCAATCCCTTCAAATACATGGCATAAGCCACATCACGATTTGACGGATGCAACTGTATAAAACGGTCCAGCGCCAAAATGGCATCGTCGTACCGATTGCCAAGGTAGTAGGCATAAGCAGCCATCAATTGCGCTTTGGTCGCCCAAACAGAATAAGGATGCTGGCGCTCGACTTCATCAAAAGTTTCCGTCGCCGGCCCGTATTGGCGGGCCTGCATTTTATCAAGGGCCTCGTTGTAAAGTTTTTCAACCGGCCGCTCGACGTATTCCTTTTTCTTCTTACCCTCGCATGCACTTACCAGCGCCATAATCATGAATATGGCCAACAGCCCGCGCCAGCCGTTGCCACTCAGGGAAATCTTTCGAGGAACGTGCAATCCAAAGCTCATGAAAGCCAACGATATTGATTGTCGGGCGGCCATCGGCCGAAGCGTCTCGCCAAGCTTAAGTATACCACACCGGGGCCCCCGGATTACAAGACTGAGATTGACGCCCTCTCGGCGGAACAGGCGTTAAAAAACGCCCCAAAAAACCTATTTGGGGCGTCTGAAATCCGTTCGAATACCTGTGGGGATACCGCTTAGGCAAACTCCAATGCCGCTGGTTCGGCATGCAGCCCGCCATCAACCGCCGTCGCGGCCTCATCACCGCACAATACATCGTATTCCCAGGCATCGGGGTCCGCGAACAGTGCCCGCAGCAAGGCATTGTTCACCGCATGGCCGGAACGAACTCCTTCAAAACGGCCAACGACCGGACCACCCGCCAAATATAAATCACCAATGGCATCAAGCATCTTGTGGCGCACAAATTCATCATCGAACCGAAGACCACCGTCGTTCATTACACCATCATGGCTGACGACGATGGCGTTATCCAAAGAACCACCCTTGGCCAAACCGGCGGCGCGCATTTGTTCGACTTCATGAAGGAAACCGAATGTACGGGCACGAGCCAATTCCTTGCAGAAAGATCCGTTAACCAAACCCATTGAAAACGTCTGGCTGGAAATGACCTGGCTATCAAAATCAATTTCAAAGCCCAGTTCCTGATAATCTGCCGGCGCCAATTTTGCGCAGCTGTCGCCGACATTGACTTCAATTGGTTTGAGGACGCGGATAATGCGTCTGGGCGCGTTTAGTTCAACAACTCCGGCCTCTTCTACAAGAGAAACGAACGGCGCCGAACTGCCATCCATGATTGGTACTTCCGGGCCATCGATTTCAATCTTCGCATTGTCGATACCACAACCAGCCAAGGCCGCCATAAGATGCTCAATTGTGGCGACACTTACGCCTTCGGCATTGCTAATGGCTGTGCAAAGCTGGGTATCGCTAACATTGCTCCAAAGTGCTTCAATCCGCGCATCGCGATCACTGATGTCGGTACGATGAAATACGATCCCGTCATCTGCGTCAGCAGGATGCAATGTCAATTTGACTTGCGCGCCGGAATGCAGCGCGACGCTGGTGCAGGAAATAGAGCTTTTGAGCGTCCGTTGATGGACGAAGTCGGTAATCTCAGGGCCGCGAACTTGACTGTCGTTTGAATGCCCCATGATCCCCTTTCCGTCACCGTGAATTTCGGTGTTATCTTTCAAAATCTTCGTATCCAAGGTCTTGTTAATCGACTTGTTTAAACTGCTATGGGTTCCCTAGGCAAAGTTACGTTACGTTTTAATATTTGGCGCAACGGGAGAGCTGAGGTTCCGAGAGAGTATGTAACAACTCCCCCGGAACCTCACAAATCACTCTTTGTTTCCGAATGTTACCTTTGCGATCAAGCTCTTAGGCCTTTTTTAACTAGTTGGCCTGACGTCGAAGGAATGCCGGAATATCGAGCAAACTTTCCTCTTCATCATCCGCATCGACGCTTGGTTCCACCGCCAAATCATCGAGTTTCGGCTGCGCCTGCGCAGTTCCAGCCGTGACCGGAATAACCGTTGCCGGCGTGCTGGCGCTGGTGGCAGGTGCGTCAAAAACTTCCGCTTTTTCAATAACTTGTGTGGGGCCAACCAAATCCGGCGACTTTGGATCAGGTGTGACCCGGCCAATGGCCGCCCGGCCCGTCCGGGTCACCCGCTCAAAGATGGTCGGACGTTCCTCGACCGCTTCCTCCGATGTCTTCGCGGAAGCTGGCTCCTCTGCACCGTTGGTCATGGCCGCGGCTGCATAGGCATCCGGGGCCGCGACTTCGGTGATCGGTTCAACAGATTTCGGCTCGCGAGGAATAAAGGCTTCTGCAGCACCCATTTTCGGCATAGCCGCGGGCGCTGTTTCAGCTTCTACCGATTCGGGAACCGGCGTCGGCTCTTCGGCAATCTCTTCGAGTACTTCTTCGCTAGGTGCTTCTTCCACAGCCTTTTCCTCGACAGCAGCTTCAGCAGTGGCGTTACTGTCGCCAGCATCATCCATGGATACTTCCGGTTCCGGGGCCGGTTCCTTTGAGGTTTTGGCTTCGCGAATGAGACGTGCCAACGGTGTTTCCGATGCAGCGTCTTCAACTGCATCTAAGGTTGTGGCTGCGCTTGAGATATCCATCTCTGATTTAGTCTCCGCAACATTCTCGATGGAATCAAGCGCCGGTGCGGGCTCGACCGCCATCGGCTTCGGTACCGCGACGGGTTCGCTAACCCTAAGCATAGTCGGTTTTGGCATCGCCGATGAGACGGCATCAATACCGGTGGCAACAACTGAGACCCGCATTTTTCCCTGAAGATCATCAGCAAAGGCAGAGCCGATAATAATGTAGGCATCTTGGTCGACCTCGGCGCGAATGCGTGACGCCGCTTCATCTACTTCAAACAAGGTGATATCGGAACCACCGGTGATATTAATCAACACACCTTTGGCACCCATCATTGAAGTATCATCCAACAATGGATTGGCAATGGCCGCTTCCGCGGCATCAAGCGCCCGACGTTCGCCCTCAGCTTCGCCAGTACCCATCATCGCTTTGCCCATTTCGCTCATTACTGAGCGAATATCGGCGAAATCGAGGTTGATCAGGCCCGGCATGACCATTAGGTCGGTAACACCGCGGACACCCGAATAGAGAACCTCATCAGCCATCGCAAAAGCGTCGGCAAACGTGGTGTTTTCCGTGGCCACGCGGAACAGGTTCTGGTTGGGGATGATAATCAGTGTATCAACGTACTGTTCCAAATCCTCAATGCCACCCTCGGCCAGCCGCATGCGGTGGGCGCCTTCGAACTGGAACGGTTTGGTGACCACGGCAACGGTCAAGATACCGGCTTCCTTCGCCGCTTTGGCGATCGCCGGTGCGGCACCAGTCCCGGTGCCGCCGCCCATACCGGCGGCGATGAACGCCATATGCGACCCATCAAGGGCAGCCAGGACTTCATCAATGGATTCTTCCGTGGCGGCACGGCCAACCTCGGGTTGCGAGCCAGCACCCAGACCTTGAGTCAGGCCGGCGCCCAACTGAATTCTTTTCTCGGCGCGCGATTGCTCCAAGGATTGGGCATCGGTATTCGCAACAACGAATTCGACACCTTCCAATTCCCGGCGGATCATGTTGTTGACGGCATTACCGCCGGCTCCGCCGACGCCAATCACAGTGAGTTTCGGTTTCAATTCAGATATGCTTTGGCTTTCTGGAACGCTCAAATTGATACTCATATAGACCTCCTTATTGAGTACTGAGTGATGCGATTTCTCAAAATGCACCGGACTTTCTCGGTGCATGCTTTCATTGCGCCCAAGCGGCGCGAAACAGATGATCGGAATGGCATTATGATTTCCCATCATTCTAAAAATTCTCCCGTAACCATTGTCCAATTCGGCCCATTCGGCCCTCCGGCTCAGCGGTCACGCCTAGCCCGTGATCGGGTTCATCAGCGCGGTGGCCACAGGCGTAGCGCAATAACCCAACGCAGGTGGCAAATGTCGGACCGGCAGCCGCTTCGGGCATGCCGTCCATGGTGATGGGGCGGCCGCGGCGGACCTGCTTATCAAGAATGCGTGCCGCGACTTCCGGTGCGCCGGCCAGTTGACTGGCACCGCCGGTTAACACCAGCCCCCGGCCCGCGACCTTGTCGAAGCCCGACTCTCGCAGCCGATCACGCAACAATTCGAAAATTTCCTCGATCCTCGGTCGAACGATGCCAACCAGCATGGATCGGGGCACAGTATTGCCGTCACCCGTTTCATTGTCCCCCATCGCTGGCACCTGAATGACCTGTAGATCATCTTTTTCAGATGGCAGCGCATTGGCATAGAGGGTCTTCATCCGTTCGGCATGAACCAGGGGAGTCACCAATCCTCGCGAAATGTCATTTGTGACATTTACGCCACCAACTCGAATGGAGTCGGTGTGGACCAATTCTCCATCAAAAAAGACTGCGACCGAAGTCGTGCCACCGCCCATGTCTATACATGTGACGCCCATTTTCTTTTCGTCATCAGAAAGACATCCCAGCGCTGAGGCGTAAGGCGAGACGACCACGTCTTCCAAGCCCAGATGGCATTTTGAGACGGCGGTTTCCAGGTTCCGTAACGGGCCACGCAATGCCGTGATGATGTGCGTATTGACGCTCAGGCGCTCGCCGAACATGCCTTTCGGATCGACGACCCCACGATTACCATCAACGGTATAGCCGACTGGAATGGTATGGATGAACTCCCGATCCTCGGCAACCTCGCCCGCCAGACTGACGGGGTCCAGGACGCGCCGGATATCGGCGTCGGAAATTTCATGCCCGGCGATGGAAACTTCGTAGGCGATCAATCGCGATTGCTGGCGGCCGCCGCTCAAATTGACGACAACACTGCCAATATTCTCGCCGGCCATTTGCTCGGCCGCTTCGACCACCGCACGGATCGATTGTTCGGCCGCGTCCAGGTCAATGACGGCGCCATTGCGGACACCGCCGGACACTTGGTGGCCAACACCAACGATCCGAGGTTGAACTTCACCACTCAGGCCGCGCTCAACGTCGGAGCGCGCGATCAGCGTACAGATTTTCGTCGTGCCCACATCAAGCGCGGCGATAAGCCCCTTGCGCGACTTCAATTGATTCGCACTTGTCTTCATATTAGCTCGCTCTCCATTGCATAATTTTGATGTGATTACGAATGATCATGTTTCTTGCCCGTCGGTTTTCACCGGCGTTTTAGTCGACGGTACTTTTTTGACGATCAAGCGGTCAGGAAGCCTGAGGTCGAGCACCTGGACGTCGCGCTCCAACACCTGATGGACGCGTTCGTATTCGGCCAATCGTGACCACGCGCCTCTGGCATTTTTTTCAGGCAACCGGACATCAATGTCCCCGGCGAGGCGTAAATTCCACCGACGCCCCCCGACCCATACAGCGGCTTTGACCAACCCCATAAGTTCCGGCTCGTTGCCCAGTGTCTCAAGAAGGCTGGCGGCGTGAATTGGGGCTTCCTTGCCGACGACGATAACCAGATCGGCATAGCGCTCTATTCCCTTGCGCAGGATCACCTCGCCTTCATGATCAATCAGCGCGAAATTTCCTTTGTGCTGCCAGACTGCTAGCGGTTGGCGTTCTTCGACGTTCAGCAACACCGTATTTGGCAACATCCGTTCAATGCTGGCTTGGCGAACCCAGGGCAAGGCTTCGACGCGGCGGCGTGCCGCGTTAATATCAAAAGCCAGGATTGGCGCCCCGCGGGCCAACGTGACAGCTTTCAGAAGATCGGCACGCTTCGTTTCCTGGCGCCCAACAACAAGAATTTCATCAACCCGGAAGCCCAGCCGCGCTGACCCTGCAATCAGATGCCATTTGGCCTTTGCATAGGCGCGCTCTAAGCTTCCTGAACTCACTCCCCAATATGTACCGGCCACGGAAAGTCCGCCCAAAAGGACGGCCATTGCAGCTGTCAGCCGGCCCCGCGTGATCAAGGTACCGACCCGTCGACGTGGTTGGCCGCGCACCAATGTTTTTCCTTCGGTCGCTTTTTCTTTGCCACTCATATGTCGCACTCCGCGTTTTCAACCATCCAGACCAGCAGTTCCTGGAACGACATACCCACGTGCGCCGCTTGTTCGGGCACCAGGGAGGTTGGCGTCATTCCGGGCTGAGTATTGATTTCAAGCATGTAGAGTTGATCACCGTCGTAACGGAAATCCGCGCGCGATACGCCACGACAGCCCAGTGTTTGGTGAGCCAGCACCGCAAGCCGCTTTGCCTCCGCTTCCACATTTTGTGGGATATCCGCCGGCACGATATGCACCGACCCACCGTCCTCGTATTTAGCGGCGTAGTCGTAAAACCCCCGGTGCGTAGAAATCTCTGTGACCGCTAAGGCCTTATCGCCCATCACCGAGACCGACAGCTCGCGGCCTTCGATAAATCGTTCGACCATCACATGTTCGCCGAAGGGCCAGCCGCTTTCACTGAACAGCGGTTCATTGTCACCATCTCTAATGATATGAACCCCAACACTGGATCCTTCATTGGCTGGTTTGACCACGTAGGGCGTATCCATGGCCTGACCTGACAGCACCTCGTCCTGTGTGGCGATAACGTGCTCAGCGACCGGAATGCCGGCTGCCGCGAACAATCGTTTTGCCATCGGTTTATCCATCGCCAAGGCCGACGCCATAAGGCCCGAATGGGTATAAGGAATACCCAGAATATCCAGCAGCCCTTGTACGCACCCGTCTTCGCCGTAACGTCCGTGTAGCGCATTGAACACAGCGTCGGGTTTCGGATATAGCCGGGTCAACAGCCCACCCATATCGCATTGAACGTCAATGGACGTGACATCCATGCCCGCGTCCTGCAGTGCTTTTGCGCAAGCCGCGCCGGAAACCAATGAGACCTCGCGCTCAGCCGACCAGCCCCCCATCAATACGGCAACATGTTTGGTCATGGCGTCACCTTCCGCACTGATGGTTCAACGGGGATGCCAATACGCCGAATTTCCCATTCCAGGGTTACGCCGCTCGCCTCATGCACGCGGCGGCGGACGTCCTCACCCAGCGCCTCGATATCCGCGGCGGAGGCATCACCGTCGTTAATCAGGAAATTGCAGTGCTGCTCAGAAACCGTGACGCTACCCTGACGCAATCCCCGACAGCCGGCGTCATCGATCAATTTCCAGGCCGTTGTGCCGGGCGGATTTTTGAAAGTCGAGCCGCCGGTCGGTGTGCGTATCGGCTGGGTTGATTCCCGCGCGGTTTGGATATCGCTCATGCGGGCATCAATCTCGGCACCATCGCCGGGCATCCCCTTCAAGCGCACCGACGTAACAATCATTCCCTCAGCCAACGCCGAACGGCGATAGGAGAAATCCATTTCCGCCGGCCCCAGAATGTGTTCGGTGCCGGCCCGATCGAGCACACGGCAATCGACAAACACATCAGTAATGTCTTTGTCATAGGCACCGGCGTTCATAAACACGGCGCCACCCATGGTGCCTGGTATGCCGGCCAGAAACTCAAGACCCACCAAACCCTGGTCGCGGGCAAACCGCGCGACACTTAAATCTGCAGCACCCGCGCCAATGGTCAGTACGTCGCCGTCAATGTCGATGCTTGAAAATCCATTGCCCAAACGAACGACGACACCTTCGACGCCGCCATCCCGGACCAGCATGTTCGACGCATTGCCGAAAACCGTGACGGCCACATCATCGGGGCAAGCTTGCAAAAACGCGGCAAGATCAGCGGTATCAGCCGGACGGAAGAACACTTCCGCCGGCCCACCGACCTTGAACCAGGTATAGCGCCCAAGCGGCACGTCGGCCTCCAAACGGCCGCGCACGGCGGGCAATTTATCAATCAACTGCGGTGCGAGATATTCAGCCGGCATCATTCGCGGCCTCCTTTCTCGCCTGACGGATAACCTCAAGCTCGCCCGGCAAGGCGTTTGCCCACGTGGTGATGCTGCCTGCACCCAGGCATACCACCATGTCGCCGGACTGAGCCAAGGCATCAATTCGGGTCGCCAGGGCTTCGGGACTGGTTAGCGCCTCGACGGCGCGATGGCCGTGGTGACGCAAACCTTCGACTAAGGAATCTCTGTCGGCGCCGGCAATGGGTGCCTCGCCGGCTTCGTGAACATCGGCAACGAGCACCGCATCGGCATCGTTAAAACACGTGCAGAAGTCTTCAAAAAGATCTCGAAGACGGGTGTAGCGATGCGGTTGAACTACGGCGATGACTTTGCCGCGGGCCGCTGAGCGGGCGGCTTTCAGCACGGCGGAAATCTCGACCGGATGGTGGCCATAGTCATCGATCACCAAAATACCGTCGACTTCGCCGGTGCGGGTAAAGCGCCGTTTCACACCGGCAAATCCAGCCAACGCCTTGCGGATGGTATCGTCGTTGACACTCATTTCCGCCGCGATCGCAACAGCAGCCAAGGCATTTTGCACGTTGTGTTCGCCAACCATCGGCAGCCGCAGATCATCGATGACGCGTTCGGTATCCAATTTGCGATCGGTAACCGTCACGTCGAACCGCATGCCACCGGGGCCCGGTTGCAGATTGGCGCCGCGAACGTCGGCCTGCGGGCTGAACCCATAGGTGATGATCCGCCGGTCGGAAACGCGCGGGATCATTGCCTGGACTTCCGGATGATCAATGCAAAGTGCAGCGAAGCCGTAAAACGGGATGTTTTCGACAAAGGCGTCGAAGGCTTCGCGCAATTTGTCGAAGGAGCCGTAGTGCTCCAAATGTTCAGGATCAATATTGGTGACGACCGCAATGGTCGCGGGCAACTTCAGAAACGTGCCATCTGACTCGTCAGCTTCGGCGACCATCCAATCCCCGGACCCGAGCCGTGCGTTCGACCCCCAAGCATTGATGATGCCGCCGTTGATGACAGTGGGATCCATGCCCGCCGTATCGAGAAGTGCTGCAATGATTGAGGTCGTTGTCGTTTTGCCGTGGGTGCCACCCACCGCAATCGACCATTTCAAGCGCATCAATTCGCCCAGCATTTCAGCCCGGCGAACAACAGGGACCAACTTATCCCTGGCGGCAGCAACTTCGGGGTTGTCATCTTTGACCGCCGACGACACAACGACGACTTGCGCATCGCCGATATTTGCGGCGGCATGACCGACGGACACAGTAATGCCCATTTCCCGAAGCCGGACGACATTCGCGCCCTCACCAATGTCACTGCCCAGCACGGCATACCCCAGCGTATGCAGCACCTCGGCGATACCGCTCATGCCGATGCCGCCGATACCGACGAAGTGGATGGTGCCAAGATCAAGCGGCAACCCTCTCATGCGGCGCGCCTCCCGGCCTGGTCGCCGCCGCCGTTGGCGCCGTTAGAAATAACCTCCGCGACCATATCGGCCAATTCGTCAACGGCCTTCGGTCGCCCTGCGGCACGGGCATTTGCCGCCGTTCTCTTTAGAACAACCGGCAATCCGAACAGTGAGTCCAGCCGCTTTGCCAGCGCTTCCGGTGTGAATGTATCCTCGCTCATGAGCCACCCGCCGCCGGCATCGTCGATAGCATGTGCGTTGCCCGCTTGATGATCATCAACGGCATGCGGATACGGAACCAAGATCGCCGGCCGGCCGATCGCGCTCAGTTCTGCGACAGTCGAGGCACCGGACCGACCGATGACGAGATGCGCCGTAGCTATCCGTTCGGGAAGATCAGCAAAGAAGGAATTCAACGTCGCATCCAATTTCAAGTTGCTATAAGACGCGCGCACTCGGTCCAAATCTTCCGGCCGGCATTGTTGGGTAATCCGCAAGCGGTTTTGCAGTTTTGCAGGCAAGCGCCCGAGCGCCGCGGGAACGACATCGCTCAACACACGTGCCCCTTGCGAGCCCCCCACCACCAACAAATGGCAAAGGCCGTCATCGTCCAATGATGGATACGGATGGTCACGGCACGCCGCCACCGCCGGGCGCACGGGCATGCCCGTGAACACCACTTTGTTCGACGTTTCATCAGGCAGACCTTCGACCCGCTCAAAACAGGTCGCAATGCGACGTACACGGGTCGCCAAAAGGCGGTTTGCGCGGCCAAGGACGGCATTCTGTTCGTGGATGGCGGTGGCGTATCCACCGAAACACGCGGCCAACATCGTCGGCACCGACGCGTAGCCGCCAAACCCAATCACCGCCTGCGGTTTTAATCGTTTTAGCAGCGAACGCGCTTGAAACAAGCCGATGGCCAGATCCGATCCACTTTGAATCAAAGCGACCAATTTTTTACCGGCGACCCCGCCAGCACGAATGCGATGCGTCTCCAAATCCCCCAAGACACCACTGAAAACATCGCCGCGCCGATCCGTGACCAGGGCCAGTCGGAATCCACGCGCCGATAATTCTCCGGCCAACGCTTCCGCTGGAAAGACATGCCCGCCGGTACCACCGGTCGCCAGCACGACAAGAGGGTTGCGTGTCCCCGTCATCGCATACCTCCGGAACTCGGCCGCGATCGCGTTAACGCTAACACCATGCCGAGCCCGAAACCCAGCGCCAAAGTTGACGATCCGCCGTATGAAATGAACGGCAGCGTCATGCCTTTTGGCGGCATCAAATTTACCGTCGAGGCCATGTTGATGAGGGCTTGAAGAGCAAACTGTGTCAGCAGGCCAGCGACAGCCAATAGGACAAACAGGTCCTGATCCTTGGCCGCGTTGTTGAATCCCCGCAACACCACGAAACAGAATAGCCCCAGGATGATGATGCAGGCGATTAAGCCGAATTCCTCACCAACCACGGCGAATATAAAATCCGCATGGGCGTCTGGCAGGACCTCTTTGACCCGGCCTTCGCCGGGCCCGCGCCCGGCCCACCCGCCGTTTCGGAAAGCATCCAATGCGCGGCCCACCTGATAGCCCTGGCCGCCATCGGGGTCGAGGAACCGATCGACGCGCAATCTCACATGATCGAAAGCGAAATAAGCGGCGGCACTACCCGCGGCGAACAGACTTGCGATACCGGCAACCAAAATCCAAGGCAGACCGACAATGAAAAACTGCACCGCCCAAATAGACGAAATCACCAAGGTCATGCCGACATCGGGCTGTAGCAACAGCAAACCGGCGACGATAATATAAAGCCCACTAGCCAGCGCGTATCCGGGAAATTGATCATTCAGCCGGCGCGATGCAAACAGCCACGCTGCCAAGACGGCAAAACCAGGCTTCACGAACTCGCTGGCCTGCAGGGAGAAGCCGCCAACATGCAACCAACGGGTCGCGCCTTTGATCTCGTTGCCGGCGAACAATGTCACCGTCATGAGAATTAGCGCGGCCAATGTTGACAGTGCAGCAATCCGGCGCACGCCCCTCGGCCCCAGGAACGACACGCAGACCATGACCATCAAGGCCATGGCGATAAAGACGATCTGGCGGCGGGCGAAATGAAATTTATCTAACCCAATGCGCTCGGCGACCGGCGGTGATGCCGCCAGGGACAGGATGACCCCGGCCATGGCGATCGACACCACGGCCACCAAAAGCCAGCGGTCCACGGTCCACCACCAACGACCGACGATACTTGTATCGGTGCGCGCTAATGCCGTCATGAGCCGGTCTCTCCCATGACGTCCGCTTGTTCTGTGCCGGGGAAAATTCCGGGTTCTTCAAAGGGGTCGATGTGTTCGCCAGGCAGGCCTTCAACCAAATCCTTAAAATCGTTCCCGCGGGCTTCAAAATCATCAAACTGATCGAAGGATGCGGCGGCGGGCGACAGCACGACCACTGGGCGCGCATGCCCATCCGCCAAGGCACGCTCGTGTGCCTGGGTGACGGCGGCTGTCAGTTCACCCGATATCTCAAACGGCACTTTGCCGTCCAGGGATTGACCAAAAGCCATCGCCGCCTCGCCGATCAAATAGGCGTGACGAATGTTCTCGATATACGGCAGACACGCATCCAAACCGCCTTCCTTGGGGCGCCCGCCCGCGATCCAATAAATGTTTTCGTAACTGGCAAGCGCCCGCGCCGCTGCTTCGGCATTCGTCGCCTTGCTGTCGTTGACGTAGGCCACACCGTCGACGATATCAACTGGCTCTTGGCGGTGTACAAGACCTGGATAACTTTGCAGGCACGCCATGATCGCATGTGGTGCCACACCTGCGGTTTTTGCCGCGGCGTAAGCGGCGGCGGCATTTTGCCCATTGTGTTCACCGGGCAGACTGGGATTTTGCTTGAGATTACAGACCGGTGTCTCGGTGCCTTCCATATCGTCGAACAAAACGCCGTCGAGGGCATAGACACCGCCGTGGGCGCGCTCGCGTCCCGACACTGGGATCACGACCTGCGCGTCTTCGGCTCTCAATTCTTCGGCAACGGCGCGGCTGATTTCATCGTCAATGCCTACCACCGCGGCGCGCGGCTTGGTCTGACGATGGAAAATTTGACGTTTCGCAGCAACATAACCGTCCATGCCGCCATGACGGTCCAAATGATCAGCACTGATATTCAAGAGAACCGCAACGTCGAAAGTAATCGATACGGTCAGGTCCAATTGATAGGACGACATTTCCAGCACGTAGGTGCCCTCGGGACCCAATGGCTCCAGGGTCAACGCGGGTATGCCCAAGTTGCCGCCAACCTCGGCCTCGCGCCCCGAAACCTGCATGATGTGGCCCAGCAGCGCCGTCGTCGTTGATTTGCCGTTGGTGCCGGTGATGCCGATGAAATTGCACCAGCGTTGCGTACGGGCCAGCAATTCGATATCGCCGATCACTTCACAGTTGGCGGCGCGCGCAAGTTCGACGATCGGGTGCGGCGCGGGGTGGGTCAACGGCACGCCGGGGCTGACCACCAGCGTCGTCATTTCGCGCCAATCGATGCCATAAAGATCAACCAGCGGAACGCCTTCAAGCGCTGCCCTGTTGCGCGACGCTTCATCATCGTCCCAGGCGCTGACCTCGGCTTTGCTTTTCATCAGCGCTTTGACGGTCGCCATGCCGGAACGTCCGAGCCCGAATACGGCAACTGGATATCCGGCAAAGGGGAATACGTCGATCATCGCCTTACCGCAATTTCAGGGTCGACAGACCCGCTAATGCCAAAATTGAGGCGATGATCCAGAACCGGATAACGATGGTACTTTCGGCCCAACCCTTCTTCTCGAAGTGATGGTGCAGGGGCGCCATTGCGAACACCCGCTTGCCGGTCAACTTGAACGACACCACTTGGACAATGACGGAAATGGTTTCCAGGACGAACAGCCCGCCGACCAGGGCCAGGACCAGCTCATGCTTGGTGATGACGCTAATTGCACCCAGCGCGCCGCCCAGTGACAACGATCCCGTGTCACCCATAAAGACCTTTGCCGGTGGCGCATTGAACCAAAGGAACCCCAATCCGCCGCCGACAATAGCGCCACAGAAAACAGCCAGTTCACCGGCACCCTGCACGTGATTAATCTGCAGATAATTGGCAAAAACGCTGTGGCCAGTGAGATAGGCAATAATCGCAAACACGCCAGCGGCAATCATCACTGGTACAATCGCCAAACCGTCGAGACCGTCCGTCAAATTAACGGCGTTGGACGCACCAACCATCACCAAGATTGCCAAAACAACAAACATCCACCCCAGATCCAAAAGTGTGCTCTTCAGAAATGGAATGGCCAGTTTGGTCGCCAACTCAGGCGGCATTTGTTGAAGTATCCAGAATGTCGCCAAGGCGGCGATAACAACCTGCATGAAGAACTTCATCTTCGACGACATACCGTTACTGTCGCGTTTCGAGACCTTCATATAATCGTCAAGAAAGCCAATGAGCCCGAAGGCCATGGTCACCCCCAACGCAGCCCAGACGAACCGGTTGGAAAGATCCGACCAAAGCAAGGTCGCGGAACCCAAGGCAATGAGGATGAGAAGCCCACCCATGGTCGGCGTGCCCTTCTTCGTCAGCAAATGACTTTCGGGGCCATCTTCGCGGATAGGCTGACCGCCTTGTTGGCGGGATTTCAGCATTTCGATGATCACCGGCCCGAAAAGAAAACTAACGATCAACGCCGTGATCACGGCACCGCCGGTCCGGAATGTCAGATACCGGAAAACATTCAGCGCACCGAACTGGTCTGCCAAGGGGACGAGTATGTGGTAAAGCATGTCCCCTCCTATTTCCCGTTGACGACTTGGCGTGTGTCGCCGGTCGCCTGCGTGCCCAAGGACAAAAGCGCATCGACGATGACCCGTGTTTGGCTGCCTAGTGAGCCTTTCACCATGACCAGATCACCGGGCGCCACGGCGGCGGTGACAATGGGCGCGAGTTTCTTCGCCGCACAAGCATGACCGCCGCGCACTTCGGCAGGTAGGAGGTCCCAAAGTGCAGACATGAATTGGCCTGCCGTAAACACCTGATCGATCCCATTGGCATCGAGCACGCCAGCAAGTTCGGCATGCAATTCTTCGGACCTGTTGCCTAATTCGAGCATATCGCCGAGAACGGCAATCCGCCGCCCACCGGCTACCACCTCGCCCTGCCCAAGCACCTCAATGGCGGCCGTCATGGACGTCGGACTGGCATTATAACTTTCATCGATGAGCACAAACGTGCCTTCGGCGTAGGTGACCTCGTGGCGTTGCCCGCGCCCCTTGAGCCCCCGCATGTCAGCTAACGCTGCTGCGGCTTTTTCAACATCCGCGCCTGCGGCATAGACGGCGCCGAGGACGCCCAGGGAATTCAAAACCCAGTGACCACCTGCAACACCAATACGGTATTCAATTTCGTCGCCAAAACACGCTGCGCGGACCGCCGAACCATTGGATCGGCGGTCTATCCCAAGCAGACGAATATCGGCGTCGCCGTGCTGGCCGAACGTGATGATGCGGCCGACACCTTGGCCGCGCGCCTGGTCGGCGAGGCGTTCAAATTGCATGCTATCGAGATTGAGCACGGCGATGCCTGTGGCGCCCATGCCCGTATATATTTCCGCCTTGGCATCGGATATTTGCGCGAGGCCATCGAAATATTCGCTGTGCACTTCAGCAATTTCCGTGATGACCGCAACGTCGGGCCGCGCCATCGACGACAAAGGCGCAATTTCACCAGGATGGTTCATCCCCATCTCAAAAATGCCGAATTCCGTGTTCTCTGGCATTCGCGCGAGGCTGAGCGGCAAACCGAAATGATTGTTTAAATTGCCTTCAGTGGCGCTGACCCGGCCTTGTGTGCCGAACGCAAGCTTCAAGGCTTCCTTGGTGCCGGTTTTTCCGACACTGCCGGTGACGGCAATGATACGAGCGGACGAACGCTGGCGCGCCGCACGCCCCAAATCCTCGAGCGCCGCCATGGTATCCGCGACTTCAAGTAAGGAACTATTTGGGCTCGTGCTGCGAAATCCGGGCGCTTTGTCTGCCTGCACAACCGCCGCTGCCGCGCCGTTTTCCAGAGCGCTCAGGACGTAATCGTGGCCATCAAAATTCGGCCCGCTCAGAGCAATGAAAAGATCACCTTCACGGAGCGTCCGCGTATCAATGGAAACGCCGCTTGCCTGCCAATCGCCGGACGTTACACCGTTGGTCGCCTCGGCGGCGGCTTCGGCCATCCAAATCGGCTGCCGTCGGGTTCCGGTCATTTGCCGCCCCCTTGCAACGCATTGCGCACGACCTCAATGTCATCAAAGGGCTTGATCTCATCGCCGATAATTTGGCCTGTCTCATGGCCTTTACCGGTAATAACCAATGTATCGCCGGCCGCAAGGCCGTCGATAGCGTGAAATATCGCCTCCCGCCGGTTTCCGATTTCCACGGCCTCCGGGCAACCGCCCATGGCCTGCGCGCGAATGGTCGCGGGATCTTCGGATCTCGGGTTGTCGTCGGTAACGATCACCACGTCAGCATCGCGCGCCGCGAATACACCCATTTCAAATCGCTTGCCTGGATCCCGATCGCCACCACAGCCGAACACGACATGCAGGCGTCCCTGTGTATGGGGGCGGAGGGCTTGCAGGATACTCTTCAAGGCATCAGGCGTATGTGCGTAATCCACATAGATTTCAGCACCATGGGCGTGCGTCCCGGCATGATGGACCCGCCCCGGCACGCCTTCCAAATGGGCTAAAGCCGCGATTGCCTCCGCAGGGTCACTGTCCGTGGCGATCGCCAGTGACAACGCGGCCAAAGCATTCGCAACTTGGAATGCACCCGGCCGCGCAAGGCGAACTTTCTGACGCTTGCCCAGGACTTCGAGGTCAAGCTCCTGAGCCATATCGTCGAGCGCAAGGCCGTGAAGGATAACGTCGTCACCCGCCGTCCCAAAGGTCATTAGCCTGAGGCCGCGCGCGCGCGCCGCACTGGTAAACGCTTCAGCGTAAAGCGCATCAGCATTGACCACGGCCGTGCCGCCGTCTGAGATAATTTCCGTAAACAGTCGTAACTTGGCGCCCAGATAGCCTTCCATGCCGCCGTGGTAATCAAGATGATCGCGGGTCAAATTCGTATACGCTGCGGCGGCGATGCGAACCCCGTCAAGCCGATACTGGGATAGGCCATGGCTGGACGCTTCAAGGGCCAATCTGTCAACGCCGTGAGCGGCAAGTTCCGCAAGACTGCAATGCAAATCGGCGGGATCGGGCGTGGTCAAATTGATGGCATGCTCAAGCTTCGGTTCTCCACCGCCGGAGAAGCCGCCAAGCACAACGCCGAGCGTTCCGGCGCTGGCACACCGATATCGCTCGAAGGACCAAATTTGACGCAGGAATGTCGCCACCGAGGTTTTGCCATTGGTACCAGTCACGCAAGCAATGGTTTTCGGTTGATCCGCGAAAAAGCGCGCTGCCATCAGAGCATATTGGCGGCGCGGGTTGTCGGCGGCGATCAACGGAACTGTCGCGGATGCGTCATCCAACTCGGTCCCCGGCGGCGCCAGTATGACGGCGGCACCACGCCGGATTGCATCGGGAATAAACGCGCGCCCGTCCGCCTGCGTCCCTGGTATGGCCGCAAACAGATACCCGGGCTGCACCTGGCGAGAATCACAAGTGATACCGGTAATCTGACATTCTGCTAGTGACGTCGCCTCCATCTGCCGGTTGAACCCTCCATCCATCACGTCAACGAGTCGCAATTCTTTACTCCAAGGCCGTCAAGGCCGTGGATACCAACGGTTTCTGTGCGTTTTTTGCCGCGACCGCGCGTGTCAAAGCGTGGCGAGCGTTCAAGACAATGCGTTCTTCCATGTCGGTCTGACGAACCTGATAGCGGCCGACCGCCTTGGAAACCGAATTTGCCCAGGTGCGTTTCTGGTTCCTGTTCTGGGCGCGGGTTTGCATACGCTTTTTCGGCTGTTTGGGCCGAACTAAATTGGCCTTGCGTGTTTTCTTTTCCAGGGCCCTGATCATCGGCGTCTCGTAAGTCGCCTCCAAATCCGGCGCAATACCGACCATCGGAGCCATGCGTTGAATGATCCGCCCGACAGTCGGCGCAGCGACCCAGCCGCCGGTGGCGTAATTGAAAGTGCGCTTGTTCCCAACAGGTTCGTCCAAAAGCGCCAAGACGACGTATTTGGGAGCGTTCATGGGGAAGGTACCGATGAAGGAAGAAATCTTTGCTGATTTTGAATACCCGCGCCGCGAACTTTTTTCCGCGGTTCCCGTTTTGCCGCCAACCAAATATCCACGCACATTGGCTTTGCGACCGGTACCCTTGCTGACAACCAACCTCATCAGGCGGCGCACCTTTTCAGATGTCGCTGCGGAAATGACCCGGCGGCCCGGACCCTTGGCCCGTTGCTGTTTCAAAAGCGTCGGCGAGCGATAAATGCCACCGTTGACCAGCGAGCCAATGCCCGCTGCCAATTGGACGGGACTGACGGAAATGCCATGGCCGAAGGAGATCGTCATCGTGTTGACCGGACGCCAAACATTTGGCGTCAGTGGCGCGCCCACTTCGGGCAACTCCAAACCGGCCGGCTTTAATAATCCAAACCGGCCGAGATAGCGCTGCTGCATTTCGGTACCGACGTCGATTGCCATTTTCGCGGCACCGATATTCGAGGAATGCAAAATAATTTCCGGCACCGAAAGCCAACGGTTCTTGGCGTGATAGTCGCGAATGGAGAACCGGCCAATGCGAATGGGTTCGCTGGCATCGTAGCCGCCTTTCAACGAAACGGTTCCCGAATCCAGCGCCATCGCCACCGTAAACAGCTTGAAGGTCGAGCCCATTTCATACACGCCAGTCGCTGCACGGTTGAACGCCGCAACGTCAGTCATACGGCCGGGTTTGTTGGGGTTGAAATCAGGAAGCGACACCATTGCCGTCACTTCGCCGGTTTCCACCGACATGACCAATCCGGTCGCGCCGATAGCCTTGTACTCCTTCATCGCGGTCATCAGTTCTTCACGCAGAACCGATTGGACGCGCAAATCCAAAGACAATCGAACTGGCGCCCCAGCCGTTCGCAGAACTTGATCAAAGCGGTTTTCGATGCCCGCGATACCGCGGCCATCTACATCCGTTAAACCAAGGACGTGTGATGCCAGTGCGCCATGCGGATAAACTCGCCGTTCGTCGCGATGAAAACTTAGACCTGGAATTCCCAGGCGAATAACCTCTTGGTGTTGACCTGGCGTGAGATTGCGCGCCAACCAAACAAATCGCCCGGGCCCGCGCAGTTTGAGCAGCGCGTCATCGCGGCCAAGACCACCAAACACCAATGCCAGTTTCGCTGCCGCTTCGTCAGCATCGAGGACCATGGCGGGATCGGCGGACAACGAAACCGTCGGCAGACTGGTCGCCAAGATGATACCGTTACGGTCGAGGATATTCGCTCGCCCGCTGACCGCGCCCGGCACGGTCGCGGCCTTCGCCATTCTGGGCTCATAAGTGTTACCGAGGACCGTCAAATCAACTAGTCGTCCAGCGACCCCCGCAAAGGCTACCGCCAAAATCACACCCGTCAGCAAAAGCCGGCTGCGGCCCGTATCAAGAGCTTGTTTACGAACTCCCTCAATTTGGCGGCGCCGGGCCACCGTTCTATGTGCCGTCATCGTCATGGCCGGAACTCCTTTCCAGCGTTGTCGCCGCTTTCTGCGGCCAAATCAGTGCGCTTCGTGTTTTCAGAAGCGGGGGTATTGGGTAGGTATTTCGCGATCTCACTGGGCGTCGTCACTTGCGTGGATTCGAGCGGGATCATGTCCAGGTGGCGGCCGGCCAAGGCGCGTAGGCGGCCGGGCTCATTGAAATGGCTCCATTCCGCCTTCAACACGTGAATTCTCTCACGGTCGCTGGCGATGTCGCGGTTCAGATTATTGAGCTCACCTTCAAGCCCTTGGACCCGGTACTTGACGAGAAACAGGCCGACGCCGACGGCGACGGTCAGGAGAATCAGAACTAGAGTGGATTGGCGCATTATGCCCTCCCCCCCTCAGATACCGATTCCAGGCGTTCCGCGCAGCGCAGGCGGGCCGAGCGCGACCGAGGGTTCAAGAGAATTTCTTCTGGCGCCGGCTTCAAAGCGCCGCGCTTTAACAGACGAAACGTCGGCGCGGCGGCCGGCTCCCCTTGCAACGGCAGATGCCGCGATGGACGCGGCGCCGAGCCACTGCGGGCCTGCAGAAAACTTTTGACCCGCTTGTCCTCTAAGGAATGGAACGCCACGACGGCCAGCCGGCCGCCAGGACCGAGCAGCGTCTCGGCGGCTTCAAGGCCTTTTTCCAACTCGCCCAGTTCGTCATTTACGTAAATGCGCAATGCTTGAAATGTTCGGGTCGCGGGATCGATGCCGTCTTTGGATTTGCGAACCACACGCCGCACCACGTCGGCCAGTTGACCGGTACGGGTGAACGGCGTCTTGGTGCGAAGATCGACAATCGCCTTGGCCACCCGCCTGGATGCACGTTCTTCGCCAAACTCATAAATGATATTGGCCAACTCCTGTTCGGCCATACGGTTGACGACATCCGCCGCCGTATCGCCGCCGTCGCCCATGCGCATATCCAAAGGGCCGTCTTCGCGGAAACTGAAACCACGTGTCGGATCATCGATCTGCATGGACGACACGCCGAGATCAAGCGCGACACCGTCGATTTGCTCGACGCCGACATCACCCAACAAATTGGCCATGTCACCGTAACGCCCGTTCAATATGGTCAGTCGGCCGGGATAGCGTTTTGCCAATTCGTTGCCCGCAGCGACGGCAAAAGGATCACGGTCAATCCCCCACACCGTGCAATCCGCCGCCTCAAGCAATGCCTGCGAATAGCCGCCGGCGCCGAAAGTGCCGTCGATGTATATGGCGCCTGCTCGTGGTGCCAACGCGGCGATCACTTCGTCACACATAACCGGAATATGCGGCCCGGCGTTCACGACGCGCCTCCATCTGATTTGTCTGAGACAGATGGCCGTAGGCGCAAAGTGGCGCCACGCGCCTTCGCACGCTCAAATGCGGTTGCTCGGTTTGCCTCATAAGTTTTCGGTGACCAAATCTGGAATCGTGCGCCACGCCCAACAAATACCGCGTCGCTGGCGATTTCAGCGTGCTCCATCAATTCCTTCGACAACACGACCCGGCCCTCCGGATCGAAATTCAGGGCGTGGGCGTTTTCCAGCACAATGGCGGCCAAGTCGTCTTGTTCGTCGGAGAACATGTCCAGGTCTTCAAGGCTGGCGCTAAGTCGCGCCATGAAATCCTCGCCGCAGGCTTCAAGGGCGTGATGCTTGAACAAAGGATAGGTGTAGAGCACCGCCGAGCCTTGCGCCTGCAAAGCTGCACGGAAGGGTTTCGGCACGGAAACCCGCCCTTTCTTATCAATTCTATTCACGTGGCGACCGACGAACAAAGTCATCCGGAGCCTCAATTCAACGCGCGTTTCGCCAGATTCTTCCGGCGGTCTGGAGAGTTCCATTCTTGGAGTTCTCCGGTTCAGCGGACCGGCCCTCTGACGATTTGAGAAATCGCAAAAAGACAGTCCTTACCCAATTTTTACCCATGAGAAGTAATTGGGATATAATGGGATATCATGGGTATTGATGGGCGTCAATGGATTAAGCATGTCATTTAATGGGTTAACAAAGTGTTTTCATTGACGAAAATGGCTCGCCGGCATCGGGCGCGCCTGCGCTGGAATTGCCGAGCGAGGAGCGCGAAAGACGACCCCGTGATGATCAATCAGGGTTCGGGCGGCATTAGGGCCGGAATATGACAATTTCTGGACGAACACGAATCACGCGCCAGGGGCGCGGCACGAACCGCCCGCAATAGGAGTAGTGCGTAAATACATGACCGATAACAAAAAGAGAAATTGCCAGACGGTCTGTAAGCCGGGTTCTGTCCACGCCATTGCTGACGGGGATGACCATTCATCTGGGACGCCCGTTACCGGACGCCTCGTGCAACCGACCCGGGCAGCGATGCGGAAACTCACCTGCTGATCAAGTCAGCGAGCCGCCCCTATTTGGTCTTGCTCCCGGTGGGGTTTACCTGGCCAGTCCTGTCGCCAGGACCGCGGTGCGCTCTTACCGCACCCTTTCACCCTTACCCGGCGGCCGACAAGCGGCGGCTGGGCGGTCTACTCTCTGTGGCACTTTCCCTGGGGTCGCCCCCGCCGGGTGTTACCCGGCACCGTGTAACCGTGGAGCCCGGACTTTCCTCCCCCGCCCCGGACGAACCCGAGCAAAGGCGGTCATCCGACCGTCTGGCGGCGGCAATCTAGATCAACGCCACGACGGCTGCAAGGCGCCTCAAGGTGGCCGCGTCCGCGATGCCGTCCAATCGTTCGGCATAAAAGTGCCGTTGGAAGGCAGTCACGGCAGCGGGCAAATCGGATATGTCGTAGCCGATTTTTGTCAACATTTGTCCAGAATCATAATCGACATCATCGGACGGCGCGACTTCGTTCGCCGGCCAAAGTCCGATACCGGCCTGCGCCATGCCGACCCAATCAAACAACTCACCAGGGTCTATCTTTCGTGCCGGCGCGACATCGGAATGACCAACGACGTTTCGCGCCGGAATGTCATGGCGCGCCAGAATACCCAATGCCAGTTCTTTGAGCGCCGCCACCTGCGGTTCTGGAAAGGCGCGGTAGTCGAATTCGTGGCCGGGATTGACCAACTCTATACCAATGGAACGGTCATTAATATTCGTCTCACCTCGCCAATGGGCAACGCCGGCATGCCACGCCCGATATTGTTCATCGACCAACCGATGAACGGCCCCGTCCTCGTCGATAAGATAATGCGCGCTGACTTCCGCTACCGGATCGCAGAGCCGGTCCAATGCGGCTTGGCCGCTTGCCATGCCGGTATAGTGAAAAACCAACATATCGGCGAACACACCGTCGGGGCGGTCATTGAAATTGGGCGATGGCGTCTCGATCATTACCCCTTTTAACGCAAACCGCGTTCCTTTTCGATACGATCGTAGGCGGCATTGATGGCGGCCATCTTTTCGTTCGCCAGATCGATGAATTCCTGCGGCACGCCCTTCGCCATCAAAACATCTGGATGATTCTCTCGGGTCAGCTTGCGGTAGGCGGCCTTGACGTCGGCGTCGCTGGCGTCGCGGCTGACGTCCAAGACTTCATAAGGATCGTCTTCATCGGCATCCGCGCCGAGGTGGATGTGTTTGAGGCGCTCGAACGCTTGGGCATTGAAGCCGAAGATCTGCGCGGTCCGCGACAGCATCTCCATTTCTTTCGGATGCACCACACCGTCCGCCTTGGCGATATGGAACAGCACGCCGAGTAACTCCTCAAGTACCTGAGGGTCGCTCTGGAACAAGCCGGCGATTTGCTCGGCATAGGGCTCATAGCCCGAAGAATCGCGCGTTGCCTCTTTCCAGATGTTACCGATGTTTCCGGCATCTTCCGGCGGGATATGGAACAATCGCTTAAACGTTGCGATCTCATCGGGGGTGACTTGGCCATCGGCCTTCGCCATCTTCGCCGATAAGACGATAATCGCCGTCGTGAACGCAACTTGGCGCGCATCGGGACCAAAGCCCTGAAAGGAGCCGGGGCCGCCATCACTGTACCCAGCTGCGCCGGCTTCAGCGGCCTTCATTTTATCGACGGCATGTCCGGCAACAGCACCTAGGATGCCGCCCAAGGGCCCGCCCATAGCGAACCCGGCGACCCCGCCGATGACCTTCCCCCAAATGCTCATTTACCGAATACTCACTTAATCGCCACTTTCCCTCACGACGAGCCGCCGATCCGGCCCGCCATGGGCAGCTTGACGGCAAAATCCAGAGGATCAAGACCGAAGGTCAGGCCGAGGAGGTTAATTTCCACCCCTTCCTCCTTGCCGACCATGATGCCAAGTAGGCCTGCCAATGAGATCTGCATGCCGGTACCGCTGGGTGTCTTTGCCACCAGACTGCCGCCAGGCAGATAGTCCTTGCCGATGGCGGTCGGCGGCAGATCGAGTTTCAATTCTGGTACCGCGCGTGCCACGTGGGCCGTGAAGGTATTGGAATTCGGCCCCGGCCAGACCGTGTATTCATTCATATAGGGATAGCCCCGGGCAGCCTGATCAATTCGTTTGATCATATCGTCAACGCCGTCGCCGCGAACGTCAGCGATAACCTCGGGGATCGCGTCAAACCAGCGGCCGTCGGCAGGCCGGGTTGAGATCGCCACTGCCGGCGCGCCGCGCCGGACCCGCCAGCCGATTACCTCGTAGACGGCGAACTCCAGCGCATCGGTCGGTTTTACGGCGAACCAGGTGTGCACGCCGAAAATGCCGCGCCACGAATAGGCGCGCGCCGAATAAACCTGAAGGATGGCCTCCTTGTGGGTCGCCGGATCCGGTGCGATGCCCGCTGATTCCATTGATGCGGTGCGCCAGTCAGCCATGGAGTGACGCACCCAGGCCGAGACCAGAATTGTTGCCAGCAGCACGATCGGTAAAGTTTTCAGCCAGAAGCTCTTTCGTCGCCACCATGTCATTCATCAATTCCTCAATTTGGACTGCCGTCAGATATGGGCGCGTCCGCCACAAGTCGCAACATGATCGGTTTCATCACCGCCGGCATGATGTAGATGGGAAACTGGCCGACGGCAAAATACATAATCATGTCCGGGTCCACTCCCGCCGGCAGCACCGCCAGGATGACCGCCAGATTTCGGCACCCTGCCGCGAACCCGACGCTGAGAATCACGCGCTTTCCCCATTTTGGCGCAATGATGGCCAGCATCAAAATGGTCAACACCATCAGTCCGATATAGGCGGCGAAGGTCAACGCCATAACAAAGAACACGAACCTGGGCTCGGCAAGTAACCTTGCCGTGAGACCATCCATGATCGCGACCGCGAATACGATCAACAAAAATACCACCGTGCCATCCAATTGATCGCCGATCCGGCGGAACGGCCGGGCGCCAAAAACCTTTCGCAAAATCAACGTCGTCAAAACGGCAGACCCGACCAAGGCAGCCATTCGCGCCGTCAATTCGCCGGCACCGAGATCCATCTCAAGCCCCAACAACACCAGCGCGACGCCCGGCAACGTCAACGGCACCAGCAGCGTCGAGGTCAGCATCACCAGCAAAACCATCGCGCCGTCCAACCCCATGAGCAGTGCCAGCGCCGGCGTCGAAATCAGCGGTGAGGACCCGGCCGCTAAAATCATGGCGCCGGCAATACCAGTGGGTAGATCAAACAAACCGACAAAGGCGAACATGGCCGCCGGCGTGATCGCTAAACTCCAGATCAACAACCCGCCAATCCGCCATGGCCGGCGTATATGTTGAGCACTGTCTTCGGGATTTATTCTAAGCAGACTGACCACCAGCAATAGCCAAACCGACGGCGCCAAAAAGGGGTTCAGCAACGTCGCCATCGACGGCGCCACGAGCCCTAAGAACACGGCCCCGACCATCGCCGTCATGGCATGGCGGGCGAGGAATGACAGAGCGGAATTGATCGCAATCAACATGACCGCCATTGTTCGTGTATTCGCCGACAACACAAACCCGTCTTAGGCGCCGTCAACAATAACGCGAGGTTCTGTTCTGATCCCATCATGGCATCGCCATCAACATTCGTTCTAGACACCTTTGTCCCGCCGATACATATTTCCAGATATGACCGATAAAGTTGAATGCATTGTCATCGGCGCTGGAGTTGTCGGCTTGGCCATCGCGCGCAAGCTCGCCATGGCCGGACGCGAAGTTATTGTGGTGGAGGAAGCCGATGATATTGGTACCGGCACGAGTTCTAGAAATTCAGAGGTCATTCACGCCGGTATCTATTACGCCAAGGACAGCCTGAAGGCGCGATCCTGCGTGGCTGGAAGGCAGCTGTTATATGAGTTTTGCGAAAGCCATGGTGTTGAACATCGGCGCATCGGCAAGCTTCTGGTGGCCACGACCGACGATGAACTTGCGGCCTTGGCGGCAACCAAAGAGACGGCCGCAGCCAACGGGGTCGATGATCTAACATGGGTCGAGGCCGATCAGCTTCGGGAAATTGAGCCCAATCTCAAGGCTGTCCGCGCCTTGATGTCGCCGTCCACCGGCATTGTCGACTCGCACGGATATATGCTGGCGTTGCAAGGCGACCTGGAAGCACACGGCGCGATGATCGCATTCCTAAGTCCCGTCCTCGGTGGGCGCGTGGAGAGTGGTACAATTACTATTGAGACCGGCGGCGAAGCGGCGATGGCATTAACATGCGATATCTTGGTCAACGCCGGTGGGCTCGGCGCACAAGGAGCGGCACATGCCATCAAAGGCATACCGCAAGATTCCATTCCGCCGCTGTTCTATGCCAAGGGCACCTATTTCACGCTGCCCGGCAAAAGCCCATTCAATCATTTGATCTACCCGGTGCCGGTGCCAGGAGGGCTCGGCACTCATTCGACGCTGGACCTTGGCGGCCAGACAAAATTCGGCCCGGATATAACTTGGGTCGATGAGCCTGATTACGAAGTCGATCCGGCCCGGGCAGTTTTATTTTATGACGCTATCCGGCGCTATTGGCCGGCGTTGCCCGACAACGCCCTGCAACCGGGCTATGTCGGCATTCGTCCCAAACTCGCCGGCGCCAACGCCGCCAAATACGCCAATGACTTCGTCATCCAGGGACCGGGCAAGCATGGCATTAATGGTTTGATCAACCTCTACGGCATCGAATCGCCTGGTTTGACGGCTTCGTTGGCCATCGCCGAAGAGGTCGCGGCTCAATTAAATGTCCGCTGACTTGACCTGGACCATTCGAACAACCGGATATCTCGCTTAAGTTCGCCGCCGTTGATGAGCGCTTTATTGCGTTCGTTTTAGAAGGCCGGCCCACATGTCCAACAACCAGCTTTATAGCGCGCTCAAATCTTTCTACTTTCCCGAACGCCTAGACGATATTCGCTTGGGCCAAGTACCGGCACCGGTGCATGTCCGCATTAAACCGACCAACCTTTGTAATTATAGTTGCTGGTATTGCGCCTATCGGACAGACGCACTGGAACTCGGCGCCGGAATGTCGGAAGCCGACAGCCTGCCCACTGCCAAGATGTTTGAAATTGTCCGCGACATCATCGAGATGGATGTCAAAGCAGTGACATTTTCGGGTGGCGGTGAGCCGCTTTTGTACAAGCCATTGCCGGATATCATCACCGCACTCGGCAATGCCGGCGTAAAGATCAGCCTTCTCACCAATGGCGCAAATTTGCAGGGCCGCTTTGCAGATGCGCTCGGTGCCCATGCTACTTGGGTCCGTATCTCCATGGACGGCTGGGACGACGCCAGTCACGCCCAGGCACGTGCCGCGGCGCCCAGCGACTTCAGCAAAATCATCGCTAATATCGATGCCTTCACCCGGGCTGCGCCGCAATGCGTGGTCGGTGTCAGCTTCATTATCGGCGAAGCCAACCACCGGCACATTGTGGACATATGCCAATTATTAAAGACCAGTGGTGTCCAGCACGTGAAACTGTCTGCCGCCGTGGTCGCCAACGACAGAGCCCGAAACAATGCCTACCATGCGCCACTACTTGGGCCGGTGCGCAGCCAGATTAAGCGCGCTCAGGCGCTTGAAGACGCCAACTTCCGAATTGCCAATCATTATCATCTAATGGACACCCGGTTCGACAAACCGTACAACGGCTGCCCATCGGCTAAACTGTTGACAGTGATCGGCGCCGACCAATCGGTGTACACCTGCCAGGACAAGGCTTACACGACGGAAGGATGCCTTGGCTCTATTCGCAATTTATCATTCAAGGAATTCTGGTTTTCCGATGCCAATCGCCAACGCCTTCAATCCATCAATCCATCAATCCACGCGCCGACTGCCGACATCATTGCGTCAGTCACGCCAAAAACCTCAACATCTCGGAATTTTTAAACCTCGACCACGGACACCTGACCTTCGTCTAAGGGCGTCCATCAGGCCTCAAGCGATCCGCCTCGGCTGACCACGGCTTCGAACTTTTTGATTTCCTCGCGCATGTGTTTGCGCTCGGCCTCGGTATGGTCGAATTCCAAAGCATAGCCACCGGCGAACTGGCGCACAACGCGGCCCCCATAGGCTTCATGGCCTTCGACCTGCAATTCGACAAACGCCTCGTTGGTGAACAGCGCCGCCGCGCCGGCACCGGTGATTCCGACGGCGGCACCACTCTCCGATATATCCTGCAGCACGGCATCGAATTCGCCTTCCCGCCCAACCGCGCGAGGCGGTCATGGCGGCGGTTTGTCGGTGCGACAGGCATGACCATGAACTTAATCCGCCGCGTTCAAACCAAGGATTGATTGATAGCGCCCTTGGAATTTCTCCCAGGCATCCGTGTTGACCAGCTTGGACGGGCGGCCGCCGGCAAATAAGTCGGCCCATTGTTCGGCGGCCGAGACCGCCATATTGTAGTTGCAGTCGAGCGTGACGCCCGCGTTATGCGGGCTGACGATGACATTTTCGAAACCCAGCAACGGATGATCAAAGGCCGGTGGCTCTTCTTCGAACACATCCAGTCCCGCCCCGGCAATGCGCCCGGCCCGCAAGGTATTTTCCAAGGCCGCTTCGTCATGGATGCCGCCGCGCGCCGTGGTGATGAAAAAAGCTTCGGGCTTCATAGCGTCAAATAGCGCGCCACTGACCATACAACGGGTCTCATCGGTCAATGGACAATGGACAGAGATAAAGTCCGACTCGGCGAACATTTCAGGCAACCCGGCGGCGCGTTCAGCGCCGCGCTCGCGCACGTCGTCATCCGAGATATAAGGATCGTATGCCAGGACCCGCATATCAAAAATACTGCCACAGATGGCAGCAAGCCGCCGGCCAATGTTGCCCAGGCCGACAATACCAACAGTCTTTTTGGTCAGCTCGCGGCCAGTGTAATCCCAGCGTGTCCAATCGCGGGCTTGGCCACGGATGGCACGGTCCGATTGGATCAGTTGCTTGGACAAGGTCAGCATCATCGCCAAGGCGTGCTGAACAACCGATTCGGCATTCGCGCCGGTTTGGTTGAACAACAGCACGCCGGCTTCGGTACAGGCCTCCACGTCGACCATGTCATAGCCGGCGCCGGCGGATGAGATCGCCAAAAGATTCGGGCAGCGGCGAATTAGTTCCGCGTTGGGGTAAAATTCAGGCAGGGTTTCAGTGCTCGGGCGCAACTGATAGCCGTGCGCGGCTTCGAGAACCGGCCAATTTTCCTCAAAGGGCTGGGTGGCGTCCATGCGAACGACATCGACACCGGGAATGGCAGCAACCATTTCGGGGCCAGCGGGATCCA
>JABJBP010000037.1 GCA_018665815.1 Rhodospirillaceae bacterium
GGGCCTTAAATATCGGCCCGTTACGGGCCGTGGCTTCGCAGGCTGTCAGCTAGGGGCTGACCTCGTGACGACTGATCTAGTGAGTCGGCGCCTGGGTCTCCAGACTGACGATTTCGTCTTTAATCGCGAGTTTTTTCTTTTTTATACTGGCGATCTGAAGATCGTCAGGGTGGGCGCGGTGGGTTTCGCTGTCCAACGCTTTTTCGAGATTTTGGTGAACGTCCTTCAGTTCTTCAATCCTTTCCTGCAAGCTCATATGTACTTCCTCCTCTACTACAAGTTGGCGTGCAGGTGAATGATATCACAACTCAATCACCGGACAAAATTGAAATGCTGAAAAAATGCGCGGCGCGGCACCTAGGAGCCCTACCCGCCGTCAACACATTGTGTTAAAATGAGAAATTGGCATAGAGATATCGAACCATCATGACCGAACGCGAACTGCTTGAAACCAAACTCATCGAATTGAAGACCGAGCATCGCGATATGGACGATGTCATTGAGCGTCTCAGCGCGGCATTGCCGTTCGATCAATTGCAGGTTCAGCGGATGAAGAAACGCAAACTTCAGCTGAAGGATCAAATCTCAAAGATTGAGGGCCAGTTGTTGCCCGATATTATCGCTTAGCGCTGGATGAGGTCGCGGTCCGCCATGTCGACAGCTTGCTCAGCCGTCCAGCCGTCTTGGAGCACGGTGGTGCCGAACACCAGATCAATTTCGGCATGCCAATCGGGCCAAGAAAACGCCGGACTGACCACATGGTTTCGGATCGCGGCGATGCGGGCATTCAGGACATCCGGCTCACCATTCAGCACGATGATGCCGAAGTCCTCGCCGCACAGGCTGCCGACGGCGTCAGTCGGATGAATGGCCGCGGCAATGGCCTTGGCGACATGGCAAAGCGCCGCGTCGGCGGCCTTGCGGCCATGGTGGCGGCGCAGATCACCGATGTTGCCCACATGCGCCAGCACCAGCGCCGCCGATGGCGACAGGTTGGCGATATGGTCAATCACGTGTTTCAGCTCGCGGGTGAATTCCCGGCGGTTGGGCACCGGCAGAAAAGAATGCGCCAGCGCGATCTCGCGGTAATAGGCCTCGTGCTTCTTCGCCAAGCCGACCTCGGCGCGGAGCGGTTCGATCTGGGCCGCGAAGTCATCCAGGATGTGCTGAACTTCCGGCGTCACACCGCCCGCCAACGCGCCGCCGAGATCAACGGCGGCATCGGCGGACCAGGAATTATTGCGTTCGCGCCGGGCTTTGTCGTCCTCGTCACGCTCGGGCGCCTCTTCGTGGCGCTCGGGCGGTGGACGGTGGGGTTGATCACCAACGGTTTGAACGCCCGTAGGCTTGTTCACATCCATTGTCGTCGTCCATCAAGTAGGTATGCGTTGAGCACATCTCTGCAGGTTCAAATTTACCATGAATAAAGTTAATTTTTCCCTTCCGGTGCTTGATCGACAAAACACGCTCCTTATAATGACCGGCTTTCCTGGGGTGTTGAGACATTAAAAGAGGCATTAATCGATGAGTGAATCCGGTCCCCTCGTGGGCATCGTCATGGGTAGCAAATCCGACTGGGAGGTGATGAAAAACGCCACCGCCATGTTGGATGAATTGGGTATCTCACACGAAGCCAAAGCGCTTTCCGCGCATCGTAACCCCGAACAGGTTCATGAATGGGCCTCATCGGCGGAAGAGCGCGGCATCCAAGTGATCATCGCCGCCGCCGGTATGGCCGCGGCGCTCCCCGGCGTCGTCGCCGCGATCACGTCGCTGCCGGTTTTGGGCTGCCCCATGGAAACGCGTGTCATGGGCGGCATGGACAGCTTGCTTTCCATGGCGCAAATGCCGGGTGGTATCCCCGTCGGCACGCTGGCCGTCGGCAAGGCCGGTGCGAAAAACGCGGCACTTTTGGCCGCTGCGATCATCGCACTTTCCGACGACGAGATCCGGACACGCCTCAAGGCATTCCGGCAAGCCCAGAACGAGACCGTCGCCGAACTCGACTGACGCCAATTCTTAGTGGACGCAAGTCTTAGCGGACTCCGGCGAACTAGAGAGTTTTTAAGCCGCGTCGTAACTCAAGATCACTTAGTGCTTCTTGGTCGTCTCGACGACCTCCCAAGTGCCTTCGAAGCCGTTGGGGATCAGGAACGCGTCACCGGTCTTAAAGGTTTGCGCATGGCCGTCCTTGTTGGTCAGCACGACATGGCCCTCAATGAGATAGCAGAACTCATCACGGTCGGTGAACGCCTCCCATTTTCCGGGCGTGCTCTCCCAAACACCACCCGTGAGATTGCCTTCGGGATTGACGAAGAACGATTGGATCGTGTGCAGTGGATTGCTATCGATCGTGCGGTCGGCATCAAGGTGACACTGAAATTCATTCAGCGGCGCGCCCTGAAAATCCACGATGGTCTTGGCATCAGTGGTCATATAGCTTCGTCCTTCTTCAAACCAATTCGTCGCGCAGGTAATACCAGTGATAGAGCATCCGCTGGCCCATGCGGCGGAACGGCGCCAAGGGATGGCCCGGCAACGGCGAGGTAAAGATCGGCAAATCCAAGCCGGCCCCGTCGCCCGCCAGCATTTGCGCCATGCGCCGGCCGGCTTGGGCCGAATACATGACGCCATTGCCGCCGCACCCCATGGCATAGCAAATGGTTTTCGCCGTGTCGGGCTGGAATATCCGGGGCATCATGTCATGGCTGACATCGACCCAACCCCACCAGGAATAATCCAGCTCAATGCCGGT
This sequence comes from Rhodospirillaceae bacterium, assembly GCA_018665815.1. GTDB lineage: Bacteria > Pseudomonadota > Alphaproteobacteria > Rhodospirillales > Casp-alpha2 > UBA3470. The sequence continues at coordinate 2,756 of JABJBP010000037.1, forward strand.
CAATGCCGGGAACTTCCGATACAGGCCCTGTATCAATTGCGCCAGATGCTTGGGATTCTCCGCGTCCGACCCGGTCACAGCACTTCGGCTACCGATTTGGACGCGTCCGTCGGGCATTTGACGGTAATAATGGCGAAGCGTGCGGGTGTCGGTCATCACTAAATGGGTTTTGAAGTTGCATTCCTCGCGCTCGTCATCGGTCAGCGGCCGCGTGGCGATGGAATTCGACAAGATCGGCATGATCTTCTGCTTCAGCTTCGGATGCAGGCCCGGCGGTGAATAGCCGGCGGTGGCAACGGCGACGGCGCGCGCCTTCACGGTGCCGCCGGGCGTCGTCAGGTGATGAACGCCATCGACCGTCTTCCAACCCATGACCGGGCTGGAAGGATGGATTTTAGCGCCCAGCTTGCGGGCCATGTTAATATAGCCGAACGCCAACTTGGCGGCATGGATACCGATGCCATCAGGCTCAAGCATGGCCCCGGCGGCTTCGGCCTCGTTCACGTATTCGCGCTTCAGCGTTTCCGCATCCAGCACCTTGGTCCCTTAGCCGAACGTCTTGTTGAGAAGTTCCGATTCGGATTCCAGCATCTTCATCATCCGCGGCCGATGCGCCAAATAGAGGTGACCACCGCGCTGCGGCAGGCAATCGAATTCGCCCGAAAGAATCAGATCTCGAAACACATCGAAGGCTTCAACGATCTCGGCATGCATCTTGATTGCGACATCCTTGCCCCAACGCTTGATCCACTGAGAACGCTTCAGGCGCCCGGAAGAAATTTGCGCCTGCCCGCCGTTCCGCGTTGCCCCCCCCCAGGCCACCGTGTTGGCTTCCAACACCGTTGCCTTGATCCCGTATTCCTTGGCCAGGAATATAGCGCAAGCCAAGCCTGTGTAGCCGGAACCGATAATTGCGATATCCACATCGACGTCACCGGTGATCGGGCCGTCGTCTTCGGGCGGCTCGCCGGCGGTGTCGATCCAATAGGTCGGCGCATAGTTGCGGTTGTGACCTGGGCCAGCATCAATCAGCGGGTCGTAGCGCGGGTCGTAGCGTTCGCGGGGCCAGTGGCTGGGGCGTGCTTCTTTCAACATCTTCGAGTTCCTTCCTCAAAGAGCAGACAGGACATGTCCGAGGTTATTTTTCAGCTTTGATCAATGGACGGCTTTTACGGAATGCCTGCTTCACGGCGATTTTGCCGTCACGGAACGTGAACAGGTCACAACCTTGCGCTTCCATGCGGGCACCTTCGGCATCGGTACCCGTGAACGTCCATTCCGAGACGCCGCGCTCACCTGTGGCCCAGTGGTTGCCGTCCAGCCATTGCGCATCAGGCATATTGATCCAAACCTGCTCGAAGGCCTTTGCGACGGCGGCCTGCCCTTCGAAGCGTACACCATGCACTTCGCTGCCACCAACTGCGTCGAAAACACAATCTTCGGTCATGCACGCCATCAGCGCCCCGACGTTATGGCTGTTAAAGGCATCGGAGAATTTCGAAAGCAACTCGGCATTGGCTGTATCAGTGGCGGTTTGCATTGGTGTTGGTCCTTTAATCACAATTAAATTTTTCTCACGACGGCACGGCCCGCCTGATAGGCGAACCGTCAAATCGCGAAGAATGCGTTTCCTTGGGAGGTGCGTAGCACCGTCTCGGGCGCCCGCTCTCGAGCCACCAATTAGACCTCTGGCTGACGCCACGGTAGTGCCAATTGGTCAGAACTGATTGGACAATGTTGGCACCATGTCTGGCGCCTATCTAGGCGTCCAAAATTACGCCGTCGCGGCCCTAGCCAAGCTTGATTCGATATCGCTCATGGAAAGCCGTCGCATCTTAAAGGCTTCCAACAACTCGATCTCAATGATCGCGCCCTGGCCAAGTTCGTTGGTCACCATATAGCGGATGAATTCAACCAATTCATCAACTTGGCCGGGATAGACCAAGATGTTGGTGAGCAGTTCGCGGCGAATAAGGGCCGGATACTTCAACAATTCCAAAATCAGAAGTTTTTTCACTTTTAGCGGCACACGGACGCTGCCGAACAACCGATCAAGACAAAAACTGTAAATGCCGAAATCCAATTGCCCCGCGACATCCTGGGTAAAGCCGCGAAACTCATCGAGGAACGGCCCTGCCGTGATCTTTCGATCCATGAGTTTTTTCACGATGTCCAAGAACTGTCGATAACGAAGCCGGGCCGGGCTCAATCGATTCCCAAGCTCGGCTTCCAGTTCTCTGATCTCAGCGGCCCGGAAGTGCGCCGCGCGGATCGCCTGGGCAGAATCGCGGACATCGTCCGAAAGTGCTTGTTCTTCGATCAGTGCAAAAAGGCGCTCGAAGCGATCACGCTTCCTTGGAGACATACGTTGCGCTGTTTCCGAAAGCGGCAACAGCGCCGCCTGCGCGACCAGGTAATCCTTCGAATAAATTGCTGCCATTGTTGAGGCGGCGGAAATTATCGGTGTCGTGCGGAAGTCATCCGTGATGATAAACCGGCTGTTGTCGGCGACCGTTAGATAACGGCCCAATTTGGCACAACCCAGAAAGTGATCGGCCAGATCACCTTGACCATCGAACGAGCGATCTCCGACCGGTGTCGCCCGGGACACTGGTTCTGGCGCGGCAATCGGCGCTGGCGCTGGTTCGGGCAAGGGTTCGGGAGCCGGCTCGGGCCTCGGAGCGAATGTCGGTTCAAGTACAGGTTCGGACAATGACGGCGGCACCATGTCTTGCCCCGGCTCATCGGCGAGCGCGGTGCGGTGAACCGGTGGCCCGGCACCCCCATTTGATGGGCGGCCATTAGCCAGCTTTTTGAATCGGTTCAGAAAGGAAAATTCGTCACTCATGGTGTTCGATAATCATCGTCCGGCGCACGTGAAACTCTAACGGTCATCATACGCCCTCCAACCGCTGCCGCCAATCTCCCAAAAGCGATACTTCGGTGGATAGATCGATTTAATCTCACAAAAGTGTGTGTCGATGTTACTAGCCTCCGAGCACCGATTATCGCACTCTCAATGCATCGGCAGTCCCCCAACTGCCGACACCCCTTCCCGGGGCAGCATTACGCCCCGGGCCTCCGATCCATCTTAAATAGGTGGAAAGACCGAAACATCCCTGATGACCCCCGGGGCGCGGTAGAAATACCGCGCCCCGTCTTTCTTATGCCCTGCAGTTGCGCGGTAGAAATACCGCGCCCCGTTTTTCTTATGTCCATCAAACAACTGAATTATATTTCGAACGTGCGCTATTTGTTAACCAATTTGCCTTAAGTCTCGATGGCAACAACGGGAAACGAAAACCAAACCAATAAAAATCACGTACCAACCCGTGCCTTGGGGACGACACGTTTTATGCATACCTCTATCCGGATTGCCGGCGTAACGCTGGCACCTTTGCTATTAGCCGGTTGCGGCATGCCTATCGGCATTCAAATCGCATCATTGTTCGCCGACGGCATTTCCGTCCTGACGACTGATAAAACTTTGACCGATCACGGCATATCGGCCGTAGCGGAGAAGGATTGTGCGCTGTGGCGGGGCGTTAAAGGCAAGGATATCTGCCAAGAACAGAAGGATGATGCTGTCATCATCGCCGCCGCTGATCCAGCGCCGAACTCTGTGTCAATTGAGGTCACGGAACAGACTCCGAATTTAGATCAGGATTTAGACATCGAACAGAATTGGGGCGAGACCGCCGGAACCGGCAAACAACAAGAAACGGCCGCTCAAGAGGAAACATCCGAGTTTCCCGTGGAGGAGCCGGCAATAACGGCGGCCGCCCCAACCCTGTCCGCGCCTTCGGCCCCATCCATGCCAGCGACGACCAGCAATCTAGCTTCCTGGTCAGCTGTCACCAAGGTCGAGGAATTGCCGCCACCGCCACCGCCGCCGCCGGCACCACAAATAGCAATAATGGTGGTTAAAAATGCGCAGGACATCGCCACTACTGCACCGGCCAGTCCCGTCAAACGCCCGACTTCCAGAGGTGCGCGCAAAACCTACTTCATCATTGCCAGCTACCACCGTGCCGCTGACGCCGAGAGATTTTCGCGCCGCCATAGAAATCTGAAAGCCTCGGTCATTGAGGGCACCGCAAAAGGCCGTCGGGTATTTCGGGTTGCCATCGGTCCAGTCGCCAAGACAAGTCATCAACTGACTAGGCGCCGGATAAAGCGCGGCGGTATCTCTGATTCGTGGAAATTGACCTTGAAGAGAACCCCAATTGTCACCGAGCTCGCAGCGCTCAACTGATCGAATTACCCAAAAGAAATCTGTTCTGGACCTACAAGCTCGAATTGCCCTCATTTCATATGAGGAGCAGGCGAACCAACCAGAGTTAAACATCGGCGGGAACCTTCGGTTAACCGGTGCTCTCTTGATCAAACGCCGTCGGGCGGCGAAATCGCCTGAACGGCATTGGCAATCCGCTAAGGCGATCTTTCAAGCGTTTCGGCAAACCGAACGTCTTCAAGACATCTTCGATCCGGCGTTCCAGGAACATCCAGGTATCGGGGTAGTCAACGCCACCGTCTTCCCTGGCCTCGCCTTCATCCGAGAGCCAATAAAGAATTGTCGACGTATAGACCGATGCCAGCAGGCCGCGCTTCGAATAATGGTTCCAGTCCGTCGATGTGTCGCCGGCGGCATACCACATCTCGGAACACGACCGCCAAGTCATCTTCGCGGTTAGGCCTGCGTTCTGCGGTAGGGCCAGAAAGGACAACAAACGCCTGAGGGCTTCTTTATAGGGCGCGTTGATTTCCAGGCGCGTTTTGACACAGGCATGTATCCGCTCACGGATGCGCATCCCGCCCAGTCCTTGAGCGTCAAGCGCCGCCAGCATCCGGCGATCCGACCAGCGCGCGAAATGGTCGGCGATTTCACCCAGGCCACCGGGGAACACGCGCTTCGCCGTCACCAGATCATGACCAGCATCCTTCGCGCCGGCCTCAACCGCCTGCCACGACCATCCATCGAAGGCGACGTGCGCAAGAGTTGCTTCAATAATGGCGTCGCGCCGGGTATCGGTGTCACTGCTCATCAATGGCCTCGTGCGGTTCTGAATCGCCATCGTCTTCATCATCATTATACCCGGCTTCGGCGGATTTTGACATTTCTTCCGCATAGCCCAAAGTCGACAGGTCCGTCATCCGCATGGGGTACAGAATACCGTCCAAGTGGTCACATTCGTGCTGCACCACCCGTGCGTGATAGCCCTCAACAGTCCGTTCGAAAACTTCCCCATCCAATCCCGTCGCCCGGTAGCGAATTCTGGTGTGCCGCGGCACCATACCCGCCATACCGGGCAATGACAGGCAGCCTTCGATCCCGGTTTCCATCTCGTCATCAAGCGGCTCAATCTCCGGATTGATCAACACCGTCAACGGCACGCCTTCTCCGTCCTCACCGCGTTCGTCGGGCACCCGAAACACCACGATCCGTAGCGGAACATGAACTTGCGGCGCGGCCAAACCGATTCCCGGCGCATCAACCATCGTGTCGATCATATCGGCCACAAGCTGTTGGACGGCGGGCGCCCGGGCGTCGGAAATGGGATCGGCGATCCTCATCAATGTCGGGTGTCCCATGCGTGCAATTTTCAAAATAGCCATGTCGGCGCGCGATTTCCTTGGAAAACAAACATCAAATCTTATGGAAACGGTCCTTCACATCCCTGATATGATGTGTTAGAAGGCACCTCCTTAGGGAGACGCGAAGGCGTGTTTCCTACCGTTAACATGATGAGGTTAAAGCAAACGTGCAAGTCTCTGTTCGCGATAACAATGTCGATCAGGCCCTAAAAGTCCTGAAGAAAAAAATGCAGCGCGAGGGCGTCTTTCGTGAGATGAAGCTCCGCCGCTCCTATGAAAAGCCGTCCGAACGCCGGGCGCGCGAAAAGGCCGAGGCGGTTCGCCGGGCCCGCAAGCTGGAGCGCAAGCGCCTGGAACGCGAAGGCTTCTAAGCCATTTAGGCTTCGAAACCCGAGTTCCTGACTTGTCTGTAAGTTTGATCCGCCCGCCATCTGGTGCGGCGGATTTCTTGCGTCCGGGTTTTACTGAGATTACGTATAAGGGAGTTGGCCATGGCCAAGGTCTATGAAATCAATGGGATCACGCCGGTTATTGATCCAACCACTTTTGCACATCCCGACGCCGTGCTCATCGGCGACGTCATCGTCGGGCCGAATTGTTATATTGCGCCGGGCGCCGTTCTTCGCGGAGATTTCGGGCGACTGACCTTGGAGGCCGGCGTCAACATTCAGGACAACTGCATTCTGCACGGTTTCCCGGGCACCGACACACTGGTTGAAGAAGACGGCCACATCGGCCACGGCGCGATCTTGCACGGATGCCGGATCGGGCGGAATGCCTTGGTGGGCATGAACGCAGTCGTTAATGATGATGCTCAGATTGGGGCGGAAAGCATTGTCGCGGCCATGGCATTTGTGCGCGCCGGCGCCAGTTTCCCCGAACGCAGCCTGATTGCCGGCATTCCCGCGAAAATCCTGCGCGAAGTATCCGAAGACGAAGTGAAGTGGAAAAGTTCAGGCACCCGAGATTATCAAACCCTGACCCAGCGATCATTGGACACCATGAAAGCAGCAACACCTCTCAGCAAGGTCGAACCCGACCGCGGCCGCATGCCGGTCGGCGAAGCGCAGCCCTTTCATGTGGGCAAGCGCTAAACAGCCTCATCCTCATTGACGAAATTAATGACCATATCGGTAATCCTGGCATCGATCGCCTGAAGTGACGTCATTGCCTCATCAGCCCATTCACCAAGCTGGACCAGCACCGTCAACATACCTGTCTCGCCTTGCTCGTCGGATTTCTCCATGATGTAGAGACCGTTCTGATCCAGATAGAATGTATGTTCGCCGAAGGCTTCGGCCATCTGCTTTGTCGCATCGTCTTCTTCTGGCAAAGGCTTGGCGCCGGTTTTTTCCTCGACGGCAGTGATTTGAGCTTCGGTCAGTTTCATCAGCGTGAACCCTTTAACGGATTGCCCGGCGCAATACCGGGGTCATGATGTCCGCAAGCTTAACCGGTTCCGGTTAATAGAGTATGACCACGACCGTGCATCATCCGAACGCAATTGGTTTCGACCGGAACCAAAAAATTCGAAAATTAAAAAACGGCTGGCACGGGTTTTCGTGCCAGCCGTTCGGCAATTCGAGAATTGTAAGGTGCTTAGCCCAGCGCTTGGACGATCTCTTCGGTCATTTTTTTCGCATCGCCATAAAGCATCAAGGTGTTGTCAGAATAGAACAACGGGTTGTCGACGCCGGCGTAACCGGGCGACAGCGAGCGCTTGACGAACAGCACCGTGCCGGCCTTTTCAACGTCCAAGATCGGCATACCGGCGATCGGGCTCGACGGGTCGGTTTTGGCGACCGGGTTGGTGGTGTCGTTGGCGCCGATGACGTAGGCGACGTCCGCGGTGGCGAACTCGTGGTTGATTTCTTCGAGCTCAAAGACCTCATCATAAGGCACGTTGCCTTCCGCCAGCAGGACGTTCATGTGCCCCGGCATCCGGCCTGCGACCGGGTGAATAGCATAGGCCACTTCGACGCCTTCCGCCTTCAAGATGTCACACATTTCACGCAGCGCGTGCTGCGCCTGGGCGACCGCCATGCCGTACCCCGGCACAATGATAACCTTCGATGCGTTTTGCATCAGGAAAGCCGCATCGGCGGCTGCACCGGCCTTGGCGTTCTTATCGCCCGTATCGGCACTGGCACCACCGGCGGCAGCCGTATCGCCGCCAAACCCGCCCAACAGCACGTTGACGATGGACCGGTTCATGCCTTTACACATGATGTAGCTGAGGATCGCGCCCGACGAGCCGACCAAGGCGCCGGTGATGATCAGCGCCGGGTTCGACAGCGTGAAACCGATACCGGCGGCCGCCCAACCCGAATACGAGTTCAGCATGGAGACCACGACCGGCATATCCGCACCGCCGATGGGAACGATAATCAGGAACCCAATGGCGAAACTGAGTATCGCCAAGGACCAGAAAACACCTTCCGTCTGCCCGCCGACAAGCGTGATAACCAGCATCACGATACACGCCGCGATGATGGCGTTCAGCATGTGTTGGAATTTGAACGTTATCGGATTGCCGCTCATCAAGCCCTGCAGCTTGGCGAAGGCAATGATCGAACCCGAGAAGGTAATCGCGCCGATGGCGAGGCCTAAGGACAATTCAATGATGGAGCCGGTATTGATCGCGCCGAAGGTGCCGATGCCATAGGCTTCGGGATTATAAAACGCGCCAATGCCGACGAACACGGCGGCCAAACCGACCAACGAGTGGAAGGCAGCAACCAATTGCGGCAGGGCGGTCATTTCAATTTTCTTGGCGATGATCGTGCCGGCAGCGCCACCGATCACCAACCCGGCGATGATCAGCTCAAAACTGACGACCGAAGGGTCGGCCAAGGTCGTGCCGATGGCGATGACCATGCCGATGATCCCATAGCGGTTCCCCTGGCGGGCCGTTTCCGGCGACGACAAGCCCTTCAGTGCCATAATAAACAGCACCGATGAGGCGAGGTACGCAAATCCTGTGAGTTGTGCGCTCATGTCCCGGCTCCCTATTTCTTCTTCTTAAACATGCCGAGCATGCGCTGGGTCACAATGAACCCGCCAAAAATATTCACCGACGCCAAAGTCACGGCGCAAAACCCCATAACCTTGGAGAAATCCATGTCGGCGGGGCCAGCGGCCAACAGGCCGCCAACAATAATCACCGACGAAATGGCATTGGTGACCGCCATCAATGGCGAGTGCAACGCCGGTGTGACGCTCCACACGACATAAAAGCCGACGAAACACGCCAATACGAAAATGGTGAATAGACTGAGGAAATCCATGGTCGCTGCGGCGGTCTGAACATCGATCAATTGGCTGGCATCTTGAGCCAGCTTTTCCACCTCTTCTGCAAGCTTGGCGGCATTTGTCGCCAGTGTTGCGGATTGTTCCTGAATGGCTGCCGAATTCATGGGTCAGCTCCCTTTCTTCATGGCCGCGGATTGTTTCGCGGCGGGCTTCTTGGCCGCGGATTGTTTCGCGGCGGGCTTCTTGGCCGCGGATTGTTTCGCGGCGGGCTTCTTGGCTGCAGGCTTTGTCGCGGTCGGCTTGTTCGCTGCCGGTTTTGCCGGCTGGACGCGTTCATGGACGATCTTGCCACCACGGGTCACCAAGGTGCCGGTGACGACCTCATCTTCCCAGTCGATCTCCAGCTTCTTGGTTTCCTTGTCGACGAAGGGGGTGAGGAAATTCAAAAGATTACGGCCGAACAACATGCTCGCATCTTCAGCCAAACGGCCCGGTACGTTGGCATGGCCAACAATTTTGACGCCGTTCGCCGTGGTCACCACTTGGCCCAGTTTCGCGCCGACAACATTGCCGCCAGCCTCGACCGCCAAATCAATAATCACCGATCCGGGCTGCATGCTCTCAACCATTTCCTTGGTCACCAGAACCGGTGCTTGGCGGCCCGGGATCAATGCCGTGGTGATGACGATATCTTGTTTTTTGATGTGCTCGGAGACGACCTGTTTTTGTTTCTCAAAGTATTCCGCCGGCATCTTCTTGGCGTAACCGCCCTCGGTCTGGGCGTCTTTTTCCATTTCCGGATCAACCTCCAGGAACTTCCCGCCAAGGCTCTCAACCTGTTCCTTGGTGGCGGGGCGCACATCCGTCGCCGTAACGATGGCGCCCAGACGCTTGGCCGTGGCAATGGCCTGCAAGCCAGCAACACCGACGCCCATGATAAAGGCGCGAGCCGGGGCGACCGTGCCCGCTGCGGTCATCATCATCGGGAAGGCACGACCGAATTCACCGGCCGCATCCAGGACGGCTTTGTACCCCGCCAAGTTGGACTGGCTGGAAAGGATATCCATGCTTTGCGCGCGGGTGATGCGCGGCATCAATTCCATGGCAAACCCGGTGATCCCGGCTTTGGCAATTGCGGCAATGCCCTTGGCATCGGAGAGTGCGCCCATGGACGCCATCAACATGGCGCCCTTTTTGAAATTCTTGAGCTCGGATGCGTCCGGCGCTTGGACCTTGAGAACCAAGTCGGCGGTTTTCATCGCAGCCTGTGCGTTGGCCGCAACGGTGGCGCCGGCTTCCTTGTAGGCCGCGTCGGTAAATGACGCGCCGGCGCCAGCGCCCTTCTCGACGCTGACTGAGAATCCGAGCCCGATAAGCTTGCCGACCGTTTCCGGCGAGGCGGCGACGCGCTGCTCGTCTTTGCGGCGCTCCTTGGGAATGGCTATCTTCATGGCGAGAATCCTCTTCTTAAACAGCACCCAATCTTTAGGGGGTATAGCGCGAATATCAACGTAAATTCATTAAATGTATAAATTTGTCTCATTTTACAGAAATATGTTCATTATTTTTAAACTATCAGCGACGGTGACGATGCCTGCCAATACCCGCAACACCTCTCCGGGCGTTTTCGTCAACCGCGCTAACACACGGCTCGCCGGGCATGATAAAGCGATAATCCGGAAGGTCCAGCGTTGACCATTCATGCCAACCATGACTAAAGACACGGACATTTCAGCGGGAGGCTTTCCATGGACAATCTTATTCGAATTGAGAACGGCGATGCCGCCGAGCGCATCTTCAGCGACGGCGAATATGACGCACGATTGAGTAAGCTGAGAGCCCACATGGCGGGTGAAAAAATGGACGCCGTATTGTTCACTTCATATCACAATATCAACTATTATTCGGGCTTTCATTTTTGCTATTTTGGCCGCCTTTACGGATTGGCCGTCACCGCCGATAGCGCGACCTCCATCAGCGCCAATATCGATGGTGGGCAACCCTGGCGGCGCACCCACGGTGACAATCTGGTCTACACCGATTGGCAACGTGATAATTATTTCCGCGCTGTTCAGGAACTGATTTCGGCGGGCGGGCGTGTCGGCATAGAGACCGACGATCTTTCCATCCAGAACCTGGACAAGTTAAAGGCCGCCCTGCCCGGCACCGAATTCATCGACATCTCGGCGCCGACCATGGCCATGCGGATGATCAAATCGGCCGAGGAAATTCGGGTCATCAAGGACGGCGCGCGGGTTGCAGATCTGGGCGGCGCAGCATGCGTCGAGGCCATCTCCGAAGGTGTGCCGGAATTTGTCATTGCGCGCGCCGCGACCCAGGCCATGGTCACGGAAATTGCCCGGTGTTACCCAAAATCCGAGTTGATGGACACCTGGACTTGGTTCCAATCGGGTATAAATACGGATGGCGCCCATAACCCGGTGACAACGCGGCCCGTCGAAAAAGGCGACATACTCAGCCTCAATTGCTTTCCGATGATTTCCGGCTATTACACGGCGTTGGAGCGCACCCTGTTTTTCGATCACGCCAGCGACGAACACCTGCGGCTCTGGGCGGTCAATGTGGAAGTCCATGAACGGGGCCTGGAATTGATCAAACCCGGCACCCGATGCTGCGATATCGCCCACGCGCTGAACGAGATTTACGAAGCCCACGACCTGCTGCAATACCGGACCTTCGGTTACGGCCATTCCTTCGGCGTTCTGTCGCACTATTACGGCCGCGAAGCAGGCCTGGAACTGCGCGAAGATATCGAAACGGTTCTGGAACCGAATATGGTGGTGTCCATGGAACCGATGATCATGCTGCCCGAGGGACTGCCCGGCGCCGGCGGGTACCGTGAACACGACATCCTCGTGGTCACCGAAGACGGCGCCGAGAACATCACCGGCTTCCCTTATGGGCCCGAGCACAACATTGTGGCAGCATAACCGTCCGAAAGCTTACTGTTTCGGGAAGTAATCCTGGCAGTCGCCTTCACGGTAGACATCGGTGGTGTTGCAGTGGAGTGCGCCACCGAACGGGTAGACGTCACGGAACGGCACCGGGATCAGGTCAAAGCCCAGCTTGTCGAGTTGTTCGGCCTGATAGACCTCGGTTTCTTCGACACATACTGTCTTCGGATCCAACACCAATACATTCATCGACAGCCAGACCGATGAATAGCAAAGCGGCGGCGGCTCGTTGTGCGCCGGCGGCGCGGAATCAACGATTTCCCAATCATTGCGATGGAAAAACGCACGCTGGTCGTCGGGCAGCTTGCGTTCGGGGTTGTTGATGATCAATCCCGGGCGCAGCGGCGTGAACGTCGCATCGATGTGGATGGGATACGGATCACCCGGAAAATTCACCGCATGGACCCGGTGATCGGGAAAGTGGCGCTGCAACCAATCTATGCCGGCCAAATTCGTCGTGAACCCGTGTTGGACGACAAGATCTTTTCCGAACCGCAAGACATCGGCAGCATCGAACAGCGGCTCTTCTTCGGTGGTGACGAAATCTTTCTTCGCCACCATCTCCAAGCGTTCGGTCATGGTGATGTCTTCTGACAGATAATCCTCTTTATATGACTTATCCGTCAGCCGCGGTTTCGGCGCCGCTTCGTGGCGCATCTTCGGATCATCGGCGTAGTAGCTTTTTAACAAAGGCCTGTAGCACAGATACTCGAACCAGCGCGACCGGTAAGACATCGTCGCTTCCAGCATCTCCGAGCCCAACGTCAAGATCACGTCGCGCGGTGGCGTGCAGCCGAACATGGTGCCGTGGCGCCAATCGGGCGTGCCAACTTCTTGGTTGAAATCTAAGGGTGTTGGGCGGTCAACGCGAATGCCGCGTCCTTCCAGCATGGTGACAAAATCATTCAGCAATTCATTGGCGCGAGCCACGGTTTCGGGTGGGCGGGGACCATGCATGCCACGCATGTCGCTGTCCTTTGGCACCTTCGGTTCGCTGGCCGGTTCCGCCGGCGGAATGCAGCATCCGTCGGCAACGCCGACGATGACGTGCTTCAGCGGATCCCATTCATTCCAAGAATTGACCACTGTAGGTGTATCGGACAAGGCCATGGCGCTTTCCCTCTAAATTGCCGCGCGCCATTTCTCATGTTTCAGGCGGCTTTGGCAAGACAGAGATTGCGCTCAGCTTCGCTCGAACACCAGGCTGGTGCGTTGTCGGCCGTCCGCATCGAAGTTCTCCGGCTCAAGCCAAGTCTCGAAGCCGGCTTTGAGGACCGGCCAGTCCTTGTCGGTGATGGCGAACCACGCCGTATCACGGTTGCGCCCTTTATACATCGTCGCCTGGCGAAAGGTGCCTTCATACTGGAACCCCAACCGGGTTGCGGCGGCGCGCGACGCGGCATTCAGCGCATCACATTTCCATTCGTAGCGCCGATAGCCCAATTCATCGAACACTCGGCACATCAGCAGATACATGGATTCCGTCGCGATGACGGTTTTCTGCAAATTGGGTGCATAACAAATGTGACCGACCTCAATAACGCCGACGGCGGGCTCAATCCTCAAGAAACTCGCGACCCCGGCGGCCTTTCCTGTAGCCTTATCGATAATCGCGTGGAACAGCGGGTCATCGCCCAAACAAGCGGCTTCCAACCAACCCTGGTATTCGCCGAGGTCCGCGAACGGTCCATAGGCCATGTAGGTCCAAAGTCGGCCATCGGCATCATCCGCATTGGCGGCGAACAGATCCGCTGCATGGCGCTCGGGGTCAATCGCCTCTATCCGGCAGGTGCGACCATCGATGGGTTTGCGCGGTGGGGCTGCACACGCCTGCCAGTCCGGCACGTCAAATCCGATGGGTTGCCCAAGGCCGTTGGTTGTGTCGTTCATAATCACCCTCGAAATTATATTTTCCGGGCACTACATGCCAAGCCGGACGATAGGTAAAGTTCCACTTCGGCAAATGGCACGGGGCCATTTCCGCACACGGTCCTAGTCAATCGGGCCGCTTGGCGACCATGTCAATTTCCACAAGTGCGCCCTTGGCCAAGCCGGTGACGCCGACGCAGGTTCTGGCCGGCAGGCGATCAGCCGGAAAATAGGATTTATAGGCATCGTTCATGGCCGCGTAATCGCGTTCAAACTCAGTAATGAAAACCCGCGCCGACAAGACATGCTCAAGCCCCAAGCCCAGCCCATCCAGGACGATGATCAAATTATCCATGACCCGGCGGGTCTGCGCCTCAACGCCGTCAGCCAGGGGTTTGGAATCATCATCAGGATCGGTCGGCATCTGGCCGGTGAGTTGAACCCAGCCATCGGCCTCAACGGCATGGGAAAACGGCGCCACGTGGGTGGGCGCGGTGGAAAAATTGTGAAAAATGGGCCCGGCCATGGTTAATCTTCTCCTTGCCTGGGGTGTTGCGCATCAAACCCGTAGCATGATCAATCAATACCATTCCGGCAACTGGGCTTTTTCGCTTGTCAGAAGGCGCCAATGGCCGCAAAGACATCGCGGAGAGTTGGATCAACGATGACCGAGACACCTTCCGCCGGAAACCAAAAAACCGGCCTGATTGCCGCCGGCGCGGCTGCCACCAGCCTTGGCGTGGTCACCACCGGCGCGCGGGTCGCATATGACGCCGGGCTCAGCCCGGCGACGCTGGTGGCGTTTCGGGTGTTGGTCGGCACCGTCGCGGTGATACTGCTTTTGATCGCGCTAAAGCGGGGTTTCAAAATTGCCCGCGACGCGCGGCGACCCGCCGTCGGCCTCAGCCTCGGCATGATCATGATCGCCTATGGATACATGTCATCGGTGTTCTTTATCCCGGTGAGTTTGGCGGCGCTTATATTTTATTTCTATCCCATCATTGTCCTGATATTGAGCTCTATTGCGGACCGCACGGTGCCCGGCTTGATCACCCAAGCCGCCTTCTTCGCCGCGTTCATCGGATTGGCTTTGGCCCTTGGGCCGTCTTTCGACAGCCTTGATTGGCGAGGGCTTTTAGGCGCCGGCATCGCGGCGATGGGGGCGACAATGGTGATGATCTGCGGCGCTGCGGCGGCCCGGCGCATGGATCCGATCACCCTGACGTTCTATTCACAAATTAGCTCGCTGCCGATTGTCCTGGCCGTCATGTATTTTGCCGGGGGACCGGCGCTGCCGGAAGGTGGCGTCGGCTGGGCCGGCCTCGGGTTCGCCGCTGGCGGTTACCTTTTCGGGATTATCTTTCAGATGCTGGCGGTGCGCTTCGCTGATCCCACGCCGGTATCGATGATCCACAATCTGGAACCCCTGGTGACGTTGATCATCGCCGCCGTCATCCTTGGTGAACGCCTGAGCCCCTTGCAATATGCCGGCGGCGGGCTTGTGCTGGCGGCCGTCATGATTGCCGGGCGCGAAATGGCCGGGCGCGAGCGCACTTAAATTTTAGCCGCCGCAAATGCATCGTCGCGAATAAACTATTCTGCTCGGGATTTGCTTAGACGAACTCTTCACTGTCGTACTTAAAGCCGTCCAGGTCCGTGGTCTGGACCCCTAAGAAAATGGGTTCGGTGCCGGTGCGGTAGATGTTGACCTTGGCATTGTAGACATCACGCGAGCGCCCATGCTTGTCGGTAATGGCATAGCGTTTGACGGCGTAGTCGTCATCGCCGTCGCCCTTTTGCGCGCCGGTCAAATAGCATTTGATGTCTTCGACACTTTCGCCCGACAGCTCCAAACCTTCGAACTTCGACAGCGTTCCCTGGGTCCGCTCAATGAATTCGACGGTGTTAATGCGCTGCACCCGGCGGGTTTCGCGGTCCGGCATGGGCGCATCGAAATCACCAACCAGGATTTGCCCGGGCACCGCGCGGTCAATCATCCGCGCCAGTTCAATGGTCACGTCGCCGACGATGTAACTGTATATCGTCGGGCTCAGGCCTTCCGATTGGAAGAATTCATAGTGTCCGCCCATATGGAAACAGGCCCACAACAGCGGTGTCGTATTGGGGCTCGATTTGGCCCGGGCGATGGCATTGTCAGCCAACACCAAATGCATGAAGTGATAGAGATTGACGTTGGCTTGAACGCTGCGGTCCCGGTTCCAAATATAATACCCGTCCCCGGTAGTGGTCCGCGCGAAGCTGATATCCAAATTGCGGCTTAACATTTTGGAATATGCCGAGTTCACGGAATAGCTCAGACTATTCAGTTGAGTAACTTGTTCGAGCGGCGAATACAGTGAAAATCCGACAATATCGAACAGCGCAACCGCCCGGTCCTCGACGTAGGAAATCGAGTACCACTGAACAACGGTTTCAATCAACTCCAGGGCCAAATCCGTGCCTGGCACAAACGGTAATTCAATTTCTTTTGGCTCGTAGCCGGTCATTTGCGCTAGGTGCTCGAGGCCACCGGGGGTGACCTGTTTGGCGTTGGCGATAACTTCTTCCATGAAATTGACCGGCTGCAGACCAAGTGCCGACGATCCTGCGGCTTCGGCCTCTTCGCGAAATTGGCTATCGAATTCGCTGATTTTATAGTGCGGGATGACTAAAACCTGCATACCGCGCGCCTTGGCTGCCCAGACCAGTATCAGATTCCGTCCAAGCCCCCAAAGCGTGTGCAATTCCTGATCAAGCACATCCAACCAGTCACGATGCTGGTCACTAGCGTCCTCGCGGACATTGGGATTGAAAACCCGGGGAATGCGGAGATCGTCAGCCATGGGGCGGTCTTACCGCTTCAACGTTCAACGGAACAAGTGCTGCCCGACGTTGAATGGCACGCCATCAATTTCACAGCGAAGTTAAATTTCAGGCTGCTTCCTGAGACGAAGGCTTGGATGCCGCGCCGGGGTCCTTGCTACAGAACAATTCGTACAGCAAACCAATAACCTGCTGGGCCTCCTCGGAAGCCAGATGATAGTAAATTTGCTTTGATTCGCGCCGCGTCCCGACAAGCTTTTCAGTCCGCAGACGGGCTAGCTGTTGGGACAGCGTCGGTTGGCGAATTCCAAGGATTTCTTCAAGCTCGCCGACGTTCTTTTCGCCGTCCGCCAATGTACAAAGAATGACCAAACGGTTCTCATTGGCGAGCGCCTTAAGAAACTGGCTGGCCAGTTTGGCGTTGGTATATACATCTTCCAAAGACATGGTTTCGGTCGGTGCAGCCATGGCTCTCATCCATTCTTCTCGTGTACGATCGTCAAATCAGCGCAACTACTTCGATATTCCGATTCGCTGTTAGTTTATTATAATCGAATAGAAATGTAAATTGAACCATATTACATTTTAATTTTGTATTTATAAGGTAACTGAACAATAACCAACAAAGCGATTTCAAACTTTTCAAAATAACAGGGAGAATTTGACCCACCCCGGAGCATCAACGATAACTGGCGTGAATGGTAAAGGTGGCGAAAAGCCTGACGCTTTATGCTCCGAATTGAATTTCCCGTCGGCGACGATAATGAATGGACGGACCGCGTGGCCACCCACGAAGGTCTCAGTCTTTTGCAATGTGGTGAGTATGGGGCGACGAAGGCAGCGCTCGATGGATGGCGAGTCGAACGCGGCATCTTCATCGCAAACGGCGATGAGGTGGGCGCATTCCAAGCGCTGATCAAGCGCTTGCCGATCTTCGGAGGTGGTTTGGCATGGGTCAATCGAGGCCCCCTCGCCTTAAACGCCAACACGGATACCATAGAAAACCACAATAAAATGCTGGCGGCTCTCAAGGCACATTACGCCCAGCAACTCGGATATTATTTGCGCATTGCACCAAACATCCCAGCGGAAGACCCACCGGCTGAAACCACGGCGCCGATGGGATTCGCGCTGGCCGGCTCAGATGGCTGGGCATCGGCGATCATTGATCTGACACAATCCGAGGAACAATTGCGCGCCGCACTGCGTGGCAATTGGCGCAGCACGTTGAACAAGGCCGAACGTGCGGGAATGAAAATCAGGACCGCCACCGAGGGCGCCGGCTTTGATGAATTTGTCGGCAGCTATCAGTCGTTCATTGACGGCCGCGCCATAACCACCAGTGTCACGCCGGCATTGATCGAAAATCTGCAAACCCGGCTCTCGCCGGAGAACAAACTTAGTGCCTATCTCGCCCACGACAACGGAAAGCTTGTCGCGGGCATCTTGATCGCCCGGTTTGGCCAGGCCGCAGAATATCTCGCCGCCAGTTCGACGGATGCAGGTCGGCGTGCCGGCGCCGGGCAAATATTGTTGTGGCGGGCAATCCTCGACGCCAAAGCGGAGGGGCGGATGCGCTTCGATGTCGGCGGCATGGATCCGGACCTCACACCACCCGGCATTTTCAAATTCAAACAAGGTCTCGGCGGCACGCCTTACCGCCTGGCGCGGGAAATCGAAACCCTGGGTGGCCATCCCTTATCACGGCTGGTCCGCTGGCGAGTCAGGCGGGCGCGCTGAGACCCATTTCATCGGCCCGTGCGATCATCCGTTCGCGCCATGAGAAGACCGGATCATCGGGCGCAAGAACGTCAAATTCACTGGTCAATCGGGCCCACTGCAGGCTGCCGAAAACAATATAATCGCCGTAAGCCGGCGTTTTGCCACAAATGTATTCCCGGTCCAAAAGATGCGCGCGTAATGCCGCCAGACCGTTCGCCCGAAAATCACCAATGGATTGATCGCGTCCGGCTTGAAGCTCTTCCAGCGTTCCGCCGTAGCGTTCCTCGCGGGTCGGACGAAAGAAGGCTTGGTCTTGGACATCGAGGCGTTGGTATACATCAAAAATGATGAATGTCATTAATTGACGATGCAGGCCGTCCATCCATTCATTGGTCTGCTTCGCCAAAAGCCGCCCCTCAGGACCCGGAAACAACGCTGGCGCATCGCTATAGGTATCTTCCAGGTATTCAGCGATGTTCCAACTGTCGTGGACCACCGTACCCCCGTCATCAAGCACCGGCACTTTTTCCTGGCCTGAAAACTCAAGCTTGTACTTTTCCGTAAAACGCACCGGTTCGGTCGTAAAATCCAATCCCTTATGGCCAAGCGCCATCTTGGTCCGCCAGCAGTAAGGGCTGAACCGCCGATCATCGGCGCCGCAAAGATCGAAAAGAATTCGGCTCATCAACCAATCGCCTTCATGGACGCACGTAAATCCAGCCCTGCAGTTGACGTTCAACAATCTCGGCGATTCCCGCCGTGACGTGTTTGACGCCAGGGATCAATTCGTCCGGTGACCGCTGCGTCGCCGTCATCGTGTTGCCACAACCAATGAATTCAATTTCATATTTCAGGTGGCTTTCGATCCGTTCGCGTGCCGGCGAGCCTTTCTTATAGAACGCTTTCATCCCGTCCCCATACCCGACGATAGCAATTTTGACGTTATCGATACCGTAAAACTTCTGCAGATTGATCGCGTTCCACAGCACATTGTTCATGTCTTTAGGGTCACCACTTGTCAGTTGCAGCATGATCTTGCGCGGATTATCGAAATCCGGTTTCGGATCGGCGAGTTGCGTCTCGGCGCCGGCCGGGGCGGCCACACCAGCACATATAAGAAATATGGATAATACGATGATCCGCATGACCGGCTCCCTTTGATGAATGACGATGTCGTGTAGATCATAGACCGATGCCACGCCGTGGACACCTGTCTCGCGTAGGTTTGATCACCAATTCTCAACCGTGACATACTCGCGCAGTCGCGATTATGAAAATGAGCTCAACATAGTCGCTCGTTGAACTGCGCCGACGCATGTAAGCCAGACGAACGTGACGAGCCTGAGGAACGATGCGCCGCCATGAATTTGTTCAACCGCTTGAGTGATACGGATAAACCCATATCAGCCATCGACTGGTACATTATCGCCGGATTTGGGTTTATCGGATTCATTGAGTTCCTGGATTGGCCATACGCTATTTTCGGCGGTGACGCGGGCGTATACGCTGACCTCGCGGCCGGTTGGATGTGGCCTGAGCGCTATGGTGGCGACCCACTTATCGGCGATCCGGCATCCTCTGGTCCCTATATCACCATAATCATCGTTCCGATTTTGATGGCCATGTCGGTCATTTTCGATAATCCCATTTTTGCGGCATTTGTATTGATTATTCCGCTTATATGTTTGCAAGGGAGCGGGTTGTATTTCCTTGGCAGGTATGTGTTCGGAACACGCCTGCAAGGGTTCGCACTGGCGTGCGCCACGCTGGTCGCCGTTCCCCACACGGATTGGCAACTCTACTCGACTGTTCTGCCCAGGTTCATATTCCAGGCCTATTTCCCATTCCTGTTACTGGCATTCCTGCATTGGGCGCCGAAGCCGAAGAACTGGATTTGGCTTATGGCCGGTGCCGGACTTGGATTTTATATCGATCCCGTCAGCGCACCACCTGTCGGTTTCGCATGTTGCATGAGCTTGTTTGCCTTTTATCCGCACGCCACTGGACGGTGGAGAATATTTGGCCGCCAAATTGGATCTGGTTTTGCATTCCTCGCGATCAGCATCCCCTTCGCACTCGCCTATAAAATTTTTGCCGGCACCATGGAAGCGGTATCCTTTGCGGACGCTACGGTCGCCCGACAATCGCTGGGTTACACCTATTACGGTATTTTCAATTGGCTATCTCACGGGTACGGGAATTGGATCGCTTTATCCGTGGTCATCGGGGGCGCTGCGGGTTTTGCCGCGACCTGGTATTTTGAACCTCATCGCCGGGCCCAAATGAAATTCTTTGCCGCATGGCTGGGCGGTCTGTGGTTTGTGGCGGTGCCGCTGGTTTGGTTGGAAAGTGAACTGGCAGCGTCCCTGGAATATCAGGCCCTCCTTACTCAAGCCATTGGTGGTACGCGCTATACGATCCCTATTGCCTTGCTGTTTTTGGTAAACGGTCTGTTCATTGTTGGCGGTCGGGTGAACTTTGGACCTGCGGCTAAGCATTCACCGATTGCCGTATTGTCCAATGGCGGTGCTGTGTTGAGCATCATATTTATGTTGATTTTCACACACAGCGTTAAATTCTACGGCCATCAGCCATGGCTCACTCATTGGTATCAGTTTGTGCCGTTTCTGCGCACCACGCATTGCTGGGTACACGGTGACCCGCTTTGCGCCCGAAATGATGTTCAGCTGATTTTTGAACCGCTTGATTTTCTGCGCAATAACATTGAACCGAACACACCGGTCCTGCCGTTACTCTCTCCCACCCGCACGCCTGACTCCCAGAACGGAATGTCGAGTGCTATCCGACACTATGCCCGCCTGCCGGTGGTATACAACGATAACGATTTCGGTCCGTTGCTCCTCTATGGCACGCGGAAAGGTTCGTATGGTTGGCGGGAATGGCAGAAAATTAATCGGCAGGTCCAAGGCCTTTGAACAATCAAATCAGTCTCGGAGAAAACCAAGTCGGCAATCGAATTGGCGAATAGTTTAAGCGCGAAGCTGCTGATCATCGATTTTCCCATTGCCACCGCCGCCCTTGGTAAGGGCAATGCTGTCGTGTTCCAAAACGCGCGCTTCAAAATAATTGCTATTGGCAAATCTATATAAACCGCAAGTTCTCCACTCACATCCACCCTATTGAGGAATGCCAGATTATGACCGATTCCGCGACATACATCCGCTGGGCCCGCCCGGGTGACGTGAGCGATATTCTGCGACTAATCAAGGGGCTCGCGGCCTATGAAAACGAACCTGAGACGTCAGTAAAAACCACCGAGGCGGATTTGCTGCGCGACGGGTTCGGCGACACGCGGCGCTTCGAATGCCTGATCGCGGAACTGGACGGCGCCGTTGTCGGCTTTGCCCTGTTTTTTGCCAATTACTCAACATGGGAAGGCCGGGCCGGAATCTATCTGGAAGACCTTTATGTGGATACGGCGGCCCGCGGCCATGGCCTTGGTCAAGCGCTGATGACGGCCTTGGCGGCCGTCGCCAAGGAACGCGACTGCGACCGAATTGATCTGGCGGTATTGGACTGGAATCCGACCCGGGATTTCTATCACGCCATCGATTGCCAACACATGGACGAATGGTTGCCCTATCGACTATCCGGTGACGCGATTGGGACATTGGCGGCGCAAGCCCAACCGATTGCGCCTGCCTAAAACACCCTGCCGCCGGCCCTGGCAGAGCGATGTGGTTAGGCACCTCAATCCTTGTCGAAAAGATCCCGCCGGTTCAAATCCCTGAGACTGAGAAACACCAAAGGCAGCGAGGCGATCCCTGCGCCGACAAAAATCGGCTCATGGAGCACCAGTCCGCCGACCATGAAGGCCAGGCCCGCGCAGGCGATAATTTTCGGCGGCATGGTCCGGTCGCGAGCGGAAATTTTGTTGGAAAAATCCCGGTACGCCAGCAGTGCCTTGTTGAGATTGGCCGAGACCAACAACAAGGCAATCACGCCTAACGCCGCCATGCCGAAGTACAGTGCGTAATTCAACCCCTGCCAAAGCAGTTCGCTGATACTTGAGTGCTCCATCGTCCACCGATCGATCCTGCGTTCGCGGCCGAGAGTACGGGCGCGGCGCTTGAATTGAAATGGCCTGCGCCAAACGCTTTTCAGAACGCTCATGGCACATTAGATTATCGCCGCGACGAGCGCCCTGAAAATCAGCGCCCGCTCGATTATTTCAGCGAACACAAAAGGAAGTGCCTGATCATGTCCAAACTCGTAGCGCCGCACGGCGGCGGCCCGTTGCTTCCTCTCCTGGGTGCGGAAAATGCGCGCGCCGGCGAACTCGACCGCGCCAAGGATCTCAAACAACTGCCGATGACGAGTTGTGAAGTTTCGGACATCTTGATGTTTTCCATGGGCGCCTACACACCGCTTGGGGGCTTCATGTCAGAGGCCGACTGGCACGGCACCTGCATCGATATGGCGCTGGAAAACGGTGTGTTCTGGCCGATCCCGGTAACCCTGTCCACCGATACCAATATTGCGGATTCCATTGAGATTGGCGAAGAGATCGCGCTGATGGATCCCGACCAGGGGATCATCATGGCGATCATGACGGTCACTGAAAAATACGCCAATGACAAAACGTTGGAATGCGAGCACGTCTATAAAACAACAGATTCTGCCCACCCTGGAGTCGCTCGGGTGATGGCGCAAAAGCCGGTCAATCTGGCCGGGCCGGTGACGGTATTGAACGAAGGTTCGTTTCCGTCCGACTTTGCCGATCTTTACATCCGCCCGGCCGAATCCCGCAAAATGTTCGAAGACCGGGGTTGGTCGCGGGCCGCCGCATTCCAAACCCGCAACCCCATGCATCGCAGCCATGAACACCTGGTCAAAATCGCCGTCGAGGTCACCGACGGTGTGTTCATCCATCAGGTTCTCGGCAAATTGAAGGCCGGCGACATTCCCGCCGAAACCCGTACTGCCGCCATTCAGGCGATGATTGATAATTACTTCCGAGAAGGCACCGTCATCCAGGCGGGTTATCCCATTGAGATGCGCTACGCGGGACCACGCGAAGCCCTGTTCCATGCGTTAATCCGCCAGAACTACGGCTGCTCGCATCTGATTGTCGGGCGCGACCATGCCGGTGTCGGCGACTACTACGGGCCTTTCGATGCGCATCACATCTTTGATGAGATCGACGCAGATGCGCTGCTCACTCAGCCCCTGAAAATCGATATCACCTTTTACTGCACCAAGTGCTATGGCATGGCGACGGCGAAAACCTGCCCGCATGGCAAGGAAGACCAAATCCATATTTCCGGCACCGACCAGCGCCGCATGCTCGGCGAGGGCGCCGACATCCCGCCGGAGTTCTCGCGCCCCGAGGTGGTGAAAATTCTGCAAGACTATTACTCCGGTTTGGATGAATAAAAATTTGGACGAATAAATTTTTTATAAGGAAACGACCATGAAATTGATCGGAAACTATCTCTCACCCTTCGCGCGCCGTGTTGCCGTCAGCCTCAACGTCATGGGCCTTGCCTATGAGATGGACAAAATCATGGTCTTTGAGAAACCCGACGCTGTCAGCGAGCACAATCCGTTGGTTCGAATTCCGACACTGGTCCTGGACGACGGCGACGCCCTGGTCGAAAGCTATGCCATCCTCGACGCCCTCGATGAAATGGCCGGCGATGAAAAGCGCCTGACACCGGCCGCCGGCATGGCACGCCGCAAGGTCATGAAATTCTCCGCCGTAGCTGTCGGCACCATGGACAAGGCGCAGTGGGCCGCCTATGAGGGCCGCCACCGCCCGGAAGACAAATATCATCAGCCCTGGGCCGACCACAATGACGCCCAGGCCATGGGTGGCTTGGCGTATTTGGATGGCCTTGCCGAGGATGCCGGAGACGCCGGCTGGCTCGCCGGCGGCGACCGCATTGGCCAAGCCGATATTTCCACTGTCGTCGCTTATTCCTTCACCAAAAAGGTCCGCCCGCATCTTGACCTGGCCGGCGAATGCCCGGCGCTGACGGCGTTCGTTGAACGCTGCGAAGCCTTGGACGCCTTCAGCTCAGCCCCGGTGCCCGGCTAAGCGACTTCAATCTGGCGGCATCACTAGCCCGATTTCGGTATAGTGCACGGCGCGGGCTCAATTTTTGCCAATAGGCGAAGGAACGTTTCGGCCACGTAGGCATGCCCGGCCTCATTCCAATGAACATCACCGGCGATAAAGTAACGTCTGATGATATCTTGCGGCGAAGGGCTGGATAGAAATGCCGGGAACAAGTTAATAAATTTGACCCCATGGCGCTCAGACCAATCATGCCAAAACCGGACCTGGATGGAATTTTCCTCGCCGGATACGATTTGGTGCGGCCAGGGGCAAACCGCGAGCACGAGCGGCACGCCTCGGGCCTGCAAAAACGTCGCGAGGCGGTCCATGGATTGGCCGGCGCGTGCAAGACCCGTCTTAGCTCGTCGCCGCAATCCGTCGTCACCGTCCATGGGCCACATGCCCTTGGCGCGATGAATATCCAAATCGAAATCTCTCTCCAGTTTTACCGGCGGCAGGATCCAGTCTTTGACTTCATACGCTAACCGAACCGAAAGGGAATGATCGCGAAGCCATTGCCGGAATGAGGTGTTTTCAGCCGATGATGATGGTGGATCTAATTTGCCACTCGCGCGCGGCGCGAGAACCGACGCCGGGGTCGCATTGGAACTGCCCGATTTCGCGATGGCGCCTGCCCTAGCAACCTTGCCCGCCGCATCAACCCGGCGTTTGAGTTCGTCAATGGGATCGGACATATCAACGAAGACAACCACCCGATCCACCTTGAGCTGCTCGGTCTCAAGAAAATATCTGACTTTGGCGTAATAGTTTGCCGGCGAGTACGAAGAAACGCCTGCGTTCAGCGCCTCAACGCAGGGCAATTGTTTGTCGATACGGGCCACAAAACTATCGCCATAGTTCGGTATGCCAGCGCCATAGGTAAATGAATCGCCAATGAACAGCCAACGCGTGCGCTGCGCCGCCAACTCAATTTGATGGGTGCCGGAATCACGGAACCCGAGCGAATTGGTATAAATCTGATAGTGAAGCGGGCCGAATTTCTCGCGCGTTTGAAACTTCCGTTTCAGGCCGTATTCATAGACATCATGCGTCTCACTCGACTTTTAATGAAGAATGAAAAATAGATCGTCATTGAACCACCTAGTAACAGGCGCAACCGCGTGACCAAATACCAAATCCACGAAAACCAATAACATCACTATTGCCAGGATTTTTGGGAATTGGCGCATCGTCAAATTTGGCTCCGCTATTCAGGTCGTTCGACTTTGGCCAGGGCAGAAATTCTAAATGACAGACGTTGGCATCGTGTTGCGTTGGCACCGCGTTGCGAACATTCCGGAATACGCGCCCACTCTTAACCTACGACTGTTGCGCCCGTAGTCCGACGTGGATACTGTTTCCCGGTTTCAGAAAGGCTAAAACATTTTGGCCTGGCGGGAAATTATGAAATTAGCCGGCCAGTGAAATTAGCCGGCCAGTCGGCAAATGCGGGAAAATATTGGTTCGTGTTATTTAACTCCCATCTTTTCCTGCTGATATTTCTGCCCATTGCCGTGGCTGCGTTTCATCTTTCCCCGTCGCGGTTCCGGCTTTTCATTCTTTTTTCAGCCTCGATGATTTTCTATGCCTGGGCCGGCATAAAACCGGCCGTGTTCATGGTGCTCTCGATCCTGTGGGTTCATGGCGTGACGGCCATGCCGGCGACCATCGACAAGCGCTGGCGTTATGGCCTCATTGCCGCATTTCCAGCCCTCGTACTTTTTCTTTTTCGTTTTCTTGATTTCACTCTCGACAATTTCGGCGCCGCGGACAGCACCCGCCAGACATTTTCATTTTTTCTTGATGTCTTGATCCCCGCCGGCATCAGCTTTTATACGCTGCAGATTATCGCCTACGGGATTGACGTGGTCGCCGGACGGTTCGAGCGTGAAAAACGTCTGATCAACCTCGCCGCATTTGTCACTTTCTTCCCACAACTGATCGTCGGGCCCATTGTGCGTTACCACGCGGTCGCCGCGCAGTTTCGGTCCATCGCCCGAACCCGGGACATCAATTTCGATTTCGAGGGCGGTTTTCGTCTATTGGCCATCGGCCTATTGATGAAAGTGTTCGGCGCCGACATCATGGGCATTCTTGCCGACCGGTTTGAGCCCAACGCCGAAGCCAGCGGCACCGACGCCTGGATATCCACGATCGCCTATTCGCTGCGGATTTATTTCGATTTTTTTGCTTATTCGACAATCGCTATCGGTCTCGGACGGTTGTTTGGAATTGAGCTTCCGGTGAATTTTCTTACCCCCTATCAAGCACCCAACCCGCGAACGTTTTGGCGCCGATGGCACGTCACGTTGTCGCTCTGGCTGCGCGACTACATTTACATTCCGCTTGGTGGGAACGCCTCCTATGTCCGCAATATCATGATTGTCTTTGCGGTTTGTGGATTGTGGCACGGCGCCCAGTGAAATTTCGTGATCTGGGGCTTGTATCACGCGGCGTTGGTTCTCATCTACACGGCGAGCCGCCCGGCGTGGGATCGCCTCCCGGAATTTCTGCAACGCCTGATGTGCTTTACGCTGGTGACGCTCGGCTGGCCGCTGTTTTATTTGGACCTCGGCCAATACATCACATTGTTGGGCGTTTTGATGTCGCCTTCAACCTGGTGGTTCGGTGTCTATTATCCCCTAACGGACGTTGCCCTTGTCGGCGGTGTCGCCATGCTGACGGTTTTCCCGGAAATCATTGGCCAATGGCCACGCCGGCTGATGAATAAGGCATTTTACTTCGCCCCCGTCCAAGTCTCGGCGATCGTCATTGCGATCATGTTTTTTCATATTACCGACACTTTCATCTACTTCCGGTTTTGAGGGAAGTTGGTCAACGCAATGAAACCCGAGAATTCCAATACTGCGCTGAACGACGGCGCCTCCCCTCTCCCGCGGTGGCCGGCATTTTGGCGGCGGGTAGGCCTGTTGGTTGGCGCACTGGCGGGTGTCGCATGGATTTCGGCGGCAACGATTGACCAAGACCGAGAACCGAATTTCGATTTCTCTCAACTGGGCCGGGACAATGTCCTTCTCAACGGGTCCTTAAGTGTGGCGCAGGAAAACCGCCTTCGCATGAATTACGTCCGGCGGGCGGCACCCTTCGATGTTGTGTTGATTGGAAGTCACAACTTACGGGGTTTTGGCGGGCAATTTTCAGCCCCACTCGGGCGATTTTTCTCTTTGTTTAATATCAATCAGAACGTCTACCAATTGCCCGACATACTTCGCGATTTGGAAAAACACGGTAAGATGCCGAAGCGCGCGCTCGTCGTGTCAATTTTAGCTCATGCGCGGCCGCAATGGGTCGCACAACCGGGGCCTTCCGAAAACCGCCCGCAGAATACAGCCGATGCATTACCAACGCCGAGACAACCGGCATTCAATTGGCGTCCCGAAATCATCACCGCCATCGTCATCGATAAGCTGAAACGGCTTTTCGACAGCGAAAGTTTTCTATTGGGTCTACTCGGGCCTGAGCTCACGCTTGTGCGTTTGAACTTTCCAAAATGCCACGCCGCGAATGCGAAAGGATTTCCAAGTATCCGGTCCGCGCCCGGCGGGGTCGCCGGAAAGCTTGACGCCGTCATCGACAGCTACCGCGCTAAGTTGTCCGAAATTCTTCCGGTTCCCGTCAGTCTCGGCACCGGGCTGGTTGATCACGAATTGTTTTGCCGAACGCGGAACGGTTTCCACAAAGCTGCTGAGGGGTTCCGGTTTGATGGGTCGGTTTACGGCCCAACGTTGGCCCTCAAAGCACTGAACAACCCCTATTCGGAATCGGTTATCCCGGCAGCCAGCGTGCGCCGGCAAGGAACAGAGCTTGGCCGGCTATTGAGTTTGATTAACGACATCGCCAAACGTAACGGCGTGCCCGCGATCTTTGTCGTGCCGCCGCGCCATGAGACAGACAGCGCGACGCGACGCAGTGCCGATGCAATCATGGACACGGCGTTTTCCCGCTCATCGAAACTTGCAATTGTTGATCACCGAAATTTACGCGATCAATTGAAGTTGTTTTCCGACCATACGCATGTGTCTGATCTGTACGATCAACGGCTCGCGCCGTGTATCGAAGCGGTAATCGCCACGCAGCAACGGGCGGCTCATCTCACCCGCAATGCCGCCCAATGCAAGTAGGGCACATCAACGGATTGATACCGGTTACGTAGCCGTCCGCCGCCCGCGCATCAGAATCTTCACCGTTCCGACGCCCCCGCATCTCACGCCCCCTCTTCCCACGCTAACGCTTCACCCGCTTCAATCATCGCCTCAATCCGGTCTGCGTCGAAGCCGGCGACGTCGCGCAAGACCTCGCGGGTGTGCTGGCCCAATAACGGTGGCGCGATGTGCTCGCGGACAGGCGTGCCGGAAAATGAATAGGTCGGGTTCAAGATTTTCAAATCGCCCAGCGTCGAGTGCGGCGCCGTGCTGATCAGATTGACGGCGTCCGCCATCGGTGAGGCCAGCGCATCGCGGACACTCAAAATCTCCCCCGACGGGATGCCCTCGGCGCGCATGCGCTCCAACCACTCCGCCGTTGACCGCGTGGCGAAAATGGCGTTCAGATCATCCGCCAATTGCAGCCGGTTGGTGACCCGCATCTTATTGGTTTCATAGCGCGGGTCGGTCGCCATCTCAGGGCGCTCCAGCACCTTGTCGCAAAATTTCTTGTACATGTGCTCAGCCGCAATGGTCAGCATGAACTCACTGTCCGCCGTCTGAAAGACACCCGCTGGCTGTGCCGCCTGGCTGCCGCTGCCGATGCGCGTCGGGTCATCACCGGCCAACAACGACTGATTGGAAAAATTGCTCAACAAATTCACCGCCGTCGCGAACAACGTCGACTCGATCACTTGACCTTTGCCGGTCTCTTTCCGCGCATACAGCGCCGCCGTCACCGCTTGCGCCGAAAAAATCCCGGTCACCACATCAACGATAGACACGCCGACCCGCGTCGCCGGCCCATCGGGCTCACCTGTGATCGCCATGATCCCCGATTCCGCCTGCGCGATCGGGTCATACCCCGCCCGATCCTTCATGGGGCCGGATCGCCCGTATCCCGAAACCGCGCAATAGATGAGGCCCGGGTTAATCGCGCTCAACACGTCATAGCCCAGCCCGAACCGGTCCATGACGCCCGGCCGGAAATTTTCCAAAACGACATCGGCGCCCGCAACCATCGCCAACACGGCATCACGCCCGCTATCACTTTTCAAATCCAGCGCCACACTGCGTTTATTCCGGTTCACCGACAAATAGAACGGCGATTCCCCGCCGACATCAGGCGGCATGTACTTGCGGCTCGGATCACCGGTCAACGGCTCAACCTTGATCACCTCGGCGCCCTGGTCGGCCAGCATCATGCCGGTGTAGGGCAACGCCAACACTTGGCCGAAGTCGAGGACGCGAAGCCCGGTTAAAGGGGGATTGCCGATTTCGGGCATGCTGGGTTTCCTAGTTTTCTGAAGATAAAGATATTTGGGAGAGTGTAGTTTTAATCTGAAATTGTCATCACAAATCCCTTCCCATTGCTGATCAGATGGAATTCCCGTGTCGTTGTTTTGTGTATTTGAGGATAATCAGCCGACAGTGACTGATAAGAATGGCCAAAAAGAAAACAAAATAGGTTGCCGCACATATGATGGCGACGAGATACCAATAAATTGAATTTTCAAGGGTAGACCAGTCTTGAAACATGAAGGGGCCCCCAATCAAAAACTTGACCGAGAAATCGTCGCCAAAAAGTGCGCCGGCGAAAACCACCCACAGACTGGAAAATGAATAAAAGCATAACTTCGCTTTGAAGCCCGCTGAACAGATATTCACACGGTCCGAAATGCTCTCAACAATGCGGTCCGTCTTGTATTTCTCCCGGACCAAAACATAGCTCGTGTAAACAATGCTTCCTGCAAAAATAAGCAGACAGACAGTCGCAAAATGAAATCTCAGGAAACGATCATCCAAGACTAAAGCATCGAGAGCAGAATAAATTCTGGGAGAGACGTGGAGAATTTTCCCAAATAGATCGTCGAATTGAATGACATATTCGACGTACTGATTCCTGTCCGATACATATTGTCTCTCAGCGCATGCAAAGTAGGTCAACGAGATAATAAATACTTCAATCATCGTATAAAAAAAGTAACCAGTGCCCCGCGAGACTGCCTGAACAAACGAATAACTCAGAACGCGCAGGTCGGCGTCATTTGTCTCCGGTTTTTCGAAATGACGCTGGAAAGTCTTTTTGGTCCAGTCGCTTGAGAGTAGAAAATTCACCCAATCATGCCAGATATGCCCGATAACCGTGCTGATCAACGCACTAGAAATGGCAATAACAACACCCCCGGCCAAATAGCCGCAATACGCGCCGTACAGCGCGTAAAAGACATGGCGGAATTTCAGCCTGTCGGGAAAGGCGTGCCAGTCAGGGATTTGCGCTCTCCGTTGATTTCAGTGTGATATTCGATGACGGCTCAATTTTATATTAAGCGTCACATCATTCAAACCGACGGCCCAAACCGGCTGACCGACAATTGGTCTTCTTTCAACACCTCGGCGCGAGTGATTTTGCCGGCAGCGATTTTCATGACCTCAATCCATAGGCGTTCAGACGCGACGTTCAAGTTCTCGCCGTCCGAGATGATCGCGCTGACGTCGACGTCGATGTTTTCGGGCATGGATTTGGCCGTGTGCGGATTGCCGGTGATCTTGATGGTGGGGGCCACCGGGGCGCCGATGGCGTTGCCGCGGCCGGTTGAGAAAATGATGATCTGCGCGCCGCCGCCGACGAGGCCGGTCATGGATTCGCACGCCGCGGACGGCGTGTCCATGATGACGAGGCCGCTCTTAGTTGGTGGCTCGGCGTAGCCGATGACTTGGGTGATCGGCCGGGTGCCGCCCTTGGCGATGGCGCCGAGCGACTTTTCTTCCAACGTCGAGAGGCCGCCGGCGATGTTGTCCGGCGTTGGGTTGATGCCCCGCATATCGACACCGTTGCGTTTCGCTTCGTCTTCGAACCATTGGACCATGGCGTAGATCTTGTCGGCGTCTTCCGGGTTCTCGGCGCGCGCCGCCAACAGGTGTTCGGCGCCCATGAACTCGGCGGGCTCGGAGAGGATGATGGTGCCGCCGCTATCAATGAACCGGTCGGCGAAGCGCCCGACGGTGGGGTTTGATGCCAGGCCCGAGGTGGTGTCCGAGCCGCCGCATTCGACGGCGATGGTGAGGTCGGAGAATGGGCAGGCCTGGCGGGATTGTTCGGAGGCCTGGACGACCAAGTCGGCGGCGATGCGGGCACCTTCGGTGGTCAGCGCCAGGGTGGAGCCGGCTTCTTGCAACCCCAGGACTTCAACGGGCTTGCCGGACGGGCGGATGCGGTCGGCCAGGGGCTCGGCACTGTCCAGGCTTAAGCCAAGCACCAGCACGGCGGCGATGTTCGGATGCGCGCAGATGCCTGTGAGCGTCTTCATCGTCATCTCAAAATCATCGCCGATCTGGGTGCGGCCGAAGGGCGTCGAGATCACGATGGTCCCGGCCACAATGCCGGCGATGCGTTCGGCGGACGGGTTGGTGTTGTCCATGGCGGACAGGATCGCGACTTGGTTGCGCACGCCGACGCGGCCGTCAGGGCGGGGGAAGCCTAGGAAGGTTTCGGTCATGATTTATCCCCGCGCTCTTGATCGCCATTGGCCTTATCCCCTCTGGCGCGGACGCTCTCGATGTTATGAACATGGACGTGCTGACCTATGGCGATATCCACCGACGCCACGCCGATGACCTCACCGTATTTGCAAATCTCGGCGCCGGCGGCGATGTCAGTGAGCGCGAATTTGTGGCCGAACTGGATGGCGTCGGACAGTGCAACGTCCAGCCCGGCGGCATGGACAACGCTGCCGGCGTCGAAATCAGCCAGGCATGTCGCGACATTGTCGCGTTCGCCCAAGACGATAATTTTATCCATGTGCTCTCCGCACAATAATTTTATCCATGTGCTCTCCGCACAATAATTTTATCCATGTGCTCTCCGCACAATAATTTTATCCATGTGCTCTCCCCGGCGGCATTTGTGTGGCCTCAGTCTCGGTAAGATCCGGACCCCGGTCAATGCCGCCGTCGGGCAATGCAACGCCGGGCCTTTTCGCCCTTTGAAATGACGCGCGCAATCCGCCCCAGCACGCGTTGACTCGATTCGATTATTAATTTACATTTTTTGAATATGAAGAACTCCTTATAGCTGGGGCCAATTGATTGAATTCCATGGGGTCAAAAGGGCCGGAAGGTTGATCGCATAACGCTTTTGAACAATGCTTTGGATGAATGCGGACAGGGAAATAGCGACCGTTATCAAATTTTGATAAATTCTCATTACAGAGACAAATAATCTCATATTGAGTACTTTTTGACTCGTTTTGATCGAATCTGCTAAAAGTCACGAAGTCGAACCCGGTGCAAAAAACCGGGGACATACGGGAGGATAACAAAATATGCCGACATGTGTTTGTACGCGGATTTTCGCCGGCCGTTAGGCTTGGTGATGCGCGTCGATACGTGTTTTGGAATTTTGGGCGTTTGGGGCGGCATCCCGTCGGCGCTTGCGGTGAGGACTAATAACTAAAGTTGGGGCCACTTGATGTTTGCCATCAATCCATTCGCCGAGCTTTCGGCATCCGTACCAGTGTCTGTCATGCAGACCTACATCGTCGTCATGGTCATTTTGGTCGTCGGCGGCACGCTGCTCGATGTGATTCACAAAAAGAGCGCGGCGTTCTTTTTCGAAAAATCGAAAGATGCCGAGGCGGCACGCAAGCGTGAGCTTGGCGGCGGCGAAAAGATGGGTATCGCCATCCAGACCGTGGCCGAGGACGTCCTGACGTCGGCTGAGTTCTGCAACACCAGACGCCGGATTTCGCACCTGTTCACCATGTACGGCTTCATCATTTTCTTGGTGTCGACCATCGGCTTGGTATTCGGCTACACAGGTAAAACCGCCCCGGCCATCGTGGCGCAGTTGTGGCACTTAGGTGCGGCGATGGTGTGCTTTGGCGGCTATTGGTTCTGGTTCTGCATTCGCGTCGATGTGTCGGCCGAAGGCAACCCCTGGCACCGCATCGTGCGCGCCGATATGTTCATTCTCTCATTACTGGCGACCAACACGTTCGCCCTGATCTGGTCGCTGACCGGCGCCGGCGTGAATGTGTTCTTAGGCCTTTTCATCTTGTCATCGACGGTGCTGTTCGGCGGCGTCATGTGGTCGAAGTTCTCCCACATGTTCTTCAAGCCTGCAGCCGCCTACCAAAAACGGGTGATGAAGGCGGACGGCTCGAACCAGAACCTGCCCGATGAGGCGGACCGGACCAGTGCGGCGGACCGCGACCGGCACTCCATGGAGTTGCTGAAGGACGCGCCGTTGAACATGGGGCTTGGCATCAAACGCGAAGCGCCCCGCCACTACTGATCATTTATTTTCAAATACAAGTACCTTCCGAACAGGAGCGAGCCGTATTATGCCAACTTTCGTTTATATGACGCGATGCGATGGATGCGGGCACTGCGTGGATATCTGTCCTTCCGATATCATGCACATCGATAAGACCTACCGCCGGGCCTACAATATTGAGCCGAACATGTGCTGGGAGTGTTATTCCTGCGTGAAGGCCTGCCCGCAGAACGCCATTGATGTCCGCGGCTACGCCGACTTCGCACCGCTGGGCCACAGTGTCCGGGTGCTCCGCGAAGAAGAAAAAGGCACCATTTCTTGGAAAATAAAATTCCGGGACGGCACGGAAAAAAGCTTTCTGTCCCCGATCACCACCAAGCCCTGGGGCCGCGATATCCCGAAACTCAAAGATGTCGACGGGCCGAGCCAGGAAATGCGCGACAGCCAATTGTTGTATAACGAGCCCAAGTATATCCGCTTTGATGACGGTGGTGTGCATACCTTGGAATCGAATGGTCTGAAATTCAAACAGGGTGTGGTTTACTAATGGCTTACAAAACGATCGTAGAAGACAACATCGATGTGCTGGTCGCCGGCGCCGGGCTTGGCGGCTGTGGCGCCGCCTTCGAGGCGCGGTTTTGGGGCCAGGACAAGAAAATCGTCATTGCCGAAAAGGCCAATATTGACCGCTCCGGTGCCGTCGCCCAGGGACTTTACGCCATCAACTGCTACATGGGTACGCGCTGGAATGAGAACAACCCGGAAGATCACGTGGAGTATGCGCGGATCGATTTGATGGGTTTGGTGCGCGAAGATCTGTTGTTTGATATGGCGCGTCACGTCGACAGCACCGTCCACCAGTTCGAAGAGTGGGGCCTGCCGTTGATGAAGAATCCGGACAACGGTCAATTCATGCGCGAAGGCCGCTGGCAGATCATGATCCACGGCGAGAGCTATAAGCCGATCGTCGCTGAGGCTGCCAAGAAATCCGCCGACAAAGTGTTCAACCGTATTTGTGTCACGCATCTTTTGATGGACGAAGCCAAGGAAAACCGAGTTGCCGGCGCGGTGGGGTTCAACGTGCGCACCGGCGACTTCCACGTCTTCAAATCCAAGGCCGTGATTTGCGGCGCCGGCGGGGCTTCGAACATTTTCCGCCCGCGTTCCACCGGTGAAGGTGCGGGCCGTGTCTGGTATGCGCCGTGGTCATCGGGTTCCGCATACGGTCTGATGATCGAGGCCGGCGCGAAAATGACGCAGATGGAAAACCGTATCGTGCTCGCGCGTTTCAAGGACGGTTACGGCCCGGTCGGCGCCTACTTCCTTCACCTCAAAACCTATACGCAAAACGGTTTCGGTGAAGAGTACGAGTCGAAATGGTTCCCTGAACTGCAAAAAATGGTCGGCAAGGAATATCTCGATCCGGAGCTTTCGCACCGGACCCACAGGCCGATCCCGACATGCCTGCGCAATCATGCCTTGATCTCAGAGGTCAATGCCGGTCGCGGGCCGATTCATATGGTCACCATGGAAGCTTTCCAGGACCCTCATCTCGAAGAAGTCGGTTGGGAGAACTTCTTAGGCATGACCATCGGTCAGGCCGTCCTATGGGCGGCGACGGACGTTGATCCGAAGAACGAAAACCCCGAACTGACCACGTCCGAGCCCTACGTCATGGGCTCGCACGCGACCGGTAGTGGGGCCTGGTGTTCCGGTCCCGAAGATGTGTCCCCCGACGAATATTTCTGGGGCTACAACCGGATGATGACCATCGAAGGCCTGTTTGGTGCCGGTGACGCGGTCGGCGGCACACCGCATGCCTTCTCATCGGGGTCGTTCACCGAAGGTCGCTTGTCGGCCAAGGCCGCTTGCAAATACATCGATGACGGCAAGGCGGAAGGCATCAAGGTTTCCGAAAAGCAGATCAACGGGTTCAAGGAAGCCGTGTTCAAGCCGTTGGAACATTACAAGATGTACCGCAATGAAATCGTCGCCGGCGATGTCAATCCGCATTACATCAACCCCCGGCAAGGTCTGGACCGTCTGCAAAAATTGATGGACGAATATTGCGGCGGCGCAACGGTCAATTATATGACCAACGGTAAACTTCTGAACATCGGCCTTAAAAAGCTTAAGCTTTTGGAAGAAGATTTGGAAAAACTAGGTGCGTCGGACGTCCACGAATTGTTGCGGGCGTGGGAATTGAAACATCGCCACCGGACGGCTGAATGCGTCACACAGCACACACTGTTCCGCAAAGAAACCCGTTGGCCGGGTTACTACTACCGGGGCGACGCGATGAAACTGGACGACGAGAATTGGCACTGTTTGACGGTTTCCAGGCGCGATCCGGAAACCGGCGAATACACCATGGAGAAGGCTCCGGTCTATCACCTCGTCGGGAAAGACGATTAGCCAATTGCCGGACGGGCGCCCCAAACGGCTTCCTGTCCGGCGGCTATCGGCTCGGAACGGCCAACTGTAAATGAACATTATCGAGAAGACCGACGACGAAATTCTCGTGATCGCCAACCCGCTTTGGAGCCATCTCATCAAGGCTTCGAATGACGGCAAGTATGGCGAGTTCACCAGGCATTTCTCACACAACCTTTTGCTCGGGCTGAACGAGATTGAGGTCGGCAAGCAATTCGCGAAGAGTGAGCTGACAAGAAGCCTCGCCGAATCAATCGAATTCATCGGCACGATCCGCCGCGGCGAACATATAACGGTCCTCTACCGGACGCGGAGCACCAAGAAAGAGGGCGAGTGGCTCGGCCGGCTTGTCCTTGGCTACGAAGATGATGAGGTTAAAATTTTCGGCGCCTCCATTTTCTGATGGCTCCGCACGGACCCCGATATGAGTGAAACAATCCAAACCAATAAGTTTGTCGAATTGGCCTACCGGGTGATCGACCAAAAAACGGATGAAGTCCTCGTCGCGGTCGAATATCCGATCGGCTATGTCCACGGCGCCAATGAAATTTTGATGCCGGCCGTCACCGAACAGCTGGAAGGCAAATCGGCGGGCGATTTCGTCGAGGTCGCGTTCAATGGCAATCAGGTATATGGCCCCAGAGACGAGACCTTGGTGTTCACCGATCACGTCGACAACGTGCCCGAGAAATACCGAAAAATCGGCACCACCATCGTTGCCGAAAATGAAAAAGGCGAGGCCATCAGTTTAATCGTCACCAGGATCGACGACGCGTCGTTGACCGTCGACGGCAACCATCCGCTGTGTGGCCGCGAGGTCGTTTTTAAGCTGGAGATTCTCAATGTCCGTGACGCGACGGAGGAAGAGATCGAAGCCGGCGGCCCCATTGGGGCGACACCGGATATCGACCCGTCGCTGATGAGGCCGATATGACGCTAAAATGAGAATTAGGACCTGTTTTGAAGACGGTAATTACGCTATTTTAAATTCAATGAACCGCATGAAGGATGTTGAACAATGAGCGACGCACCAAAAGGCCGACCGAAAGTCCCCGAGGGCAAGACGTCCTATTTGACGACCAAGCAAATGGAGCCCAACGAGAAAGGCTTCGTCGGCTACGATACCCAGTGGGAATCGTGGCAAAAAGAAGTTCCCTACACCACGCCGAAAAAGCCGTAAGGCGGGGTTGTTTCCATCGGCTGGTGTATGAAACCGGAATCGTCACGCGGGATCCGGCATCACTTCGCTGTCGACGAAGCCATCACCAGCACTGCGGTGATCTGGGCGTCATAATTATCGCCCTCCAGGCCTATCGCTCCTGAGAAAATCAACCTGACACTGCCACGTCCGAGTTCTAGATCATGGTCGCGCGATGGCCAACCCTGCCATTCCCATCGCGCTTGAGACGGAACCGCACGTCTACTTCGCCTTATATTCATGCCCCAGCGGCAACAACCGCACCCCTTCGCGCAAGTACTTATACGGATAGACGCGCGGATCGACGATGTGGGCGCCCGCCGTCAGCGCCACCAGTGTTTTCTCAGCAATGGGGTCAAAGTCGGCGCGGAAGTGGCAGGTGCTTTTGAGCGCCAGGATTTTTTGTTCAGAGGGCTCGATGCCAATGTGTTTGAAGATATCCTGGTCGTAGGCCTGCATGCGGCGGCTGGCGACGAGGATGGAAATCCCGTCGATTTTTATCACCGCCGTCGGGCCCAAATTCACCTTCCGCCCGGGGATGCTTTTGCCCGTCGTGGTGAACTGGCCGTCGCTCAAATGCGTAACCGTAAACGTGCCGTGGAAAGGTTTGTCACCTTCGATATCGTGCTTGCCACCGAGATCAATGGTGATGTCGGCGCCGATCCCCGCCGCGTGGGCGGCTTCGGCGGCCGCCGTGTCCCACATGACACACATGGCGACGCCTTCGGCGCCCAACCGGTGCAGGCTTTCCAGCAATCCCGTGGTGTCGCAAGTCCCGCCGCAACCGGGGTTGTCTTGCGTATCAGCGATGACCACGGGTTTTGCGGCGCCGGCGGCGATCTCCATGGCTTGGGTGACGGCTTCGTCGGCATCCAATAGTGGCTCGGCGAACTCGGCTTCGCGTTCCAAGATCATCGCTTCCAACATATCGGCGGCCTTGTCGGCGGCTTCTTGGGTATAAGCATGACACACCACGGCGGGCCCGCATTCGGCCAGATCGGACGGCGGGAACCCGGCGCCATAGGAAAGGTTCAACACGTCGCCGCCTTCCGTCGCGACCGAGGCCTCGACAATCCCTTTGGTGGGCTCGACCAACGTGCATTGGAAATTCAGCGGCAGCAGGAACGGAATACGGCGGATGGTTTTGAATTTCGGCGCGCCTTCCTTGAGCACGCGCTCCAACAGCACCGCCGAGCGCCCGCCCGTGTGTTGGCGGTCGATGTGCGGATAGGTCAGATAGATCGCCATGCCGTCGCAGTGCTCGACCATCTGCTCGGTCAGATTGACGTGATAATCCAGTGTGATGACGATGGGGATATCCGGCCCGACGGTCGCCCGGACCCGGCGCAGCATCTCGCCCTCGGCATCGGGAAAGCTTTCCGCGCACATGGCGCCGTGCAGTTCCACATAGACCGCGTCGACGGGCATGGCTTGCGAAAGCATGCCGACGAACTCGCCGACGATGCGCTCATAGCATTCATCCGTGATATACCCCCCTGCCCCGGCGTGGCCCCAGATCAGCGGCACCAATTCATGAGACGGATCAATTTCGTCCAAGAACCCGGCCATGCCGAACGGCGTGCCCCGGGTCCGCTCAATGACCTCTTCGCGCCTCGCCAACGGCGGAAATTCGCCACCCTTGGCGTAATATTCGTAATCCGTCCGCATATCGACGAAGCAATTCGTCTCGTGCAGGAAACCGCCGATTGCAATGCGTGCCATTGGTCACTCCTCGTTTAGGGCAGGCAAAGGTTAGCATGTTTGGGAAGATGTGAAAGTTGGACGCACCATCTGAGATCGCGCCCCCGTTGCGATCAGTGGACAGGGCTGGGTAAAAATTTCAAAAGACGAGTGGACCCGTCAGGCGTGAACGGGAATGAAGTCGGCCCTGGTCCCGATCCGGAACATAATTCTTACGCGATGGCAGGACCGTCAATAGCCATAAGCTGCTGGACGTCGCAACCATGACTATGCATTCCGTCATCATAGGCAGCAGACAGCCTGAGCCGACCGCAAGGTTCATTCTGTCTAAG
The DNA here is from genome assembly GCA_018665815.1 of Rhodospirillaceae bacterium. Classification (GTDB taxonomy): domain Bacteria; phylum Pseudomonadota; class Alphaproteobacteria; order Rhodospirillales; family Casp-alpha2; genus UBA3470. The sequence goes on from JABJBP010000037.1 coordinate 42,179, forward strand.
AAACCTTGAAATCAAACCGCCTCATCGGATGAATGTAGAAACAGTAATTTTCGCGTGTAGATCTATTGCGTTTTTTTACCCTTCAACGGGGGCCGGCTGACGGTTTTCGTCGCGTTCATCTCTTTAATGATCGCAAGGGCATTCAGGTTTTTCTTGTATAACCGGACGTTACGGAGCCTCGCCGCCGCAGGCAAATTCCAGGGCGATCCCGAATAGACCTGCGCAGTATTCGGCTTGAGAAGAGGCCCGATCTTGCACGTGTTGTCCAATTTTCCGTTCACATAGACCTGGGCGGTACCCTTGGCCACTTGGATGAACACATGGGACCATCGCTTCAACGCCAGTGCAGCGTTTGGATCACAACCGTCATTAAAATTCCGCTGCGTGGCCATCCGAAAATGGATCCGAGTCAAACCGGGATAAAACAATGCGGCGGGACCCCGTTCGTTGTTTTGGCGTCCTTCGTGGAGGATCGATGACCATTTCGACACGGTCTTTACCGGCAATATCCAAAACCCAAGACCATATGCTGCCCCGGTGCTCACCGTGTTGGCCTTGGCGATGATCTGGTTTTTTTTCAGAGAATATTCCGATGGTCCCAATTTCACATAGTACTTGCTCGATAGCGGGCCGCCCTTGGCGGCCACGGGCGTTGACGCAGCGACAAACGATGCCGCAAGTACGGTTGCCAATAATACTTTCATAAGTTCTCCAATCCCCGGTTCCCCACCGGTCAATTCGTTATAAACATCGCCCAGGGGCGCCACGCTCAACGACAGTTACAAAGTCTTATACGACTTTATATCGGACACCGTCTCCGGGAAACTTACTTCATCCAATTGGCAACAATGGCGTGCAAAAAAGTTCACACTGGAACGCGGCACATTGTTCGCCCGGCGCACGAAGACGCATGAAGCCAGTTTTATTAAGCGGTATTCGGTCTCATGAAATAAGACTGTTTCAATGGTCCTTCAATCGGATGTACCGGCCGTTTACCTGGCACGTTACTGAGCCCCCCTTGTTCGAGTTGGGTTTATTTAAGACCTATTGTGACGGCTGGATTAACCTCCGGATTACGGCTCACTGCGGCCCGCCCCATTCCTCTTTTCAAACCCAAAGATACGCCGCTCGTCTTCTGAATTTTCACCGGGCTGGTCTGGCCGGGAATCTAGGCCCCCAATATCTCAATTGTATTTTCGGCTTACAGCTACGCGGCATTAGCCGACCTCCCTCCGGGGGATAATCTGGGCTTACGCCGTCCCACGGGGCCGACGGTCCCAGAACATTGTCGAAGGATGTGAAAGCGCGCTGACGCCAACCGCGCCATCCCGTCCGCGCTAGAGACTGAAATTCGCTAGGATTTTTCTTCCCCCTGCTGCGACGCAAAAATAGACCGATACGGCCCACTCCTCAGTGGCGGCAACCGGCAGGGCTCCGGATCAATATCCGGGAACTCCGGATGCCTACCGCGCACCACAATCCCGTTCATGTCGCTCTTTTGGTTATACGGCATGATCGGTAGGCAGTCGGCAGCGGAATACGCGAACAGCAAGAACGGGCGGGGCTGGGTCGGATGCGTGTTGGGTTTCGAGCCATGCACCATGCGGCAATGATGCACGGTGACGGTGCCGGCCGGGCCCTTGAGGTAATCGGCGGCGCCCAGGTCCAGCCCCGCCGCGTCGTCTTCACCGATGAAGCCCTGCCAGTCGCCTTTGTCGGAATAATGATCATAGACCGGGCCTTGATGGCTGCCCGGCAGCACCCCCATGGGGCCCATTTCTTCTGTTATATCGGCCAGCGCCAGACCGATGGTCAGCACGTTGTACGCCGTGTGCGGCCAGAACGGGATGTCCTGGTGCCATTTGACCTCGGCGCCGCCATCGGCCCATTTAAAGTTCAGCTTGCCGTGGTGAAACTTGATATCAGGCCCCAATAAATCCTCGGCCAGATCAACAATCGGCCCCGCGCGCGCGAACTCTTCATAGACCGGGTCATGGTCTTGCGGCTTCATCAAACGCCGCAGGCGCGGGTTCTCCGCCGTGTGGTCGCCTTCCACATCAAACTTGTCGCTATCCGATTCCGTGACATCCCGGCTCTCCTCCACAATCCGCGCCGTCACTGCCCCCAAACGTTCCAACCAGTCGGCATCCACAAACGACGGCAATGACAGATAGCCCCGGTCATTAAAGAACGCCTTGTCGGCGGTAGTGATGGTTTTCAGCGGTGATGGGGCGTCCATGGGGTGACCTTCGGGTTATCTGCATTCAAATCCAATTTTGGATTAAATCACAGAGCGGCAGCGAAATACAAAACCCTCAAAGAAAAAACTGATTTGTCTGCTGTGCCCTCTTGCGTACAAGGAAAATACACCTATGTCATTTTTACCCCTTCGGGTACCCGGCGCTGGATTTTTGGCGTTACCCGAGGGACCAGGGCGCATCGGCGCTTTGACATTGTGAAGAAGGCCCGTGGCCGGTGGTTTTTGGCGGCGGGCGCCTTGGGGACTGATGGCGCGGTCGCGGTGTTGGGCTTTGGGGTGAAAGAGAACGATGGCGGCAGGCTCAAATCGCGCCCAGGCCGGGCATCGGTGGTTCCGTGCGCGTTGCCGTGACGATGGGGCAGCATCGAAAAAGACTACTCGATGGCGACTAATGGATACTCAGGTGTTCAAACGGTATCCATATTACAGCATTGAAAACAAATGATAGTTCTTGAAAAATGACCACTATTGTCTACCGATAACCACGATTGCGTACCTTCTGTTCAGGCGGGCCTTCGCGCGAGGTTAGCGGTGTTCAGAAATTTCGAAAATGCTGATCCGTGTAGACCGCCAGTTGATCCAAACAATCTTCGACGGATAGCGTTGCCGTACCCAGAATTTGCTCGGGCGTCGCGGGGACTTCATAAGGCGCGTCGATGCCGGTGAAATCCTTGATCTCGCCGGCTCTGGCTTGGCGGTAACGGCCACGGGTGTCGCGGGCCTCGCAAATCTCCAGGGGCGCGGAGAGATAGATTTCATGAAAATTTTCACCAGCTGCTGCGCGCGCTTCAGCGCGGTCTTTGGCATAGGGTGAGATAAACCCGGTGATGACGACGAGCCCAGCCCGTGCCATGACGGCGGCAAGCTCGCCAGCGCGGCGGATGTTTTCGCGGCGGTCTTCGCGGCTATAGCCGAGATCGGCGTTGAGGCCCTGGCGCAGACGCGCGCTGTCAAAGGCGTAGACTTCATAACCGGCGTCGAACAGGCGCGATTCCAAACCATAGGCCAGCGTCGATTTGCCGGACGCCGGCAGGCCGGTGAGCCAGAGCACGCCGCCCCGGTGTTCTTGGCGGCGCCAGCGCTCGGTTTGATCGATGAGGTGCGGCACACGGGTGACGTTGCTGGATTTCATGGCGATGGTGTATAAGCAACAGGCGTTTTTGTCCATTAAGGATCATGCAGGGATCGCGCCCCATATGCGGATTGCACAACTCACCGACACACATCTGACGACGCCGGAAAGCGACGCCGAACACGCGCCCGGTCGCGCCGATGACTTGGCCCGCGCGGTTGAGGCGGTCAACGCGTTGGAGTTGGAGGTGGACGTGGTCATTCACACCGGTGATATGACGCAGACGGCCGTGGACGCGGAATACAATCTCGCCCGCGAAATTCTGGATGGCTTAAATGCGCCGCTCTATGTGGTGCCGGGAAACCGCGATTCACGCGGCGGATTGCGCAGCACCTTCGGGCCCGACGGCTATATGGGCGGCCAGGGCGATGATCCGGTCATGTATGTGATCAATGACCATGCGGTCCGCCTCATCGGATTTGATACGCAATCCTCAACATCCATGCTGGCGAACCTGTGTGCCGACCGGCTGGGTTGGCTGGACGCCGCGCTGGCGGACTGTTCCAATGAGCCTGTGGCCGTGATGATGCATCATCCGCCGATCTGGGTGAAAGCATCGACGGTGAAGCCGTTTAATTTTGAGACCCAGGAAGACGCCGATGCGCTGGAAGGCGTGATTGCCAAGCATGACGTGGCGCGGGTTTTCTGCGGGCATTCCCACCGGGCGTATGGGGATGATTTCGGCGGCACCGAATGCACCACGGTGCCCTCGCTGGCGACCGATCTGCGCCAGGGTGATTACCCTGATGCGATGGGCGCCAGCGTAGTGTTTCAAGTGCATGAATATAGCCCGGAGGGGCGGTTCCAGAGCCAGTCGCACGTGGCCGGAGCAAAAGCAGGACACCAGGTCGCGGCGGCCTGAGAATTTAGAGCATTGAAATTGAGAGAGACCAGAGGAGAAGAAACGTGAGCGTTGTTGAAATGAAGCGAGACATGAGCGAGGCCGAATGGCAGACCCGGGTGGATCTGGCGGCGCTATACCGGCTGATCCATCATTACGGTTGGTCGGATTTGTTCGGCACCCACATCTCGGCGCGCATTCCCGATCAGCCCGATATGTTTTTGCTGAACCCTTATGGGTATCTGTTCGAGGAAATCACCGCGTCGATGCTGGTCAAGGTTGACGAGGACGGACACACGTTTCATGAGAGCGATCACGGCATCAACCCGGCCGGTTTCACCATCCATTCCGCCGTCCATATGGCAAAGCCCGACATCAATTGGGTGGTCCACACGCACACCGCAGCGGGCACCGGCGTGGCGACGCAGAAAGACGGCATTTTGCCGCTGACCCAGCATTCCTTGGTGGTGATATCGCACACCGGCTATCACGACTATGAAGGCATCGCCACCGACTTAGACGAACGTGAGCGCCTGGCTCGCGATCTCGGCGACAACAAGGTGTTGGTGCTGCGCAATCACGGTTTGCTCACCGTCGGTGCGACGCCCGGCGAGGTGTTCATGTGGATGTACCGCGCCGAGCGCGCGTGCCGTATGCAGTTGGCCGTCCAACAAGCCGGCGCCGAACTCATCCAAGTCCCCGAAGACGTTCAGCAGGCGACATTTGATCGCAACAAATTCAACAATTCCGACAAGGGTTTTCGAACCATCGGCAAAGTTGAATGGCCAGGCTTGCTGCGCCAGTTGGACCGGATCGATCCAAGCTATAAGACCTGATTGCAAGTGCCGTGGGTGTTGCAGCATTGGGCAGCACAAGAACTTCAGGCAAAAAAATGGAGTTAATGAGTAATCTACTCAATAACTCCATTTGCCCCGAGGGGCGAAATTCTGGCGGACGGGGTGGGATTCGAACCCACGAAGGGCGTTAACCCTTACTCCCTTAGCAGGGGAGCGCCTTCAGCCACTCGGCCACCCATCCGCATCGCGTGACGGCCCAAATGATCGTGGACGCCGCCCGCTAGGCACTACATAGCCGCCTGTAACCGGCGGATCAACCCGCTTCGCCGTCGGTGCCGGTATTGCGCTGTTCGGCACCGTCGCGGAAGGTTCGGCTGATTTTCAACAGCGGCGCGCCGCCCGGCCCATCAGTATCGACAATCGCCGGGATCTTATTATTTGGGCTGATCTTCAAAAAATCCGGCTCGTGTTGCTGACCATCGCGGATGGAAACTTCATGCACCGTGTAGTCGAGGCCAACTTCCTCCAGCATAATGGAGACTTTGCGACCGTTCGGTGTACCCCAGGTATATAGTTCAATCACGATATCACTCCATGGCTTCGCGCCGCATGCGCCGGTTTGATCTCACTATACGCACACCATCTGGCGGCGCAATCTTCGAGAGCGGGCCCGCATGGAATGTACGGCGCGAATGTGCTGAATGTTTGCATCTCATTGGCTCAAACTAATAATGTATAAGTTTCAACTGATCGAGGAGTTGGTCCTGCCCGACAACGACGCGACGCAAGCGCTACGCAACGCTGAAGGCGCATTAGAACGCGCCCTGGAGCGCGAACAGCACGAGGTTGAGGAACAGCACCAATGCCTCGCCGAGCTTGCACACGAGATCAAGACGCCGTTAAACGCGTTGCTCGGCTACGCCCATATGATGTCGGAAGAAATTCACGGCCCTTTGGGGGCGCCGGAATACAAGGATTACACCCGCACAATATTTGATGCCGCCACCCATTTACAGAAAATCTGTGAAGGCATTCTCGCCGACGGTAGCGAAGACCGTGGCCCCATGGAAATCGAAGATGTCGGTGTTGGGCTAATGATCGATGGCGTGGTCCGGATGTTTGCCGGAATAGCTGCGGACCGCAACGTAAAGCTTGGATCGCAGATCGCCGATGCGTTCCCCATACTGCGCACCGATGCGCGCAGACTCAATCAAGTATTGATCAATCTTGTATCGAACGCCGTCAAATTCACACCGGGCGGCGGCAGTGTCAGCGTTGAGGCTGATTTCGATGGAGCCATCGGTGCGATGATTTTCGTGGTTTCTGATTCCGGCAAAGGTATTGCGCCTGAGCGCCTCAAAAATATTACCCAGCCTTTCGAAAATGGCGCAGCGACATCGCCGCACGGCGATCAAAGCACCGGGCTTGGCCTTTCCATTGCGGAACGTTTTGCCCGGCAATTAAAAGGTGAGTTACGCATTGCGAGTGAAGAGAACGTTGGGACGTTTGCATCAGTTTGCTTGCCATTGAATTATGATGCCGATCAGACGCCGGCTGACCACGCGGAGTTTATCGACGCGGCGCACGCAAGTGTTTCATTCCCGTCTTATTTGTCGAAACGTAAATAAGCCGGCCATTAACGATAAATTTGGCCCGCCTGAGGTAGGATGGTGCCGTATCCATTGAGGAGGTTCATCATGTTTTGGCGAAATACTTTGATTGCATTGATCGCGGTTGTTGCGGTTTGCGGCTTCGCCGCACAAACGGATGTTAGCGCGGCACAGGAAACCGAACTGGCGCAGAGCCAAGGCCTGATGCAATGCATGGAGCAATGTATCCGTTCGGAGGGCTCATCCGAAAAAGCGACCTGCAAATCGCGGTGCGCCAATATCCCCGGCGCTACTGGAAAGCCACCGAAAAAGCATGACTGCATGGGTAACTACAAAACATGCAAACGCGGGTGTGCAAAAAAAGACAAGGCCTGCAAAAAGGCCTGCAAAGGCAAATTAATGCAGTGTTCATAAGCGGGCAGTTTCCACTGTTAATTTTGGGTCGCGCCCAACAAGGTTTGAACCAACAGGTCAGATGATTCTTCGGGTTTAAGATTATTGTCCGCAACCCATTTCATGCATTGATCATAATGGTAACGGGCGATCAAAACCTTTTGGGTCCCGGTCGCTTTTGGATCGACGGCAAGAATTTTTTTGCGATATTCAAGAAGCATGCGGATGCGGTCATTTTCTTTTCGGTCAGGGAAAACGACATTCCCTAACCGTTTGGAAACCACGCGCGCCGCAGCGTCCAGATTCCGGCGCCCCGCGATGAGCCGCGTGACAGCCGCCGCCGCCACCGCTCTCCTGAATTCCGTCGAATACGACATCTGACGCCCGAATTCCCTCTAATTTGGCCGTTTGCCCAACTCCGTCCTACAACAATCAATGTTACAATACTGTAAACAAACTTAACCAAATCCGCATTCTTTGAACCGCACTTCATTGGCTATCGATTACGATACGGCTTTCATTTCTTCGCAAGACAAGGCGGCCGCTAGGCGATTGAAATCTTCGTCGCTGGCCGGCACGCCAAATCTCA
>JABJBP010000038.1 GCA_018665815.1 Rhodospirillaceae bacterium
AAGGTGAACATCAAGGCTTTGATCCGTTCGGCGGCCTCGCGGTTGCGTTCTTCCAGCGACGTCATGAAGCGGTTTTCGGTGGTTCGGTCCAAGTTGTTAAAGATATCGGCCATCAGTTCGTGGCTGTCGCGCCGCGCTGTGCGCGCCAGGTTGGTAATGAACTCAGAGCGCAGCGTACGCTCGACGTGGTCGAGGATGTCCTTCTGCACCGCTTCCATGCGCAGCATCCGCATGATCACTTCCATGGAGAAGTTTTCTGGCAGCACCGAGAGGACGCGCGACGCGTGATCGGATTTGAGTTTTGAGAGCACCACGGCGACGGTCTGCGGATATTAATTTTTGAGGTAATTCGCCAGCACTGCCTCATTCACATTGCCAAGCTTGTCCCACATGGTGCGCCCGGCGGGGCCGCGCATCTCTTCCATGATCTGGGAAACCCGGTCTTCGGGCAGCGCACTCATCAGCAAGCGTTCCGTTGAGCCGACCGAGCCGACCAAGCCGCCGGCCGAGCTCAGCTGATCGGCGAACTCTACAAACAAACGCTCAATAATGCCGGCGTTGATCGTGCCCAGCGACGACATGGCGCCGGAAAGATCGCGGATTTCCTCGTCGTCCATCTTCTCGAACAACTGTGCCGAATGTGCGTTGCCAACAGCGAGCATGAAAATCCCCGCCTTTTGCATGCCCGTCAGGCCACGATAGTCGTCCTTAATGCGTGCCATGAGATCGAAACCAATAATTGCGACGTTAACGGCAAGTTTACAAAACAGATGGTAAAATACTCAATTGGAATTTACTGGACGGTAAATCCCAGGGTGTGAAAACTCAAAACCGTGAAGGAGAGCGTCATGCGTAGGCGTTTCATGACTGCCGCTGCGATCGGTATTTTCGTGGCCGGACTACCACAATCATCAAAAAGCGCCGAATCCGCGCGCGTCGCGCAAGTTCAAAAAACGCCAGTTAGCGCTGAAGCCATGAAGGCGCAGCAGCCTACCGGGCGACCGCATTTGTATACTCATGCAAAAGTTGGATTTACCGTTGCAGTCCCGCCGGGTGCTGAAGTTGTCGAAAGAAAGGATGCGGACCAAATTTCCATTCGCTCGCGAAAAGGCTTCGTGATCAATCTGCAAACCGGTCCGGCACGTCCATCAATTCCGTTATCGCGGATGTCGGCGCTCTTGGAAGCCAAGTATCTGGGCCAAGGAAAGCCGTGGTCGCTGCGGGGCGCCGATAAGCCAACTCGCATCGGCGGCATGCCTGCTCATGAGGTTTTATACGAAGGCGCCGCGTCCCGGGCCAAGGTTGTCGTGGCGCGCGGCGCCAAACGGGATTACGTGTTTATCTTTATCGCGCCGGAAACTGATTTTTTGAAACTAAGCGGCGAATTTGATTGGGTATTGACCCACTTTCGGCCCAGCGCTGGCGATTTGTCGGCTCCAGGAACTCCCCCAGAGGCTATGCAAGCGGCGGCGGGGCAACGGTTCTCCGAGCCAGGTTACGGATATGTCATCGAGTATCCGGCGGCATGGGAGATGTCAAAACCGACAGCCATGGCCGCTATGTTCAGCGGGCGAGAAGGGACACCTGAATATGCCGCAATCATTGGTGTTCAAAACATCGCACCACCTGGGGCACAAAATGCCGGTGAGTCCGTCAAGCGCACGGTCAACCAGCTGACATCATCACTGGGTAATGCGGTTCGCGGTTTTCGCGTGGTTGATGACAAAGCCTGGACCTATATGCGCGGAAACTTGAAGCTTCATGGGCGGCAATTGTTCGTCGTTTATACTCATGCCGGTGAATCATTTAAAAAACGTATGATCATCATCCCACGTCCCGACGGCAGTGTGTCCCATGTGTGGTCTTACACGGCGCCAAACAGGCAATTTGCGGCGTTAAGCCCGGTCGCCGCGCGCATGCTGCATTCCTGGACCATCTTGACGGACAGGCGTCAATGACGCTTTAAGTCGAGATGTCGACGGCACAAAATCGTTGTCGGCGAAGGGCAGGACATTCGTGAAATCATTCATCGCGGCTTTTATCGGGCTGGGGTTCAGCTATATCGGAATGGCAGCGGCGGCGGAGCAAACGCTCA
>JABJBP010000039.1 GCA_018665815.1 Rhodospirillaceae bacterium
ATTCTTCACGTCCAAGCCAGCATAGCGATTAGCAACATCAAAAAATCCAAGCTGGCTCATATTTTGCCCCCATAATCTCAACGCCGTGATATCGTGATTCTATCAGATCAATGAATGGGGTGGGTATTTTTAGAGATGCCCGAAAAACAATGACAGCATACGTATCACAAAATCGATACGATCTTATCGTTATGGATTTGCTTCTTCCTTTCACAAAAGGGGGGCAAGCAATCGACGCCAGCGGTGAAGTCTCTCGCATGATGAGCGCGAACGAATTAAATCGCAGATCCTACGTAATAGCACTTTCGGAACACCAAAATCTGGTCGACGAGCAGAAAGAAAACTTTCTTCTCAAAGGCATCATTCTTCAACAATTCGATCGCGATTCAGAAACTTGGAAAATCACCCTGACCTCATACATCGCAAGAGTTAAGGCTGAGATAAGATTAGACTTCATCATTATTTGTGCTCTTGAAGAAGAACGTGAAGCATATTTTTCGACCGTTGCCGACTGCGGCGAGAAAAATATTTTGCAGGGATTAGATTGCCAAAATTTACAATTAGAAAATTTTAAAGGTTTATGTATTTTGCTACCCACTATGGGGCTAGTCGAGGCCGCAATTGTCACAACTCGGGCAATTGAAAAATTCAGCCCTCGACTTGTGGCTATGTCCGGAGTTTGCGGCGGGTACTCCAAGAATTCTGCATTGGGGCAACTTTTGATAGCCAATCCAACCTGGGAATACCAATCCGGAATATGGTCGGAAAATAATTTTAACATTGAGCCCTACCAAGCTGATTTAAGCGAATCAGTTCGACTAAGACTGAAAGCAACAATTGATAAAGTCCGATTGATGGACGAACTTGAGACAGATATTTCAGCAACCCGTCCATGCGCAAGATCCTCTCCCCGAATCGTTCCTTTTGCATCTGGCTCAGCCGTGGTTGCTAGCACGGATCGAATTGGAGAGATAGCGGACCAGCACCGAAAAATTGCTGGAATCGATATGGAAATGTACGGTGTATACAAATCTCTCAAGCTATCTTGTCGGCCTGATGTTCCACTCTTTGGCGTGAAAACAGTTGTCGATTTTGCAGACGAGAAAAAAGAGGATGATCTTCACGAATATGGCGCGATCATTTCTGCGCGTTTTACGGTAAACGCCATAATTGAAATTCTAACCTAATTGTCCATGCCCTAACTTTCATATCTTTGATCTACTCTCATTAGTTGGACAGATATCGGCGAAATTTAAGCAACACTTAACCTCTGCTGATCGGGTCTGATTATTTCATTTCTTTGCCGATAAACCAAAATCGGTGGCCTGCCCCGAGGGCCGAATGAGGATGCTTTCGATTGTCGAAGTCGATCCTATTCCTGACACTGACCCTTGCATCCAATTCCTACCAGCAAAAATAATCTCCCCCTTTCCCTTGCTCCTACGAGTTTGCATGCTAACTCCTAAATAAAGGAATTAATAACTAGGACCGTCATGCCGTGAACGTTGGACTGCTACCAGACACCCGCAAGAAAAGTCGGGTCGGGCTTGCCACGTGCATACGCCGTTTCGCGACCATCGGCAAAGGCATACGCAAAATTCAGTTGGTTCCGCATTTTTTTTCGATGCCTTTGAAACCATTGCGCTTTTCACCCCGGTTTTTCCGCCGCCTGCCCAAATCGCCCAGCAACATTCTGACCGTTTGAAGAACTGTGCTAACCATCGTACACATGAACCCATTGTTCATGTGTACGATGGCAAGCCCAAGGGGCGCCCGCGTGATCGCGGTGAGCCAAGGATGCGGCGCATCCGCCCGGCGTTTGAGGGGGTTATAAAATGATCTCACTTTCCGAATTTCGCGAGCTGCATCACGCGGTTGCCCTTTTGGGCATGTCGGGGGTCGGCAAGACCATGTTGTCGACGGCTTTGCGGCGCTCGGCCAATTGGTTTCATTATTCCGCCGATTACCGGATCGGGACGCGGTATCTGGCCGAGGACATTTTGGACAACGTGAAGTTCAAGATCATGCAGATGCGCGACCCGTTCGTCGCCAATCTGTTGCGCTCAGACAGCATCTATATCAATCACAACATCTCGGTCGATAACCTGGAGCCGGTGTCTACGTTTCTAGGCATGTTCGGGGACCCGGCATTGGGCGGGTTGGCGAAGGCGTTATTTTTGGAGCGCCAGGAGTTGTATCGGCGCGCCGAGGTGGCCTCGATGATTGACGCCGGCGGGTTCATGTCGAAGTCCTGGCAGATTTATGGCTGCAAGCATTTCATCAACGATGCATCAGGCAGCCTGTGTGAAATCGCCGATCCGAATGATGCCGATGATCCGGTGATCGCGGCGCTCACGGCGGACAGTTTGATTTTGTATATTCAGCCCAACGCGGCTTACGAAGAGGAATTGAAGGTCCGCGCGCGGACGCACCCCAAACCGCTGTTTTATAACCCGGCGTTTATCGAACCGCATCTGGAAGCCAAGCCCGATGATGGTGCGGGGGTCGATCCGCTGGACTTCGCCCGACCGCTGTTTCCGGATTTGCTGGAGTTCCGAAAACCGCGTTACGGGGCGATGGCGGATAATTTTGGGTTTACAATTCACGCCGACGAACTATTTCAACCCGATGACCACGGCGACACGCTGCCGGATGCCGACCGGTTTTTGGATAAGATTTATTCGGTGATCTCGGAACAGGCGGCGGCGGCGGAGACGGCGGCGAACAATCTGGCGCGGTACCTGGATGCCTGCGGCCAACGCCAAGCTCGGCGCGACGCGTGATAATGATAAGAACATAAGGAAGCGAGCTTCAATTCGATGCCCATTAAGATTCCCAACGGCCTGCCGGCGCGAAAAATTCTGGAAGCGGAAGGCGTGCTCGTGATCAAAGAGGACCGCGCGATCCGCCAGGATATCCGCCCCATGCGGATCGCGATCCTTAATCTGATGCCGGAAAAGATCAAAACCGAGACGCAGCTGGCCCGCGTCTTGGGCTCGACGCCGTTGCAGGTTGAGATGACCTTGGTGGCGCTGGAAACCCATAAGCCAAAGACCACGTCGGAACAGCATCTGTTGGATTTCTATCACCCCTTCAGTGAGATCCGCGATGAGAAATTCGATGGCCTGATCATCACCGGCGCGCCGATTGAGCAATTGCCGTTTGAAGACGTGCGCTATTGGGATGAGCTTCGCGAGATTTTTGATTGGTCGGGGGGCAATGTCCACAGCTTGTTTAATTTGTGCTGGGGGGCGCAGGCGGCGCTGCAGCATTTCCACGGCATTCCGAAGTATCAGTTGGCGGAAAAGCGCTTTGGGATTTTCACGCATCGGGTGCTCGATCATACGTCGCTCTTGATGCGCGGGCTCAACGATGAAATTCCGGTGCCGGTATCGCGGCACACGGAAAACCGGGTCGCCGATTTCGCCGGGATTGAAGAATTGCAGGTGTTGATGGATTCCGATGAAGCCGGCATGTGCATGGTCATGGACCACAAGCGGCGCCATGTGCACATGTTCAATCACATGGAGTACGACTCGACCACCATCGGTGACGAGTACGCCCGTGATGTGGAAAAAGGCAGCGCCATTCAGCTGCCGGCGCATTACTTTCCGGACGATGACCCCTCACGCCCGCCGGTCAACACCTGGCGCGGCAACGGGCATTTACTGTTCGGCAATTGGCTGAACTACGTCTATCAGACGACCGATTTCGATCTCAGCCTGATCGGCACCGACCGCGAAGACCCGGCCAGAGACCGGGAATAAGGATATCAGAGATGATCGTCCGGAAGCCCACCGTCAGACGATCCCTCAAAGGCCGGCAAGCCATCGGTGATGGCATCAAAGTCGGCCTTCTCGCCAACAAAAATATGCCCCATGGTCTTCAGCCCTGTCGGCTGATCCAAAGACCCGGCCACAATCCCCGTCGCATCTTGATCATGCGGCTCCCAGAACAAGTTCGATCCGCAATCCCAGCAAAACCCACGCCGCGCGCGCGCCGACGTCGCGTACCACGCCAGACCCGCATCATTGGTGATCCGGATATCAGCTTTCGGCGCTTTCGAGTGCGCCCCGAAGGCACCATGCAGGCGTTGGCACATGGCACAATGGAAATTGACCACATCGCGCAAGCGACCGGTGACTTCATATCGCACCGCGCCGCACAGGCAGCCGCCCTTGTGAATGTTCGTTCCCTGGCTCATGACGCCCCCCTTAAAACCGCATGGCGATCGCCTGGACGACGTTTTCAAGCTCGCAGACCGCATCCATCACCGCCTCCGGCGGCGTGCCGTCGACTTCAATCAACGCAATCGCGTTGCCGCCTTCGTCGGCCCGGCCAAGATGGAACGTCGCGATGTTGACGCCGGCATCGCCCAGCACCGAACCCAGGTTACCAATCAGGCCTGGTTTATCGCGGTTGGTGATGTAGAGCATGTTAGGGCCGAGCTTCGCATCAATGGGAATATCCTTGATCTCGACGACGCGCGGCTCGTCATTGAACAAGGTCCCACGGATGGACCGGCTCTGATTTTCCGTCACCACCAGCAGCGATATCAACGTCTGATAAGCCCCCGCCTCATCCGAGCGGACTTCGCGGATGGTGATGTCGCGTTGCTTGGCGATGGTCGGCGCGTTGACCATGTTGACGCCGACCATCAGATGCGAAAACAGCCCTTGCAGGACCACCGAGGTCAACGGTTTGCAATTCAACTCACCGCACACGCCTTCATAGGCGATCGTCACTTCCCTGATGGCGCTGGTGGTCGCCTGGCCAGCGAAGCTGCCCAGTTGTTCCGCGAGCTCCATGTAGGGTTTCAGGCGCGCCGCCTCCTCGGCCGAGACCGACGGCATATTCAACGCGTTGGTGACCGCCCCGCTGAGCAAGTAATCGGCCATTTGTTCGGCGACCTGCAGGGCGACCTTTTCCTGGGCTTCCGTGGTCGCGGCGCCGAGATGCGGTGTGGCGACGACGCCTGGGTGGCCAAACAGGATGTTTTCCGTGGCCGGTTCCTCGGCGAACACATCGAGCGCCACACCCGCGACGGTGCCGGCTTCCAGGCCGGCCAGCACATCGGCCTCGACAAGCAAACCGCCTCTGGCGCAATTGATGATCCGCACGCCGGTTTTCATTTTCGCAATCGCCTCGGCATTGATGATATCGCGCGTCGCATCGGTCAGCGGCGTGTGCAGGCTGATGAAATCGGCGCGCCCCAGCAGGTCATCCAATTCAACCTTTTCGACGCCGATATCGGTGGCGTGTTCGGGCGACAAGAACGGATCGTAGGCAATCACTTTCATTTTCAAGCCCTGGGCGCGGTCGGCGACCACCGAGCCAATATTGCCGCACCCGATGATGCCCAATGTCTTGCCCATCAGCTCGACGCCCATGAACCGCGATTTCTCCCATTTGCCGCCGTGGGTCGAGGCGTTGGCTTCGGGGATTTGCCGGGCCAGGGCCAGCATCAGGGAAATCGCGTGCTCGGCGGTAGTGATCGAATTGCCGAACGGCGTATTCATGACCACGATACCGCGCTCTGTGGCCGCCTCGCCGTCGATGTTATCGACGCCGATGCCGGCGCGGCCGATGACCTTAAGGTTGTCCGCGGCCTCGATAATTTCAGCCCGGACCTTCGTTGCCGAACGCACGGCGAGCCCATCGTATTCGCCGATGCAGGCGGTCAATTCTTCAGGGCTCATGCCGACTTTGACGTCAACATCGATACCACGCGCTTTGAAGCATTGCTCGGCCAGGGGGCTCATTTTGTCGGATATCAGGACTTTAACCATGATCGTCTCCAAATATGTTTCAGGCGCCCTCAGGCGGCCTTGGATGTATCGGCGCCAACGTGCGCCAGCGCCCAGTCCAACCAAGGGAACAAGGCTTCCAAATCTGTCGTCTCGATGGTCGCACCGCCCCAAATTCTGAGGCCCGGCGGCGCATCGCGGTACGCACCGATATCGAAGGCAACGCCTTCCGTATCCAAAAGCGTCGCCACCGATTTGGCGGCGAGCGCCTGAGCATCCACATCGAGCGCCACAAACCAAGGCGCGGTGATTTTCAAACAAATCGATGTCGGCGAGCGGGTATTGGCAGCTTCCGCCAGGAAGTCGAACGATGGGTTCGCTTCGACCCAATTGGTCATCGCCGCCATGTTGGCACCGACACGCGCAAGAAGCGCGGCGCCACCGCCAACGTCTTCGGCCCATTTGAGCCCGTCCAACGCGTCTTCGACGGCCAGCATGGACGGCGTATTGATGGTCGCGCCCTCGAATATCGCACGGATCAGCTTGCCGCCCTTGGTCAGGCGAAAGATTTTCGGCATTGGCCAAGACGGCGTATGGCTTTCAAGGCGCTGGACGGCCCGTGGGCTCAACACCAGCATCCCGTGCGCCGCCTCGCCCCCCATGACCTTCTGCCACGACCATGTTACTACATCGAGTTTCGGCCACGCGAGCTCCATCCCGAAGGCCGCCGATGTGGCATCGCAAATGGTCAACCCGCCGCGCGCCGCATCGATCCAGTTCCCGTCGGGCACCCGGACACCGGACGTGGTGCCGTTCCATGTGAACACAACGTCACGATCGAAATCGACTTGGCCGAGATCCGGCAGCTGACCGTATTCGGCGGCAATCTCACGCACGTCATCAAGTTTCAATTGGCTGGCCACATCCGAAAGCCAGCCCTTGCCGAAGCTTTCCCAGACCAGCATATCGACACCACGCGGCCCAAGCAGGGACCAAAGCGCCATTTCCATGGCACCGGTGTCCGACGCCGGCACGATGCCGAGCACATGGTCATCGGGAATGCCAAGCACGCGCTTAGAGCGTTCAATTACGTCTTTGAGTTTTGATTTGCCGACCTTGGCACGATGCGAGCGACCGAGTGCCGCGTCACTTAAGCCCGCCAAAGTCCAACCCGGACGTTTGGCACAGGGACCTGAAGAGAAATTAGGATTGGCCGGCCGCAGGGCCGGTTTCGCTGGAATGGTCATCATTTTACTCCCTTCCTTCCAGAAGGGCAGCGACTCGTTGGGGAGCCGTGGCCCACCCCGCTTATATCCATGACGCTTTAGGGCGTCAATCTGTTTGTTGCAGCGCAGCATGACTGAGCGCGCCATAAGAAACTCCATTGTGGGCACCCGTGTGTTGAGGCACAGTCGTGATGGGGAAAGGCGTCGAATAAGGAGCGCCGGCAATTGGCGGAACTGATGCAAAAACCTGTTCGTTCAGCACCTGAAGGAAACAGTCTTCGGGTCCTGCTAATTGGCGATTCAGAGATCGTCGGCGCTCGAGTTCACACGGCCTTAGACCGATTACCGGACATTGAAGTGACTGCGCAGGTCATCGACGGCATTGCTGCAGTGAGCGCTATCCGCGTTCGCGTTTTTGACGCCATCGTACTCGATATCGGCCATGGCGAAAGTAACTTAAAGGTCACAATCACCCGCCTTTTGAAGGTTGATCCTTATGCCCGTATCATCATGGTTGCGAGTCTATCATTCGCGAATGTAAAGGCTTCCATGTTGGGCCTGATGGAGGGTGCGGCGGAGTTCATCCCGACGCCCGCCACTCACACGAAAACCAAAAGCGAAACCGAATTTAATACCCGATTGGCATCGGTCATTCGCGCGTTTGGCCGAACCGAACGCGACTTGGCCGGACCCGCCGCCGCCCCGGCGACCGTCATCGCGCCACCGAAATCGAAACCACCAGTTATCGAAAAGTTTGCCTTGCGGCCTATCAACCGTATGAAACCCGACGCGTTGATTGTCGGCAGTTCGACAGGCGGCCCGCAGGCGCTCTTTGCATTTCTTGCCAGCCTGCCGCCGAATATCGATATTCCCATTCTGATTACACAGCACATGCCAGCCGCCTTCACGGCCTTGCTCGCCAGTCACATTTCATCGCATGGCGCCATTGATTGTCGCGAGGGTGTAAACGGTGAAGAAATCGTCGGCGGCAGAGCTTATATTGCGCCCGGTGCTTTTCATATGCGCGCGGTTTCCGTCGGCGGCAACTCAACAATCAAGATTTCGCAGGAGGCGCCGATCAATTACTGTCGGCCGTCGGTTGACCCGATGTTTGAAAGCGCAGCCGAAACTTACCGTGGCAGAGTTATCGGCGTCATTTTGACGGGTATGGGTAGTGATGGATTGGACGGCAGTCAGTGCGTTGTCGATGCAGGCGGCATGGTGATTGCGCAAGATGAGGAAAGCTGTGTTGTTTGGGGCATGCCTCGCGCCGTCAGCGAAGCCGGAATTTGTAGCGCCATTCTTCCGCTCGACGATTTGGGCCCGTTCGTCAGCGGGTTTTTAAAATCCGATTGGTAACCCGCACTATAAGCCGTAAAAACTTGGCGCAAATAGGGAAAAGACTAGCCACATCAAAATGATCAACGGTATGCCCGCGCGAGCGAAATCGCCGAAACGGTAATGCCCCGGCCCCATGACCAACAAATTGGTTTGATAGCCCAGCGGTGAGGCGAAGGAACAATTGGCGGCAAATATTACGGCGACGGCAAAAGGTTCCGGTGACACGCCAAGCTGGCGGGCGATATCAACGGCAATCGGGGTGAACAGCACGGCGGCCGTCTTGGTGCTAATGATGTTTGATAGCCCAGCTACCAAAAGAAAAAACAATGACAAGATCACCGCCAGTGACGCGCCTTTTGTTGCAGCAACCAAATGATGCGCTAAATAGGCGGCGCCGCCGGTGGCCTGCAAGGCAACGCCCAAGGCAAGCGCCGCGGCAATCGTTGTCACCACCTTGGGATCGACCGCCTGAAAGGCTTGACGGACATTCATCACGCCGACCATGACCATCGCCGCTGCGCCGACAAGCGCACTGACGACGATGGGCAGTATGCCTGTCGCTGCCAAGCTGACAACAGTCAGAAAAATCAACGTCGCGCGTTTTGCATGGATAATCGCCGGCAATTCCTCGGCGGAAGATTCCAGCAAGACCACATCGCGGAATTGTTTCAGATGATGGATATCCTCCGGTTGGCCCTGCACCAATAATTCATCACCGGCTTCCAATCTGACGTCAGTGATCCGCGAACGGTACATCCGCGAACGCCGCTGAATACCCAGCACCACGCAATGCGTCTTATAACGAAAACCAATTTGCGAAAGCGTCAATCCGATCAGGCCAGAACCCGGCGCGACCATCACTTCGGCCAACATCTGTTCGCCGAAGCGCCACCGGCCATCTTGTTCGTCTGTCTCGGCTTCAACGCTTTCCGAAATGCCTTCCCCGGCCAATTCGGGATGAAAGGCTTCCGGGTCGCTGGAAACCGATTTGCTGAGAACTTTTCGCGTCGCCGCAACAACCAGGACATCGTTGACACGCGCTGAAAATCCTTCAAACGGCGGCAGGATGGCTTCATCACCACGGTAAACCATACGCAGCGTCTTTTTGGGCAGCGCCGCAAAATGTCCGCCAGGCGCGCTCATTCCGATCAGGGGCGAATCCGGTGCGACCCGCAATTGGGCGATGAATTGTTTGCCTCCACCGTCACCGTAATCATCGACAAGACCTGTCCGGTCGGGAAGAAGTCGGGGGGCTACTAACAAAACATATACCAGCCCGGCACCGGCCATGATGACACCGGGGACTGTGAACGAGAAGAAACCGAAGGGTTGAACCGACATCTCAATCAACGCGGAATTAACCAGAAGATTGGTCGACGACCCGATTAACGTAGTCATCCCGCCGAGCACCGCCGCATAGCTAAGCGGCATCATCAACTTACTGGGTGATTTTCCATAGCGGTGAGCCAGCGCCTGCATGATCGGGATGAAGATAACCACGACAGGAATGTTGTTCAGAAACGCGCTGGTCACGATAGCAACACCCAGCAGCAACAGCATGGCCGTCACCAAGCCAGCGTTCTTACCGCAAAGTCCCAGCAAAATCGCCGCGCCGCGTTCCAGCACGCCGGTTCGGACCATGCCTTGGCCAATCACCAATAAAGCCAATACGGTGATTAACGCCGGATTGGCGAACCCTTTAAGGATTCGTTCGGGCGTTACAACCAATTCGCCGGCGTCGCCAATCACCGGAAAAAAATGGAAAAACACCAAAAGCACACAGACCAAGCCCAGAGACGTTAATTCCATGGATGCGCGTTCGCGGAGGTAAAATCCCAAAGCGCCTAGAATGAGGGCAAAGATCACCCACATTTGAAAACTGCCGCCGGCGCCGGCCTGCAATGCACCTGTCATAGCCATGGTGAGTATTGTTCGGCTTTCCTTCCGGAACCTCAAGCGCCATGAGGCGGGCCACAAGTATTCCAGAGTTTGTAAATACCGCAGCGTTCGACTTGGCGCGGTACACAAAAAAACCGGACCCATTGGGTCCGGCGAGTTTGACAGGGAGGCAATCAAGAGCAAACAAATCCTGCCCTTGACCAGGACCGCGCGCATCCGTGGGGAACGCCCCGATCCAACACATCCGAACATAACCTCGATTTGTGTCGCTAAGAATTCAGGTGTATGTCGATTTGTTTCATACTGTTACTACGGGCTTTCGCCGCCCAGCCAACATCAGGATATATCAGCTATGTCGCCGGTCCGGCCACCACGGGAATTCGAAGATTTTCTACGCCGCACAGGCCTCGTCGAATCAGTGGAGGTTCCGTTATTCACCCCCCTCGAAGGCGGCGTCTCGTCGGATATCTGGAAGGTTGACGTTGCGGACCGCGCCATTTGCGTCAAGCGTGCGCTAGCCAAACTGAAGGTCGAAGGCGATTGGCACGCACCGGTCGAGCGTAACGCCTTCGAGGTCGCCTGGATGCAAAAGGCGGCTTCCATTGCGCCCGGATCGGCGCCGGAGATATTAGCGCATGACCCGGCGTCGGGCATGTTCGCCATGACTTATCTGGATCCCGCCGATTGCAAATTGTGGAAGTCTGAACTTCGCGCCGGTCGCGCTGATCCGGATTTCGCTTCGCGATGTGGCCACGTGCTCGGAACGATACATCGTGAAACCGCGGGTGACGCCGAGGTTGCAGCGCGCTTTGCCACCGACGAAATCTTTCACGCCATCCGCCTGGAACCCTACCTGGAGGCGACAGCGGCATGCCATGCAGATGTGGCCGGGCGGCTGCATGAACTCTCGGCAATCACGGCTGCGAACCGGATTGTCCTGGTGCACGGTGACGTTAGTCCGAAAAATATTCTGGTAACGGCGGACGGCCCCGTATTCTTGGACGCGGAATGCGCCTGGTTCGGCGATCCGGCGTTCGATCTGGCATTCTGTCTCAATCATTTTTTGCTGAAATGCCTTTGGACTCCGGCTGCGGCAGAAGACTTCCTGACCTGCTTCGATGCCATGGCCAGCGCCTACGTCGAAACCGCCGGAGCCGCATTGGAAGCCGTTGAGTGCCGCACCGCACATTTACTACCGGGCTTGTTTCTGGCCCGCGTGGACGGTAAGTCCCCAGTCGAGTACCTCAGCGATGCGGCGGACATTGAACGCGTGCGCCGTGTTTCCAAGGCGCTGCTGAATGAGCCGGTGGATACGCTTGATGGGGCTCGGGGCGCGTGGCAACGGGAATTGAATTCGGGAATTTGACGTGAGCAAGAACATCATCAAACGGGTCCACGCCCGCCGGGTCTGGGATTCCCGCGGTCGTCCCACCATCGAAGTTGACGTTACCTTGCGCTACGGCGCTATGGGTCGCGCTATCGCACCGGCCGGCGCATCTACCGGCGCTGCCGAAGCGGTCGAACTTCGCGATGGCGGAGCCTCACAGGGTGGCTATGACGTGTTGGGCGCACTCGGCGCGGTCAACGATGAGATCAATACCGCGCTGAAAGGAATGGATGTCCGAGATCAGGCGGCCATCGACCGCATGCTCATCGAGCTCGATGGCACGGAAAACAAAAGCCGTCTTGGTGCCAACGCCTTGATCGCAACCTCAATGGCCGTCGCCCATGCGGCGGCGGCGGCGGAAAAATTACCACTCTGGCAATATCTCGGGCCATTCGGCGGAGGATCGGCCGGCGAGCAACTGCCATTGCCAGAAATTCAAATTCTCGGCGGTGGGGCACATGCTGCGGGTCGCGTCGATGTGCAGGATTTCATGGTTATCGCCGTCGGCGCCGACAGTTTCGCCCAGGCGCTCGATTGGACGGCCGACGTCTATCGCGCCGCCGGCAGCCTGCTTGCCGACAGCGGCCGTCTGCAGGGCGTTGCCGACGAAGGCGGGTTTTGGCCGGCCTTCCACAGCAACGAAGAAGGCCTTGAAATTCTATGCCGCGCCATTGAAGCGGCGGGGCGCACGCCGGGCCAGGACATAGCCATTTCGTTGGATATCGCCGCTTCAGAATTTGGTGCCGATGGCCGATACCGGATGGTTCTGGACGACCGGGAACTGGATAGTGACGGCCTGAGCGGTTTATTGGTCGATTGGGTTGAGCGCTATCCCATTGTCTCCATTGAAGATCCATTGGGCGAGGACGATCCAGAGGGCTTGGCGCGTTTTACTTGGGCGGTCGGCAAACGAGTTCAAGTGGTCGGTGACGATTTTCTGGTCACCAACGCGGATAAGGTTTTGGACGCGGCAAAACGCAAAGCCTGCAACGCTGTGCTCATTAAACCCAACCAAGCCGGCACCTTGAGCGAGACCAAAGCGTCCTTCGATGCCGCAAATGACATCGGTTTCGGCGCCATCATTTCCGCACGATCCGGCGAGACCGAAGATGCGACGATTGTCCACCTTGGCGTCGGCTGGGGCGTCAAGCAGCTGAAAGTCGGCTCCTTCGCTCGGTCTGAACGCATGGTGAAATGGAACGAGGGATTGCGAATTGCCGAAGCGATCAGTAGCGCCTCAGGCGATGATCTGCCCCTGGACGGCACCTTGCCTCCGCGCGACGCATTTCCCTGGAAGTGACTATTCGCGAATGCGTGCTTCGCCGCGGATACGAGTAACAAAAACATCGATCAGGCGGCGCAACACCATATCCGATTGCTCCAATCGGCCGAGACGCGATTGAATATTGTCGCGGCTGATTACCGCCAATTCGGCGTCCGCGGACACCCGTGCCGTGGCCATCCGGGGTTGGCTGTCGATCAATGAAAGTTCACCGAATATCTCGCCTTGGCCCAATCGCGCCAATACCATTTGCTCGTTGCCGACAATGTGCAGAATCTCAACCTCGCCCGATTTGATCAGATAGGCCTCATCCCCCATTTCGCCTTCTTGAAACAATGTTTCGCCGACACTGAAAGATTCCTGTTCCGGGGTCATGCCAATTATCCTTTGCGTATCTTCGTCGAGTTTATAGGGCTCGATGCCAGCGACACCGCGCATGGGACCAACGCGTTCGGCAACGCTATCGAGGGCCTGGGTGATGCTGTCGCGCCAGGCCTTGGGCAAGCCCTCTTGTTGCAGGCGCTGGCGCAGCGATCTTAGCGTCGCATCAAGCAACTCTGGGCTCGACCCTTTCGGCAGACATGAAGCGACCGACGACAATTGCCCGACTAGCCGCCCGAGCGTTGAGAAGATCATCGCTTGATTTTCCTGGCCCAACGGCGAGGCGACGAGATCAATCAAAAAACCAATTCGCACAGCGCGGTGCGGCAACATATCGATCAACCGCGCCAAGGCGCCTTCCAAATTTAAATTTTCATCTTCGGAGCCAAGAACAATGCAGGCCCGGCGCAACACCGCAGCGGCGATTGCTGGGCCGCCTTCAAGGCCTGACATATCAACGAACTCACGAATGAAAGTAACGAACAAATTCCGATCTTCATCCCGGTCCTCTCGGGTCAGCGGGCGCGTCCGCCAATTTCCAACGCTGCGCGGTCATAAAGCACGCCCCGGGTAAGCGGCAACGCATGACGCGCCAAGGTACCGCTCACCGCTTCGATTGGCGAAATCGGCTTTTTAGGTACCGGACATCGGCCCGCCGCCAATTTCATAATGACCCGATTGGCGGTCCCCATATCCGGTTGGCCGCCGAGCAATTCCATAATCGCGGCCGCGCCATCAACCATTTCGGCCATGGCTTCGTCCAGATGGCGGCGCGCCGGGTCGCTCAGATCACCGTCGCCGGGCCGTGCCAACAATTCGAGCTTGCCGTTCCAATCGGCTGCATCTTTCAGATAACGCGCCAAGCCGAAACGAACAGCGACCTCGCGGCCTTGTCGAGGCACTGAAAGACCAACCCGATCGATGACGGCATCTAAGCCTTGGGTCTTGATCACACCGGCAAATTCGTCCGCCGCCGTCGTGTCGCCGGCGTGCTCCCGTACTTGGGTGATCGCCGAGAATATTTCATCGGCCCATTGAACCTGATTGGTTTCAGTTTCCTTGGCCTGCAGGCCGGCGACACGCTGGACAGCACGTGGAAACAATTTTTCATTGTTCTCGAGAAGCTTCAGATGGGATGCATCGAATGCCAATTCCAACGCGCTCAACGCATATTCATCCAGATACTGGCGCATCAGCCGGCCGACGGTACGGCGCGCAGGAAAATCATAATAATCACTGAGGCGCGTACACATCGCAGCCTCGGTAATGCCGGCAATATTGATTGCCTTATTTCCGATCCAGTGTTCATTTTCCTGCTCGAAAACGACCTCGGTACCGGCGCGTTCGCTATCCGAGATGACTTGCACAGCGGCATAACGGCCCGTCTCAAGCAGGTTTTCCGCCTGTGAAACCGCAGCCGATCGTGCTTCGCAAACATCAGCAGCGATCCACCGTTCTCCGTCGGAGGTCTGTACTTCGAATGTTTTGCCGGCCAGGTTCGCCGTAAGCCAACGCGCCTCAAGAGCAATTTTTTATTGCCCGATTGATACCATATTCACCGACCATATCCACGGACCAAGTGTCAGGGTGAGCGAAAAAAAGATTGTCCGGACTCGCCGGATCGTCTTTGTTAGGCACCCAGTGACCTGGAAATTGAAATTTTAGCCGGATTTGGACAATTGAAGACATCCGTAAACCAATGGAAAGCCTTTCGCCGATTTTCAACAGCCCTGCTGTTGTCCGTTTTCGCGATGGCCCTGTCCCTGCCGGCCAATGCCCAGAGTTGGGGCGGTCTATACAACATGGATGGCTTCCTACGCGAGTCCCATCCGTTCTCCTATAGCCCCGCGCCCACCCAGCCGGCCACACCGGTCCGCGCTCCCGCCGGGAGCCAGCTTTACCGTGGGCCTTCTGTTGCCCCACGTCCCTTGATGGTCCGCCCGGCTCCGGCTTCAACGCAACCGATGTCCACCGAAATGGCCAACGCCGATTCAGGTTGGAAAATTTCAGATATTTTTTCGGAAATCAGGGTCGGTGCGCTGGCGCACGATATCGGGCCGTTCTCAGCCAGTGATGAAGGCGGTGTTGACGCCAATTTCGAGCTGCTGTTTGCATCACCAGGCATTTTTGAATTCATGTGGTCACCGCGCCCACACCTTGGCGTCAGCTACAATTCGTCCGGTGACACCTCCCAAGCCTATTTGGGGCTAACTTGGGAGTGGTCATTTTGGGACGGTTGGTTTGCCGGGTTCAGCCTCGGCGGCATGGCCCACGACGGGCATCTGGTCGGTGTCGACGGTGAGAGTAAATCATTGGGTTGCCGGTTCTTGTTTCGCGAATCGATCAATGCCGGTTTTCGCTTTGCCAAGCGCCACGCCATCATGGTCCATTTCGATCACAGTTCCAATGCCAGTCTGTGTGAAAAGAACACATCGGACGGCACCACCAACGGTCGCCACGTCGTGACCCTGAACGAAGGCCTTGAGAACGTCGGCATTCGTTACGGGTATATGTTCTAGAAATTATCCGCGGTTTCGATCACTCGTTCACAGCCGTTCATACAAACTTAATACTCTAGTAAGAACAGTTTGCGATGTTTATGGCGCGAAGTGACTCGAGGGAATTAAAAAATGCAAGCGTCGCGAACTGACGACGACCGTCGCGATGACGAACGGCGGGTAAAAAGCGTGCACGACATTGGGCATCGGGATCGCCGTGATGAAGGTCGGCGGGGATACCGTGATCGCCGCAACGACCCTGAATGGCGGGATCGTTGGCTACGCACCCGGGTGGTCGCCACTCTACGCTAGACCGGTTTTGAATTTTGCCTTTCAGATATTAAAGGCATGGCGGGGGCGACGCCCGAATAGGCGCGCCCCACAACCAATTGTCCGGTTTAGATCAATCGCGCAGCGATTGACTGACGCACGCGCGCAGCCAACTGTGCCGCCAATAAGGGTCGGCACGCCGATCAAAATAATTCCGCTGCTCACCAGGCGATTTTTCAGCATATGCCAAATGCTCAACGGAACCGCCCCGGCGTTCGGATCGCCGAGGGTCAAAATCTTCATAGCTAAAAGGGCTCATTGTTGTTCCTCTCCAATTTCTATCGGACGGAAACCGTCAGTTTATAAAATGACCGCTATTCTGCGCTCATTGGCTTATTTGCAGCCTTCGCCTTTATAGCCGGCAAGACTTACAAGATACTTAACGGATAGCACGAACACGCAGATCGGCCTGTGATGAAAATCACTCGGCGGCTGGAGAAAATTGAATTATCGGCGTTAACGCCCGCTTAGGCGTTTAGATCGGCCGCCATCCGCTCAACAACGACCTGCAATCGATAAGCCGGACAATCCACCGTGCAATTTGCATCCGGCTGTAGGCCGCCAAATCCAACGCGCCCGCAAATCCCACAATCCTGGGCGACGGCACTGCGGAGCTTTTCTAAAAAGGCGTGATAGTCAGGTCGGTTCATAAGCGCGGTTATATCGGGCAAGACTGACCAAACCCTTACAATCGGTGTCTTTCTAGCGCTCACGCCGAGATGGCCCGGAGATGGTCAACCCTCCGGCCGGCATAGACCATCGCGCTGGCTCTCCCGCGCTTGTTGATCAACGCTTGCGCTGTTTCGATGGTTTGTCGATCCGCATCTTCTGTCAGGTGTGGAGCGCTCATGATCAATGGGCCCGAATGACCCGCGCCGCCGGTAACTTCATGGTCACCGCAGTCCCTTCCCGGATGGCGCTTTCGATATCGAGGGATCCGCCATGTATTTCCGCA